>NZ_JAUSLW010000062.1 GCF_030645195.1 Phenylobacterium sp. | reverse complement strand
AGCGCCCTGCAGGAGGCGTCGAACTTCCTCAACACCCGTCTGCGCGGCAAGACCCTGGCCGAGGCCGGGCGCGAGATGCGCACCGAACTGGACACCGCCCGCCGGCAGCTCAACGAGACCGCCGCCCGGCTGGTGGAGGATGGCCTGGCCGCCTGGGGCGGGGGCGAGGTGGCCGAGCGCGCCCTGATCGTGCGGGGCCGCGGCAATCTTCTGGCCGATCCGGAGACCCTGGACGACCTCGAGCGCGTTAGGATGCTGTTCGACGACCTCGAACAGAAGGAACAGCTCATCGGCCTGCTGGACGGGGTCAACGAAGCCCAGGGCGTGCGCATCTTTATCGGGGCCGAAACCCGGCTGTTTTCGCTTTCGGGTTCCGCCGTGATCGCCGCGCCCTATATGACGGGCGGTCAGAAGGTGCTGGGCGCGATCGGAGTGATCGGTCCGGCCCGCCTAAACTATGCCCGGGTCATCCCGCTGGTGGACTATACCGCCCGCGTGCTGTCCCAGGTCCGAGAACGCGTGAAGGATTGAACATGTCCGACGATCATACGCCGGCCGAAGACGTCAACGAGATCGCCGATGCGGCGATCGACCACATCGAGGCCCTCACCGCCGAGAACAAGGGGCTGAAGGAGCAGGTGCTGCGCTACGCCGCCGAGGCGGAGAACACCCGCCGCCGCGCCGAGCGCGAGGCTAATGACGCGCGCGCCTACGCCATCCAGAAGTTCGGCAAGGACCTGCTGGCCGCCGCCGACAACATGGGCCGAGCGCTCGCCGCCGCCCCGGCCGACAGCGCCGACACGGTGGTGAAGAACTTCGTCGTCGGCGTGGAGATGACGGCCAAGTCGCTGCAGGCCGCCTTCGAGACCAATGGGCTGAAGAAGATCGAGCCCGAGAAGGGCGTGAAGTTCGACCCGCACCAGCACCAGGCCATGATGGAGCAGCCCTCCACCGAGGTCGGCGCCGGCGGGGTGATCCAGGTGCTGCAGCCGGGTTACGAACTGCTGGGCCGGCTGATCCGCCCGGCCATGGTGGTGGTGGCGGCCAAGGGCTCCACGGGGCCGAGCGCCGCGGCTGCGGAAGCCGCGGGCGCCCCGGTCAATCCCTATGCGGCCAACGACGCCAGCCACGATGCGGCTCACGACGGCGACGCGGTGGACACCAAGGCCTGACCTGGCCGCGGGGTTTTAGGTCTTGGCGTCCGGCTTGCGCAGCCGGATCAGGCCTTCCTGGGTGACCGAGGCGACGAGGTCGCCCTTCTGGTCGTAGATCGAGCCGCGCACGAAGCCCCGCCCGCCCGACGCCGAAGGGCTGTCCTGGTGGTAGAGGTGCCATTCGTTGAAGTTGGACGGCTTGTGGAACCACATGGCGTGGTCGAGGCTGGCCGACTGCAGGCCGGGGGTCTGCCACTCGACGCGGTGCGGGCGCATGGCGGTCGAGAGCATGTTCATGTCCGACGCATAGGCCATGATCACCTGGTGCATGTGCGGATCGGCGCCGATGGGGGCCGTGGCGCGGAACCAGACGCTGTTCTCGGCGGGCTTGGGGCCCTTGCTCCAGGAGGACGGACCGACCGAACGCATCTCGATGGGCCGCGGACGCGACATCATCTTGCGCATCTCCTCCGGGGCCTTCTCCATCATCTTGCGCTGCTTGACGGAGTCGTCCTCCAGGTCTGCAGGACCCGGCACGTCAGGCATGGGCGCCTGGTGCTCGAAGCCCTCTTCCAGGACCTGGAAGGAGGCGGCGAGGTTGAAGATCTGCTTGCCGTTCTGGATGGCCACCACCCGCCGCGTGGTGAAGGTGCCGCCGTCGCGCGAGCGATCCACGTCGAAGACGATCGGCACGCGCGGATCGCCCGGGCGGATGAAGTAGCAGTGCAGCGAGTGGCAGACCCGGTCCTCGACCGTCTCATAGGCCGCCAGCAAGGACTGGGCGATCACCTGGCCCCCGAAGATGCGGCCCGGTCCCATGGACGGGCTGACGCCCCGGAACAGGTTCAGCTCCAGGCGCTCCAGCGACAGGGTCTCGGGCAGGCTCTCGGGAGTGTCCATATGCGTCTCGAAATATGCTGCAAGTGCGAAAGGCGCTGGATTAGGCCCATAGCGGCGCTCGGGCAAGGCGGTAGAATTACGCACGCCGATGGTCCAAAAGCCGCAGATGTCCTTCGACGCCACCGTCCTGACCATGTTTCCCGAGGCCTTCCCAGGTCCGCTCGGCGTTTCGCTGATCGGCACGGCCTGGCGCGAGCAGGGGCTCTGGTCCTTGGAAACAGTGGACATTCGGGGATTTTCCAAGGATAAGCGCGGCTTCCTGGACGACACCCCCGCGGGTGGCGGCCCGGGACAGGTGATGCGAGCGGACGTCATCGCCTCTGCGCTGGACAGCGTGGAGCGGCGAGGACGGCCGCTTTTGTATATGAGCGCCCGGGGTCAGCCCCTGACCCAGGCGCGGGTTCGCGAGTGGGCTGACGGGCCTGGACTGATCGTCCTGGCCGGCCGGTTCGAGGGGGTGGACCAGCGGGTGCTTGACGCCCGGGGGTTCGAGGAGGTCGCCGTCGGCGACGCGGTGCTCGCCGGTGGCGAGGCTGCGGCCCTGGTGACGATCGAGGCGTGCGTACGGCTGGTCCCCGGTGTGTTGGGGCAGGCCGAGAGTTTGAGTGAAGAAAGCTTCGAGGACGGGCTCCTCGAGCATCCGCAATATACGCGACCGCGGACGTTCGAAGGCCTGGATATCCCCGAGGTGCTGCTGAGCGGCCATCACGCCCTGGTGCGGAAATGGAGAGCTGAGCAGCGCGAAGAGAGGTCGCGGAAGCAGCGGCCGGAGTTGTGGGCGCGGAGAACCGCCAATCTACAGCCTATGGGCTATTAAGCCCGAAGACCTAGAGGACCACCCGATGAACATCATCCAGCAGCTGGAAGACGAAGAGCGCAACCGCCTTCTCGCCACCCGCAAGATCCCCGATTTCCAAGCCGGCGACACCCTTCGCGTCAACGTGAAGATCAAGGAAGGCGAGCGCGAGCGCGTCCAGGCCTATGAAGGTGTCTGCATCGCCCGTCAGGGCGGCGGCATCAACGAGAGCTTCACCGTCCGCAAGATCTCCTTCGGCGAAGGCGTGGAGCGGGTGTTCCCGACCCACTCGCCGATGATCGAGTCCATCGAGGTGAAGCGCCGCGGCGTCGTGCGTCGCGCCAAGCTCTATTATCTGCGCGACCGTCGCGGGAAGTCGGCCCGGATCGCCGAACGCTCCTACACCGGCGGCGCGGCCAAGCCGGAAACCGTCACCCCGGCGGAAACCGCCGAGGACTAGGTCTTCCGACCCTACGAGTTTCAAACGGCGGCCCTGGCGACGGGGCCGCCGTTTTCGTTTCAGCCCTCGATCCAAGCCTTCCACGCCTTCATCACCGGCGTGAAGTCGGTGGGCTGGGTCTCGTACTGCAGGACATCGTCGGCGAACTGGACCCAGGGCTGGGCGCTCTTCACCCAGAAGGCCGAGACCGGGTGCAGCCAGCTCGTGTCGTCCAGGGTTCCGGGCCGAATGGTCAGGGAATGCGGCCCGCCCGGCGGTTCGGTGAAGATTCGGGCGCCGCATTGCGGGCAGAAGCGCTGGGGGATCACGGTCCCCGAACTGGCCTTGCGCGGCCAGCTTCCGGGTTCACCGCGGGTGACCTCGAAATCCTTGCGGAACACCGGCATGGCCATGGAAAAGGCGCTGCCGGTCAGGGACTGGCAGTCGGTGCAGTGGCAGGTATAGACCGCGATCGGCGGCGCGTTCAGCCGATAGCGGAGGGACCCGCAGGCGCAGCCGCCCTCGACGGGGAAGTCCGGAAGACGGCCCATCACTTGCGCCCCAGATACTCGCCGAACCCCGCGACCAGGTGGTCGAACATCAGCCGCATGCGCCGGCTGCCCTTCAGGTTCTCGTGCATGGCGATCCAGCATTCGAGCTGGAAAGAGAAGGCGTTGGCCAGGACCGGGACCAGGCCGTCGCGGCGAGCGATCTGATGCTGGACGCCGCCGATCCCCATGCCGGCCCGGATCGCCGAGATCTGGGCGGCGTCGTCGTCGGTGCGGAAACTGAAGATCTCGCGGGTGATGGGCCGCGGAAACTCGATGTTGGTGAGCGCCTCCAGGGGCGGGCGTTCCCGGTCGAAGCCGATGATGGTGTGGTTCTCCAGGTCCTCGAGGCTCTCTGGCGCGCCGCGCCGGTCCAGATAGGCCTGGGTCGCATAGAAGCCGACCCCGAGCATGCCGACCTTGCGCGCCACCAGGGCGCCCTGGGTCGGGCGGGCCATTCGCACGGCGATGTCGGCGTCCCGGCGCGACAGGTCCTCGATCTTGTTGGACAGCACCAGCTCGATGGCGATCTCCGGATGCTGTTCCATGAAGCCGGCCAGGATCTGCGGCAGCACCTCGACCCCGACAATCAGGCTGGCGGCGATGCGGACGGAGCCCTTCTCGCTGTCGGCCGCGCCGGAGGCGTCGCGCGCGGCGGCTGCGGCGGCGGCGTGCATTTCCTCCAGGTGAGCCTTGAGGCTGTGGGCCAGGTCAGTGGGGGTCAGGCCTCGCGGGCTGCGCAGGAACAACGGTGCGCCCAGCTGCTGTTCCAGCGCCTCGATGTGCCGGCCGATCGTGGGCTGGGTCAGGCCTCGGGAGCGGGAGGCCGCTGACAGGCTGCCCGACTGCAGAACCGCGTGCAGGCTTTGGTACAGGTCCCAGGTCGGATCGCTCATGCGCTCATGAATAGCTGAGTCACGGATATCCGCAATTTCGTCTGCGCTCCCCGGGGCCGATCGTCTTGGTCTCTCAAGGAGATGGCGACATGGCGACCTCAGACAAGAGCGCTCTGGTGATCGGGGCGACGGGATCGGTGGGCGGGGAGGTGGCCGCCGCGCTGCTGGCCCATGGCTGGCGCGTGCGCGGCCTGCATCGCGACCCCGCGCGGGCGGCCCGCGAGGCGGTCGGCCTGGACGCGATCGAATGGGTGAAGGGCGACGCCATGTCGGCCGCCGAGGTGACGGCGGCGGCGCAAGGCGCGCAGCTGATCGTCCACGCCGCCAGCCCCCCCGGCTACAAGAACTGGGCGGGCCTGGCCATGCCCATGCTGGAGGCCACCATCGCGGCGGCCAAGGCCACGGGCGCGCGGATCCTCTTCCCCGGCAATGTCTACAACTACGGTTCCGACGCCTTTCCGATGATGGCCGAGGACGCGCCGCAGAACCCCAGGACCCGCAAGGGCGCGATCCGGGTGGCGATGGAAAGGCGGTTGGAGAGCGCGGGCGTGCGGACCCTGGTGGTCCGGGCCGGCGACTTCTTCGGCCCGGTCAGCGCCAGCTCCTTCCTGACCGAGGGGATGGTCGCCAAGGACAAGCCGCTCAAGAGCGTCGCCTACCCCGGCCCGCGCGAAATCCGCCACGCCTGGGCCTATCTGCCCGACCTCGCCGAGACCATGGCGCGGCTGGCCGATATCGAGGCCACCCTGCCCGACCACGCCGCCTACCATTTCGGCGGGCACCAGATCACCGGCGACCAGATGATCGCGGCCCTGGAGCGTGTCGCGGGCCGCAGGCTGGCGGTCAGACGCTTCCCGTGGCTGGCTCTGCGGGCGCTCGCCCCCTTGGTGGAGATGCTCCGCGAACTCGCCGAGATGCGCTACCTCTGGGACAACACCGTCCTGCTGGACAACGCCAGGCTGGTGAAAACCCTCGGCGCGGAGCCCCACACACCCCTGGAAACCGCGCTTCGGACCGCCCTTCAGGGTCAAGGTTGCCTCCCGGCCGACCAAAAGGCCGCGGCCTGAGGCAAATCCTTGCGCGGGCCTCGGGGAATTCGTCGCGGGGTGCTGGACTTAGGGGGCCCTGCGACCCTACATGCCGCCCATGTCCGGCAAGACCCTTTATGACAAGATCTGGGACGCCCACGTCGTTGCGCAGCAAGACGGCGAGGCGATCCTCTATATCGACCTGCACCTGATCCACGAGGTGACGACGCCCCAGGCCTTCGCCGGCCTTCGCGCCGCCGGCCGCCCCGTGCGCCGTCCCGACCGCACGCTCGCGGTGGCCGACCACAATGTGCCCACCGAGGGCCAGGCGCTGGGCGTGGGCGCGGTCGCCGACGAGGAGGCGCGGCTGCAGCTCCAGACCCTGGAGCGCAACGTCAGGGACAACGGCATCGAGTTCTTCCCGATGGGCGATATCCGCAACGGGATCGTCCACGTGGTGGGGCCTGAGCAGGGCCGCACCCAGCCGGGCATGACCATCGTCTGCGGCGACAGCCACACCTCGACCCACGGCGCCTTCGGAGCTCTGGCCCAAGGCATCGGCACGTCGGAGGTGGAGCATGTGCTGGCGACCCAGACCCTGCGCCAGAAGAAGTCGAAGAACCTGCGCGTCACCGTCAACGGGACCCCGGGTCCGGGCGTCGGCGCCAAGGACTTCGCCCTGGCCATCGTCGGCGCCATCGGCACCGCGGGCGGCACCGGCTCGGTGATCGAATATGCCGGCGAGGCCATCCGGGGTCTCTCGATGGAAGGCCGCATGACCCTCTGCAACCTGGCCATCGAGGCCGGGGCCCGGGCGGGTCTCGTGGCCCCCGACCAGACCACCTATGACTACATGATGGGCCGCCCCGCCTCGCCCAAGGGCGCGGCCTGGGAGATGGCGCTCGCCCACTGGAAGACCTTCTTCTCCGACGACGACGCGGTGTTCGACCGCGAGGTGGTGCTGGACGCCGCCGACATCGCCCCCACCGTCACCTGGGGCACCAGCCCTGAGGACGTGGTGGCGGTCACCGGAAACGTGCCGTCGCCGGAGAGCTTCGCCACCCCGGACAAGAAGATCTCCGCCGAGCGGGCGCTGGACTATATGGGCCTCACCGCCGGCCAGCCGATCACCGAGGCCAGGGTGGACGTGGTGTTCATCGGCTCCTGCACCAACAGCCGCATCGAGGACCTGAGGTCCGCCGCCGCGGTGGCGCAGCACGCCTTCCTGAACGGCCGCCTGGTGGCGCCTCACGTGCGGGCCATGGTGGTGCCGGGCTCGGGCCTGGTGAAGGAACAGGCCGAGGAAGAAGGCCTGGACGCCATCTTCAAGGCGGCCGGCTTCGACTGGCGCGAGCCGGGCTGCTCGATGTGTCTGGGGATGAACCCCGACCGCCTGGCGCCGGGGGAACGCTGCGCCTCGACCTCCAACCGCAATTTCGAAGGCCGCCAGGGCCGGGGCGGACGCACCCACCTGATGAGCCCGGCCATGGCCGCCGCCGCCGCCATCGCCGGCCACATCGTCGATGTCCGGGAGATGATGGCGTGATCACGGCCCTGGATCACATTGCTCTGGCGGTGAACGATCTGGACGCGGCCGTCGCCGGCTACCGCGCCCTGCTGGGCCGCGAGCCCAACTGGATCGGCGGCGACGGCGGGGCCCGCCACGCCTGGTTCCAGCTGCCCAACATGGCCCTGGACGTCATCACCCCGCACGGCGAGGGCGCCTTCGGCGACACCATCCGCAAGCACCTGGCCGAGCACGGCGAGGGCATCTGGGCCATCGCCTTCACGGTCGAGAACGCCGAGGCGTCGCAGAAGCTGGCCGAGCGCCGCGGCCTGCGGGGCAGCACGCCCGGCCCAACCCGCTCGACCCACGACGACGGCCGCAAGCGCTACTGGACGACCTCGGCGCTGAACGCCGCCGACACCGGGGGCCTCAACATCCTGCTGGTGGATCCGCCCCGCAGCGGCGAGCCCTGGCCGCTGTCGGAGCCCGTCGAGAGCGAGGCCTCGGCCGTCAGCGAGCTGGACCACGTGGTGATCAACACCGCCAATCCCGACCGGGCTCTGGCCATCTACGGCGCCAAGCTCGGCCTCGACCTGCGCCTCGACCGCGCCAACGAACAATGGGGCGTGCGCCAACTGTTCTTCCGCTGCGGCTCGGCGGTTGTGGAGATGGGCGCCAGCCTGAAGACGCCGGTGTCCGACGCCCCCGACCGCTTCGGCGGCCTGGCCTGGCGGGTCACCGACGCCGACGCGGCCCGCGCTCGGATCGCCGCGGCCGGCTTCGACGTCTCCGAGGTCCGCACGGGCCGCAAGCCCGGCACCAAGGTCTTCACCCTGCGCTCGGGCGTGCCCTCGGCCCCGGCCCTCATCATCCAGCAGAACGCCTGAGTTTCAGATGAAAGCCTTCACCAAGCTCGATGCGCGCATGGCGCCCCTGACCATGGCCAATATCGACACCGACCAGATCATCCCCAAGCAGTTCCTGAAGACCGTGGAGCGCGAGGGCCTGGGCAAGGGCCTGTTCTACGACTTCCGCTTCGACGAGCAGGGGGTGGAAAAGACCGAATTCGTGTTGAACCGCCCGGAGTACAAAGGCGTCGGCGTCCTGGTGGCGGGCGACAATTTCGGCTGCGGGTCGAGCCGCGAGCATGCGCCTTGGGCCCTGCTGGATTTCGGGATCAGCTGTGTGATCTCCACCTCCTTCGCCGACATTTTCTACAACAACTGCTTCCAGAACGGCCTGCTGCCCGTGGTGTTGAAGCCCGAGGAGGTCCAGGCCCTTATGGAAGAGGCCAAGGGCGGCAACCACGTGGTCACCGTCGACCTTGAGGCCCAGACCGTGGTCTCGCCTTCCGGCGCGGCCTTCAGTTTCCAGATCGATCCCCAGCGCAAGGCCAAGATGCTGCAGGGCCTGGACGCCATCGGCGAGACCCTGACCGCCGCCATGGACATCGACGTCTATGAGAGCAAGCGGGCCCTCTCCGAGCCCTGGCTGGAACGGGCGTGACCGTCATCATCGCCGGGACGGTCCGCGTCCCGCCGGAGAACCTGGACGCCTTCCGCCCGCACATGCTGGCGATGCTGGCCGCCAGCCGCGCCGAGGACGGCTGCCTGGAATATTCCTATGCCCAGGACGTGGCCGATCCCGGCCTGATCCGAGTGTACGAAGCCTGGCGCGACCAGGCCGCCATCGAGGCTCACTTCCAGCAGCCGCATATGGCGACCTGGCGGGCGTCCTGGCCCCAGTTCGGTGTTGGCGACCGCAGGCTCTTCGCCTACGAGACCGCTTCCGAGCGCGCGCTTTAGGTTCTCTCCAAGGCTTCCGACATGACCGACCTCCTCCTCCTGCCGGGCGACGGCATCGGACCCGAAGTCACCGCCCAGGTGCGGCGCGTGGTGAGCGCGCTCGCCCCCGACCTGAAGGTCGAGGAGCGGCTGTTCGGGGGTGCGAGCTATGACGCCCACGGGACCCCGCTCACCGACGAGGCGCTGGCCACCGCCAAGGCGTCCCGCGCCGTGCTGATGGGCGCGGTCGGCGGCCCGCAGTGGGCGGGCGTTCCCCGCGACAAGCGTCCCGAGGCCGGCCTGCTGGCCCTTCGCGCCGGCATGGAGGTGTTCGCCAACCTGCGCCCGGCCCTCTGCTTCCAGCCGCTCGCCGACGCCTCCAGCCTCAAGCGCGAGGTGGTCGAGGGCCTGGACTTCATGATCGTCCGCGAGCTGACCGGCGGCATCTATTTCGGCAGCCCGCGCTTCATCGAGGACCTGCCGGGCGGCGGCAAGCGGGCCGTCGACACCCAGGTCTACACCACCGCCGAGATCGAGCGGGTGGCCCGGGTGGCCTTCGAACTGGCCCGCGGCCGCCGCAACAAGGTGACCTCGGCCGAGAAGTCCAACGTGATGGACAGCGGCCTGCTCTGGCGCCAGGTGGTCACCGAGTTGCACGCCCGCGACTATGCCGATGTCGAGCTGGAGCACATCCTGGCCGACAACGCGGCCATGCAGATCGTCAAGAACCCCAAGCAGTTCGACGTCATGGTCACCGACAACCTGTTCGGCGACATCCTGTCGGACATCTCGGCCCAGCTCACCGGATCGCTGGGCATGCTGCCCTCGGCGGCCCTTGGAGTGTCTGGCAAACCGGGCCTCTACGAGCCGATCCACGGCTCGGCGCCCGATATCGCCGGCCAGGGCGTGGCCAATCCCCTGGCCGCCATCCTCTCCTTCGAGATGGCCCTGCGCTGGTCCCTGGACCGCATCGACCTGGCCGACAGGCTGTTCGCTGCGGTGAACAAGGCCCTGGAGGACGGCGCGCGGACCCGGGATCTCGGCGGGGCGCTCTCCACCGTCCAGATGGGTGACGCGGTGCTGGCCGCCCTCTAGACCCTGACCGTTTCAGATGGACCCATCTGAAACGGCAAGAAGGGTCTAGATTCAAAACATCAGAGCACGTCGGGCGGCGGAACCGGTATCCACTTCCGCCTGACGTGCTCTAGATCCCGGCGGGTTCAGGAGATGTCGGGGTCCAGCCGCTTGGCCTGGGCCTTGTCGGCGGTCGCCCCGGCGGCGTCGCCCAGGGCCGCCTTGGCCAGGCCCCGACGCCACCAGCTCCGGGCGTGGCGGGGATCGGCCGCGATGGCCTGGTCCAGCAGCTCGATGGCCCGCACATGGTCCTGCATGAGCCGATAGACCTCGCCCTTCTGGGACAGGCTGTCGGCATCGCCCGGCGCCAGGCTCAGGGAGATGTTGAGGTCGCGGATCGCGCGGTCGTACCGACCCTCGTCGGCCAGGGCGAGGGCGCGGTTGTAATAGGCCGCCTCGAACTTGGGGTCGGCGGCCACGGCCTTGTCGAATTCGGCGATCGCCTCGGCGTTCTTCGAGGCGTGCCAATAGTAGAGTCCGCGCGAGTTCAGCACATAGGCCGAGGTCGGCGCGATCTTCACGGCGGCGTCCAGGTCGCGCAGGGCCGAGGCCGTGTCGCCCATCTCCCGTGACACCCGGGCGCGGCCCACCAGCAGGTCGGCGTCCGCGGGATAGACCTTCAGGACCGCCTCGTAGGCGGCCAGGGACTCCCGGTTCCGGCCCAGATTGTCCAGCAGCTCGGCGCGGTCGATCCAGCCCTGACGGGACTTGGGGTCGAGCTTGAGGGCGCGGCCGTATTCCATCAGGGCCGTGGCGTCGTCCCCCTGGGCGCCGCGCACCTCCCCCAGGGCGACGTGGAGGTCGGCCCTTGTCGGCGCGATCTTCAGCGCCTGCTCATAGGCCTGGGCGGCCCCGGCCCAGTCCTTGCGCACCGCCAGGATCATTCCGCGATTGACCAGGGCGTCCACATAGTCGGGCTTCAGGGCCAGGGCCGCGTCATAGGCCCGCAGGGCCGCGTCCGGCCGCTCCAGCTGTTCCTCCTCGTAGCCGAGGGACAGCAGGATCTCGGGATCCTGCGGGTCCAGGGCGGCGGCCCGGGTGAAGCCCTCGATCGCGCCCTTGTGGTCGCCGGCCTGGGCGCGAAGGTGGGCGCGGTTGTAGAGGGCCGCGGCGCTGGGCTTCAGCGCGATGACCGCGTCGTAGTCGGCCTCGGCCTTGGCGAACGCCTTGCCGGCCGTGAAGATCAGGGCCCGCTCGAAGAGCGCCTCGGTGTCCTTGGGGTCGACGCTCAGGGCGACCTCGATGCGGGCCATCGCCAGATCCAGGCGGTCGAGGCGCCGATAGATCAGCGCCGTGCGGCGAAGGCTGTGGAGATTCCGCGGTGAGATCTTGAGCACCGCCTCGAAGGCCTGGGCGGCGGCCTCGGGCTGTTCGCCCAGCTCCAAGGCGTAGCCGCGGGCGAGATAGCCGTCGGTGCGGCCGGGGTCGGCGGCGATGGCCTTGTCGGCGTCCTTCAGCGCCCCGGCCAGGTCGCCCTGGTCGGCCCGCAGGTAGCTCCGCCCAGTGAGTGCGAGAATGTCGTTCGGGTTGGCGCGCAGGATGACCGCGTAGTCGGCCAGGGCCTCGGCCGGCTGCTTCAGGGTCTCCCGAAGCTCGGCGCGCACCCGCCGGGCGCTGGCGTCGGCGGGCCGCAGGCGGACGGCGCGGTCGATATCTTTCAGCGCGTCGGCGGGAGCCTTGTCCTGGATCAGCAGGCCCCGCTGCAGCAGGGCCGTGAAGCTGTCGGGCTCCCGGGCGAGGACGGCGTCGAAGTCGGCCCGCGCCTTGGCGGGATCGGGCTTTCCGTACTGCCACACCAGTCCCCGCTCATAGAGGGCCGAGACGTTGCCCGGCTGGCGCGCCAGCACCGTGTCGTAGTCGGCCAGCGCCAGGTCGTAGGCCTCCATCTCATAGCGGATGATCCCGCGCAGGATCAGGGCGTCGTCGTCGGCGGCGTCGACCTTCAGGGCCGCCTCGAGGTCCGCCAGGGCCGGCTCGTAGCGCTGCAGTTCGAACAGGGCCCAGGCCCGCCGCCGGTGCGCCCGGGCCTGCTCGGACCCCGCGGGAGCCGTGGCGATCACCTTGTCGCAGGCCTGGACGATCCGCTCCGGGCTCGGCGCCGGCCGGCCCTCTCCCGCGCAGGCGGCGGCGTCCTGACGGCTCTGGGCGCCGGCCGGACCGGCGCCGACCGCGGCCAGCAGGGCCAGGGCCAGCAGGGTGGGGGGGAGGCGGTTCATCGCGTGTTCTCCGAGGGCGCGCCGCGGGGCCGCGCCGTGACCACGATCGGCGGGCGGCTGAGCCAGGTGGCCGCCGCCTTGCGGAGATCGGCGACGGTGATCGCGCCGATCATCCCCTGATAGGCCACGGCGTCGCGCAGCCCCTGGTCGTAGGTCGACGAGGCCAGGAGCGCCCCGGCCCACCAGGCGTTGGTCTGGGCTGTGGCCCGGGCCTCGGCCAGCAGGGGTGTGCGGGCCGCCTCCAGAATCTCGGTCGAGATGTCGCCGCCCGCCAGTCGGGCCGCCACCGCCCGCACCTCGTCGCGCACGGCGTCCAGGTCGGCGGGGTAGGTTTCCACCAGGGCGATCATCTCCCCCTGGTCGGCGTCGTCGGGCGTGTCGGCGAGGACCAGGGGGGCGTAGGTCTTGCCCAGGCGCTCGCGGACGCTGTGGCGCAACTCGTCGGCGAACACCGCCGCCAGAAGCGTCAGGGCGTATTCCTCGGCCCGGCGCGATGGCGTGGCGACATAGAGGGGCCAGATCACCCCCACCGCCGCCTTGTCGGCCGGGCCGTCATGGGTGGCGTGGATCTCGGCCGGCGGCTGGTCGGGATAGCGCATGTAGAAGGTGTCGCCGCGCGCCCGTTCGCCGGCCCGGCGCGGCGGCAGGGCGCCGAAGGTCCGCGCCACGTTGTCGATCGCGCTCGCCTCGTCCAGGTCCCCCACCAGGGTGATCTCCAGGGGCGCCTGGGTCACCGCCGGCCTCAGGACCGCGCCGAACGCCTTGGAGGTCAGGCCTCCCAGCCTGTCCGGCGCCGGCAGGCTGAGGGGGCTGCCCGGCGCGACGGTCTCGGCCACCGCCTCCCGCAGCACCTGGGGCAGGCTGGTGCGCTGGCTGCGATAGACCAGGTCGATGGCGGTCGGAATCCGGGAATCGAGACTGTCGCGGAACCCAGGATCGTCCATGTAGGTGGCCAGGACCCGCAGATTGTAGATCAGGTTGGCGGAGATCGCCGTCTGCTGAATGACGAAGGCGTAGTCGGTGACGCTGAGCTGGAAGGTGGGGCCGTTGGACCCGAACAGGCTCTGCAGCTCCTCCAGGCTGTGGCGGCCCACGCCCCCGGCGGGAAACAGGGCCGCCCCCAGGTTCGCGGTCATGTAGGCGCTGTTCTCCACCTCCCTGCGGCCCGCGCCGAACAGCACCCTGACGGCCACGGAACCGGTCTCGAACCGGGTCTTCATCAGGTTCAGGACCACGCCGTTGCGGAACCGCACGCGGACGAAATCCGGATTGCGCAGGGTCTCGCGGCGGACGATCTTGCCGGGCTCCGGCAGCGGACCATAGGCCCAGGCCACCGCATCGCGGTCGGCGTACCGGCCCGGCGCGCTCCCGGCGTCGTTGCGGGCCCAGGCGGCGGTCAGGACCTGCGGCGTGGGGGGCGACGGCGCGGTGGCGGTCAGCAGCGGACCCGCCCCGGACCAGTCCCTGGCGAAGGCCGTGCGGACATCCTCCGGGGTCATCCCCTCCACGGCCAGGTTGAAGGCGCGCAACTCGCCCCGCGGCTCGCCCATCGGCCAGCCCACCAGCTCGCGGTCGGCCAGGTCGTCGGCCAGGGTGCGGGAGGCCCGGGTAGGCGCCTGGGTGATGGCGGTCTGCAGGTCGGCCCGCTGGTTCTCCAAGGCCCGCTCCAGCTCCAGCTCGGTGGGGCCGTCGCGTTCGAAGCGCCGCAGCTCCCCCTGGGCCACGGCCAGGGCCGGTCGCCAGGCCTCGGCGGTCGGCGCCACCACCAGGCAGGCGGCCTGGGCGTCGCGGACGTCGTCGGAGAACATCATGGTCGTCCCCAGGATGCTGGGATCGCGCAATCGCGCCTGGTTCAGCCGCCCGTTCAGCACCGCGCGCCACAGTTCGCGCAGGATGCGGCTGCGCAGGGCGGCCAGGTCATAGGGCTGCATCGGCGTGGCCGGCTGCAGCCGGCAGGCGGTGACCGCCGTGGCCAGCCGGCCTTCGGTCTGGGTCCAGGCCTCCAGTCCGCGGCGGCTGTCCAGGCCCGCCGCGCTCAGGGGGACGCGCGCCGGGGCGGGACGGGCCGGCGTCCAGGAGGCGAAGGCCGCCTTGACCCGGGCCTCCAGCACGGGGGCCGGCAGGTCCCCAACCACCACCACGATGGCGTTGTCGGGTCGGTACCAGCGCTCATAGAAGGCCCGCAGCGCGTCGGGGGTGATGGTGGCGAGCACCGCCTCCGAGCCGATGGGATTGCGCAGGGTGGAGCGGAGCCCGGGCGCCTGGAAGCGGGTGATGGCCTCCTGGGTGATGGCGCCCGGATTGTTGCGGGCCTCCTTCTCGGCCAGCACCACCCCGCGCTCCCGGTTGGTGGCGGCGGGCTCGAAGGTCAGGCCGTCGGCCGCCTCCCGCAGCCAGCGGAACGCCAGGTCGAGATGGGCCGGGGCGCTCTCGGGAAGGTCCAGCTGGAAGACCGTGTCATGCAGGGTGGTGGCGGCGTTCTGGTCGCGGCCAAAGCCGACGCCGATGGCGGCGAAGGCGCGGTCAAGCTGGCCTTCCGGGAAGCCGCGGGTGGCGCGGAAGGCCAGGTGCTCGATGAAATGCGCCGCGCCCAGCTCCGCCTCGGTCTCCTGATAGCTGCCCACGTCGATGGCCAGGCGGATGGAGACCGCGCCCTTGGGCGTCGCGTTGGAGAGCACGGCGTAGCGCAGACCATTGGCCAGGACGCCGCGCCGGAGATTGGGATCCTGCGGCAGGGGATTGACGGAGTCGGCCGGCGCGGGCGCGGCGGCGGCGCAGAGCGGCGCGAACACCAGCGCCAGCGCCAAAGCCAGCGCCCTGTGGAATCCTGACAAGCTGTCCCCCTGAACGACTCAACCCAAGGTACCGCTTTGCGCCGGGGACGCCAGGGGGCTCCCGCAGGCCGCGAATCCGGCGGTCAGGTCCGGCGGTATTCCAGCATCGAGCCGTCCTTGAGCCGGCCCTTCAGGGCGGTCCAGACCCCGGCCCCGTCATAGAAGTCGTCGATCTCGGCCTCGCCGCGCACGGCCCACTGGCCGGGGCTGATCCGGCGGGCGGTGACCTTCAGCAGCTTGCCCTCCTGGGGGTTGAACAGGGGGCCGGAGAAGACCTCCGGGTTCCAGTGAGTGAAGGGCCGCGCGCTCGCCGGGCCAGTGATCCGGGCCCCGGCGGTCTCGATGACGACACCCCCCTCGGTGCGGCGGGCCGAGACCCGCTCGGCCTTGCCGTTGGAGTCGGTGCGGGTCTCCAGGCTGGCGAAGCGGCCGCCGCTCCAGCGCTCCACCGCATGGTGATGATAGCGGAACACCGGCACCGGCCCGAGCTTCACCGCCATCCGCACCTCGGTGGTGACGACGGGGGCGGCGGGATCGCCCGCGAAGGTCATCAGGTGCTCGCCGATCCTGGTCCCGTTGCGCAGGACGGAGAAGGTCAGGCGGCGGGCCGCCGGGACGGCGGCCAGCGCCAGGCCCGGCGCCAGGCAGGCCAGGCCGCCGGCGATCAGGCGGCGTCGGTCGACGATCGCGCTCAAGGTCATCCTCGCGTCGTTTCCCCCGACAGCCGAGATACGCGGGGCGCGGGCGCGCGGATGCAGACCCCCAAGCGCCAGGACTCCATTGCCAAGTCCCGGTCGCGTCGGCGATATCGTGACGGTTGTTCAGGGAGAGACCGCGATGGCCGCCGCCCACTGGCTGATGAAGTCCGAGCCCGAGACGTTCAGCTATGACGACCTGGTCCGCGACGGGAAGACCGTCTGGGACGGGGTGCGCAACAACCAGGCGGCCCTCTATCTGAAGGCCATGAAACTGGGCGACGAGGCCTTCTTCTACCACTCCCAGAAGGGCCTGGAGGTGGTGGGGATCTGCAGGGTCTCGCGCGAGGCCTTCCTCGACCCCAGCGACGCGGCGGCTCGTTTTGTCGCCGTGGAAGTGGTTCCGGTCCGGGCGCTGAAGACACCTGTGAGCCTGGCCCAGATGAAGGCCAATCCGGCCCTGGCCGAGATGAAGATGTTCAAGCAGTTTCGCCTGTCGGTCTGTCCGGTCGAGCCGGACGAATGGAAGGCGATCCTGGCGATGGCCGGCGAGGCCTGAGGATGGCGCGGCCTTGGGTCGGACTGGGCTTGGCCTTCTGTCTCGCCGGGGCGGCCCAGGCTCAGCCGGCCGAGCCCGCCCCCGAGCCCCCAGCCGCCTCGGCCGCGCCGCCGCCCGCCTGGGCCCAGGCGTCCTCGATGATGACCCGGCTGCTGGAGACCGCCGCGCCGTCGAGCCTGGCGGTCTACATCACCATGGCGGGCGACAAGGACAAACAGGGCCTATCGGTGGGGGCCCTGCAGTGGAATTTCGGCCAGGGGACCATCGCCGACCTGATCGACAAGATCCCGGACGCCGACACGCGCGCCGCCGCTGACATGCCCTTCCACGGGGCGGACTTCGTCAAATACGCCCGGCTGTCCCGCGACCCGCTGACCCGGCCCGAAGCCCTGGCCTGGGCGCGCTCGGTGCAAGAGGGCGGGGTCATCGACCCTGCCTTCGCCATCGAGCTGGAGGGCTTCCTCGGCGATCCGGCGGTGGTGGCCGCCCAGGACGCGGGCGAACAGGTGTTCCGCGCCTCGGCCTGGAATCTGGCGACCCGATGGGCCGCCACCCTGCAGGGCCGACCCCAGCCCCGGTTCTCTGAATACGCCTTCTTCTACGACATGCGGGTCCAGGCCGGGGCCCGCTACCTCGAGGAGATCGAGGCGGTGATGGCCAAGCTCGCCACCTTCAAGGCCGGGGAGACGCGGGATCTCGACTTCACCTCCCGGGCCCGAACCGGGGCGGCCTTCGTGGCCATGAAGAACGACACCCCCTGCGCCATCCCCACCGCCAAGCGGCCCAGCCTGGCGCCCGGCCACGTCTGGGACGGCCAGGCCAATTGCGCGGTCTGGCGCACCATGATCGAGGGCGGGGAGACGCAAGGCCCCGACCGCGAGCTGCTGGTCCTGGCCTTCCTGCGGGCCTATGTCGGCTCCGACGAGTTCGCGGTGAACCTCTTCAACCGCAAGGGCCTGTTCGCCACCGGCCGCGGCCTGGCCAACGGCCGCTCCTGCGACTTCCGCCCCCTGTTCGCGGCCCTGGACGCTGGGGAAAGCGTGACGCCCGAGCAGGTGTCGGGCGCCTGTCGCGCGCCGAAGCCGGGGAAGGGCTAGAGCGCGTCAGGCGGAAGTGGATACCGGTTCCGCCGCCCGACGTGCTCTCATGTTTTGAATCTAGACCCTTCTTGCCGTTTCAGATGGGTCCATCTGAAACGGTCAGGGTCTAGGACCCCGCCGCCTTTTCCGCCAGGGGCACGGTCATCTGGGTCTGGATGACGATGGCCACCAGCTTGCCGTCCTCGCCGGTGATGCGGGTCTGCCAGACGCTGGAGGAGCGGCCGATGTGCAGGGCGATGGATTCTCCCGTCACCGTCGTCCCCTCCTTGGCCGAGCCGACGAAGTTGGTCTTGCTCTCGATGGTGGTGGTCCGCGCGCCCGCCGGCAGGTTCAGGAAGCCCCCGACGGCGCCGAGCGCGTCGGCGAAGGCCATGATCGCCCCGCCGTGCAGGATGTGGCCGGAGGTGCAGAGGTCGGCCCGCACGACGAGCCTGCCGATGACCTTCTCCTTGGAGGGGTCGGTGACCTCCACCCCCATCAGGTTGGCGAAGGGCATGCCGGAATTCGGAGTCATGGGGTTTCCTCGTGAGTCGTTTCTTGCCCGCCACGATAGGCGGTCAAGACGCGCCGTCCATGACCTGCTGGGTCAGGCCGTCGCGGCGGCGCGCGCCCAGCTTGCGATTTCGGGCTCAGGAGCGTAACGGAACGCTCCGCTTGAAGATGAGGAGAGACCCCGATGGGCTACCGCGTAGCCGTCGTCGGCGCCACGGGTAATGTGGGCCGCGAAATGTTGAACATCCTTGAGGAAGTTCAATTCCCCATCGACAAGATCCACGCCATCGCCAGCCGCAAGTCCATCGGGCTCGAGGTCGCCTTCGGCGAGAAGATCATCAAGTGCCAGGACATCGAGCAGTTCGACTTCTCGACCGTCGACATCGTGCTGATGAGCGTGTCCGGCTCCTTCTCCAAGGAGTGGTCACCGAAGATCGGCGCCGCCGGCCCCATCGTCATCGACAATTCCTCGGCCTTCCGGATGGACCCCGACGTGCCCCTGGTGGTGCCGGAGGTGAACCCCGACGACGTGCTCTGGGCGCACAAGAAGAACATCATCGCCAACCCCAACTGCTCGACGGCCCAGCTGGTGGTGGCGCTCAAGCCCCTGCATGACCGGGCGAAGATCAAGCGGGTGGTGGTCTCGACCTACCAGTCGGTCTCCGGGGCCGGCAAGGAAGGCATGGACGAGCTGTTCGACCAGACCAAGAACGTCTTCGTCTTGGGGGCGACCCCGCCCAAGAAGTTCCCCAAGCAGATCGCCTTCAACGTCATCCCCTTCATCGGGTCGTTCCAGGATGACGGCTACACCGACGAAGAGCAGAAGATGTGGAACGAGACCCACAAGATGATCGACCCGGCCATCAAGCTGACGGTCACCTGCGTGCGCGTGCCCGTGATGGTCGGCCACTCCGAGGCCGTGAACATCGAGTTCCACGAGCACCTGGACGAAGACGAGGCCCGCGACCTGCTGCGCGAGAGCCCCGGCCTGATCGTCATCGATAGCCGCAACGACCAGGGCTACATGACGCCCAAGGAGGCCCAGGGCGAGTTCCCGGTCTTCGTCAGCCGCATCCGCAACGACCCTACCGTCGAGCACGGCCTGAACCTCTGGGTCGTGGCCGACAACCTGCGCAAGGGCGCGGCGCTGAACGCCGTCCAGATCGCCCAGCTCCTGCACGAGCGCGGCCTGATCAAGACCAAGCTCATCGCCTAGCGCGTGAGGACGCCTCCTCTACCGCAAGCGGGAGTGGAGGTGGGGCCGCAATACCTAGGCCGGACTCCGCGAGGGTTTGCGCGAAAGGCCCTTGCCGGCGGCGCAACGACGCCTAGGTAAGCAACCCGCCGTTGCGCTGACGCTTCGAAAGCCCGCCCGTGACCGACTCCGCCCAGATCAACCGCACGGCGCTCGGCGCGGGCATCCTCTGCTACTTCATCTGGGGCTTCGTGCCGCTCGCCTTCCAGGCCATCGGCCACCTGGGCGTCGGCCCCTGGGAGACCCTGGCCCACCGCACCATCTGGGGCGCGCCGACGGCGCTGATCTTCGTGCTGCTGGCCAAGCAATGGCGCCAGGCGGTGGCGGTGTTCCGCCAGCCGAAGGTGCTGGCCTGGCTCACCCTGTCGGCCGGGCTGATCGCCGCCAACTGGATCGTCTTCATCTGGGCGGTCAATTCCGGCCGGGTGCTGGAATCCAGCCTCGGCTACTATATCACCCCCCTGATCAACATGGCCGCCGGGACCCTGCTGTTCCGCGAGCGCATGGATCGTATCGGGGTCGCCGCCATCGCCTTCGCCGTGGTCGGCGTGGTGATCCAGGCCGTGGCGCTCGGCCACCTGCCGCTGGTCTCCCTGGCGCTGGCCCTTTCCTTCGGCGGCTACGGGGTGGTGCGCAAGCAGGTGGCGGCCGACGCCCAGACCGGCCTGTTCATCGAGTGCCTGCTGCTGGCCGTGCCCAGCTTCTTCTTCGTGCTGTGGCTGGAGCGCCAGGGCGGCGGCCATTTCCTGGCGTCGCCCGCCACCATCGCCTGGCTGATCGCCTCGGGACCGATCACGGCGGTGCCGCTGGTGCTGTTCTCCTGGGCCGCCCGCCGGATCCCGCTCTCCTTCATGGGCTTCCTGCAGTTCATCGGCCCCACCATCGGCTTCGCGATCGGGGTTTCGCAAGGGGAGGCCTTCACGCCCTTGAGGGCGATCTCCTTCGCCTTCATCTGGGGCGGGGCGGCGGTCTTCACCTACGGCGCCTGGCGCCGGTCACGGAGGCTGCCGACGCCGGTGGCGCCTTAGGGATCTACAGCGACCCGTAGGCCGCCTCGATCAGGAGCCCGGGGCGGCGGTCGCCGATCAGGTCGGTGGACTGGCGGTTCATGACATAGGCGCCGGCCAGGCCGGTCTCCGGGTCGGCGAAGACGCAGGAGCCGCCCCAGCCGGAGTGGCCGAAGGTCTGCTCGCCCGGCCCCCAGACCTTGACGGCAGAGTTGCGCATGAAACCCGCCCCCCAGCTCATGGTGAAGGGCAGGACCAGGTCTGGGCCGGCGATGCGCTCCCGGGAGGCCTCGGCGATCAGGGCCGGGGACAGGATCACCTCCCCGTCCAGCCAGCCGTCATTGGCAAGGGCGCCGAACAGGCGCGCGAGCGCCAGGGCCGTGGCGTGGCCGTTGGCCGAGGGAATCTCCGTCCGCCGCCACTCGGCCTGGCCACGGCCGCCGGCCGAGGACCAGGGGGTGAGGAAGGCCGCGCGTGTGGCTTCGTTGATCTCCCCGAACCGAGCCGGGCCCTTGGGGCGTTGTAGGTCGGCGGCGCGGCCATGCTCGGAATCCGGCAGGCCGATCCACAGGTCCAGGTCGAAAGGAACCGCCAGGTCCTGCCGCAGGGCCGTGCCCATGGTGCGGCCGTCCACCCGGCGGAAGATCTCGCCGGCCAGGTAGCCGAAGGTCACCGGGTGGTAGCCGCTGGCGGTTCCCGGCGGCCACAGCGGCGCCATGGCCGCCAGCTTGGCGCAGATGGCGTCCCAGTCGAACCAGAGCGACGGCTCCATGGGGTCGGGGAAGCCCGAGAGGCCGGCCTGGTGGCTCATCACCTGCTCGACGGTGATGGCGGCCTTGCCGGCCTGCGCGAACTCCGGCCAGACGCTGGCGACGGTCTGGCCGTAGTCGAGCCGGCCTGAGTCCACCAGCCGGGCGATCAGCAAGGCCGCGATGGCCTTGGTGCTGGAGAAGATGGTGGTCAGGGTTTTGTCATCGAAGGCCCGGGTCCGCTGGCGGTCGGCGAACCCCGCCCAGAGGTCGACCAGCACCTCGCCCTTGCGGACCAGCGAGAACCGCGCGCCGAGCTCCTCGCCCTTGGCGAAGTTGGCCTCGAAGGCCTCCCGGACCGCGAAGAAGGCCGGGGCGCAGGTTCCGAAGATCTCGGTCAGACCAGACGCTCCATGCGCACGGTGGGGGAGGCGGCCTTCAGCCGCTGGGCCATGGCCACGATGGGCAGCTCGGCGGCGTTCCAGATCTGGGCGGCGCTGATGGTCTCGGCCACCCCGCCGACCGCGCGGGCGAGCGCATAGGAGGTGGTCAGGCCATCGATCAGAGCCGCGCCGAACAGGGCCGAGAGCAGGTCGCCGGTGCCCTTGGGGGCTGAGTCGGCCCGTGGATGGGCGGCCAGCCAGGCCTCCTTCTTGTCGGCGTAGATCACCCCGATCTCGCCGCCGCGCTGCACCGAGGAGACCATCACCGGCCGGCCCAGCAGGCGGGCGGCGTGCAGGGCCTGGGTAGGATCGCGGGTCTCGGCGCCGGTCATGCGCTGCAGCTCCCAGGCGTTGGGGGCCACGATGTCGGCGCGGGGGACCAGGTCGCTGATCACCGCCTCGGCGACGTCGGCGGCGACATAGAGCCCCTTGCCGGCGTCGCCGAGGGTGGGGTCGATGATGATGATAGGCTTTCGGGCGCCGGTCTCGCGCGGGGCGGCGCGCACGGCGTCGATGGCCCGAGCGGCGGCGCGCACCTGGGCGGCCGTAGCGAAATAGCCAGTGAGCACCAGGTCGGTCTGGGCGAACAGGCCGTTGGCCTCGATGCCGTCCAACATCCCCTCGATGGCCTCGACCGGCACCGAGGCGCCGCCGGGCGCCCCCCAGCCGGGATGGCGGCCATAGAGGACGGTGGGAACCACCATGGTGTCGATGCGGAAGGGCGCCAGGGCCTGGGCCTGGGCGGTTCCGCCGACCCGGCTGGCGGCGACATGACTGGAGATGACAAGCGCGAGCGGCATGGCCGGTTTGTTAGCCGAGGGCTTGGAGCGGCGCTAGCTGTAGAACGAAAACGTCATCCCCCGGCGCTTGGGGGGCTCGGCGGACTGGAGATACGCCGGCGCCGGGGGATGACGAAGAGGAAGACCTAGTAGCGGTAGTGGTCGGGCTTGAACGGTCCGGCCGTGGGCACGCCGATATAGTCGGCCTGGTCCTTGGAGAGCGTCGTCAGCTTGGCGCCCAGCTTTCCCAGATGGAGCATGGCCACCTTCTCATCAAGGTGCTTGGGCAAGGTATAGACCTTGGTTTCGTACTTGGCGCCATTGGTCCACAGCTCAAGTTGGGCGAGCGTCTGGTTGGTGAAGGAGGCGCTCATCACGAAGCTGGGGTGGCCGGTGGCGTTGCCGAGGTTCACCAGGCGGCCTTCCGACAGCAGGATGATCTTCTTGCCGTCGGGGAATTCGACGTGGTGGACCTGATCCTTGATCTTGTCCCACTTGAAGTTCTTCAGGCCGGCGACCTGAATTTCGCTATCGAAGTGGCCGATGTTGGCGACGATGGCGTTGTTCTTCATCCGACGCATGTGGTCGACGGTCAGAACGTCCTTGTTCCCGGTGGCGGTGACGAAGATGTCGCCCTTGTCAGCGACGTCTTCCATGGTCTGGACCTCGTAGCCCTCCATGGCCGCCTGCAGGGCGCAGATGGGGTCGATCTCTGTGACGATCACCCGGGCGCCGCCGTTGCGCAGCGAGGCCGCCGAGCCCTTGCCCACGTCGCCGTAGCCGAGCACGACCGCGACCTTGCCCGAGAGCATGACGTCGGTGCCGCGGCGGATGGCGTCCACCAGGCTCTCACGGCAGCCATAGAGGTTGTCGAACTTGGACTTGGTGACGCTGTCGTTGACGTTGATGGCGGGGAAGGGCAGCTCGCCGCGCTCCGACATCTGGTAGAGGCGGTGGACCCCCGTGGTGGTCTCTTCCGACACGCCCTTGCAGGCGTCGCGGATGGCCGAATAGAAGCCGGGCTTCTCCTTGATGTAGCGCTTCATCACCGCGAACAGGGCTTCCTCTTCCTCGTTCTGCGGGTTGGCCAGGACGGAGATGTCCTTCTCGGCCTTGGGGCCCAGCACGCAGAGCAGGGTGGCGTCGCCGCCGTCGTCGAGGATCAGGTTCGGATAGCCGCCGTCATGCCATTCGAAGATGCGGTGGGCGTATTCCCAGTACTCCACCAGGTTCTCGCCCTTGATGGCGAAGACCGGGGTGCCGGCCGCGGCGATGGCGGCGGCGGCGTGGTCCTGGGTGGAGAAGATGTTGCAGGAGGCCCAGCGGACCTCCGCGCCCAGGGCTTCCAGGGTCTGGATGAGGACCGCGGTCTGGATGGTCATGTGCAGGGAGCCGGCGATGCGGGCGCCCTTCAGGGGCTGGGCCTTGCCGAACTCGGCGCGCACGGCCATCAGGCCCGGCATCTCGGTTTCGGCGATAGCGATTTCCTTGCGACCGAAGTCGGCGAGGGTGATGTCTTTCACGACATAGTCGGTCATCGGGGTGTCCTGTCGGCGCAATATGCTTTGCGGGCTCTATAGCCGCGCGAACGCGACCCTGCAACCAACGTATAAAGATATCTTTATATGAACAGGCTTAACGCCAGAAGACGGGCGCCTGGGCCAGCTTGGCCATCTCCTTGGCCGCGGTCTTCAGGGCCTTGGGGCGGGCGGCCTCGCGGGCGGCCATCAGGTCGCGGGCGGCCGGCGCGTCGTCGGGCGCCAGGCGGGCCACCAGGGCGGCGGCCACGGCGCTGTCGTTCAGCGCGCCCAAGGTGTCCTGCAGGGCCTTCAGCCGCTTGATGAAGCGGCGGCCAGGCTCGGGGCCGAACAGGGGCGCGAAGGCCTCGGCGGCGTAGCGCAGCTTCTTGGCGGCGATCCTCACCCTGTGGCGGCCGGGATCGTCCAGCTTCTGCAGGTCCTTGGCCAGGCGCAGCACCTTCTTCCAGCGACGCTCCAGGGCCTTGGCGGCGAAGTCGCGGGCCGAGCGGCGCGCATGGCGGCTGGCCTCGTCGCGCCAAGCGCCGGTCTCCACCCAGGCCGAGGTCTCCAGCACCAGGTCGCGGAAGCGCTTGGAGGCCACGGCGGCGGCGGCCTTGGCGTGGGCCTGGGCGCGGGCGGCGGCCACCCGCGGCGACAGGGGCGCGTCCTCTCCCACAAGCTCGGCGTTGTCGTGGCTGAAGACGTCCAGGTCCCGGGCCTCGTCGCAGGCCCGCGACAGCCATTTCAGCTCGGCCTTCAGGTGGCGGACCCGGGTGTCCTCCACCACCGACTTGAAGGTGCTCATGGCGCTGCGCATCCGGCGGACCGCCACGCGCAGTTGGTGCAGGGCGTCCTCGCCGTCCACCTCCCGCAGCACCACGCCGTTGGCGGCGATCTGGACGAGCGCGTTGCGGGCGATGGTCTGGAAGGCCTCCCCGGCGGTCCCGCCGCGCCTCAGGGGCGCCTTGTCGTGCCGCCGCGGCTCGTGGAGGGTCCCGGCGCGCAGGCCCTGGCCCTGGGTCGCCTTGCCGTCGAAGGACAGATAGAGCGGCGCGGTCAGCGAGAGCTGGCGGGCCAGGGCGAACAGGGCCGCCGGGTCACCGGACTTCAGCTCCAGCTCCAGCTCGCAGAGGCTGCGGCGGCGGTCGTCGGTGGTGATCTCCCCCTGGTCCAGGGCCAGCTCGATCTGCGCCCCCTCATAGGTGAAGGTCCGCTGCTGGCGGGTGACGCGGACGGTGAACACCGGCGCCAGGGCCTTGCGCTGGGCGGGTTTCAGGGCGGCCTTCACCGCCGGCATGGTGAGGTCCAGGGCCTCGCCGGTGATCTTGGCCTCATGCTCCTCGCGGGCGAATCCGTCACCCCGCTTCAGGGTCTGGACCCGCTTTCCGTTGCTCTCGCGCAGGCGCAGCGAGATGTGGGCGGCCTTCAGATGGCCCTGCGGGGTGTCGAAATAGACGGCCGTCAGGGGCTTGGTCTCGGCCTCCCCGAGGGGGGCGGCGGCCAGCAGGGCGGGCACATCCTGCGGCTCGCACAGGAACTTCAACTCGATCTCGTCGGCGCCCATGCGCTACATGCTCCCGTGCCCGACTCAAAATGGGCGCCCAGACCCGAGGAGTGCACCATGAACGCCCCCTTCAACCCCGTCCTTGACGAAACGCAACCGCGGCATGATTGGTCGCTGGACGAGGTGGAGGCGCTCTTCGAGCTGCCGTTCATGGACCTGGTGTTCCGCGCCGCCCTAGTCCACCGGACCTGGTTCGACCCCACCGAGGTCCAGCTCTCCCAGCTGCTGAGCGTCAAGACCGGCGGCTGCCCCGAGAATTGCGGCTATTGCAGCCAGTCCCAGCACTTCAAGACCGCCACCTCCGCCAGCAAGCTGCTGGAGGCCGACACCGTCATCGCCGCGGCCGCCGAGGCCAAGGCCGGCGGGGCCCAGCGCTTCTGCATGGGGGCGGCCTGGCGCGACCTGAAGGACCGAGACGTGCCCAAGGTGGCCGCCATGATCGCCGGGGTGAAGGCCCTGGGGCTCGAGACCTGCGCGACGCTGGGCATGCTGACCCGGGACCAGGCCCAGTCCCTGAAGGACGCCGGCCTCGACTACTACAACCACAACCTCGACACCGGCCCGGACTATTACGACAAGGTGGTCACCACCCGGACCTACCAGGACCGCCTCGACACCCTGGAGGCCGTCCGCTCCGTAGGCATGTCCACCTGCTGCGGCGGCATCGTCGGCATGGGCGAGACCCGCCGTGACCGCGCCGGCCTGCTGCACGCCCTGGCCACCCTGCCGGCCCATCCCGACAGCCTGCCCATCAACGACCTGATGCCCATCCCCGGCACGCCGCTGGGGGACTCCACCCCGGTGGACGGCATCGAGTTCGTCCGCATGATCGCCGTGGCCCGCATCCTCTGCCCCAGGACCGTGGTCCGCCTCTCGGCCGGCCGCGAGCATATGAGCCGGGAATTGCAGGCCCTCTGCTTCCTGGCCGGCGCCAACTCCATGTTCATCGGCGGCAAGCTGCTCACCACCGCCAACCCGGACAAGGACACCGACGCGGCCCTGATGGCCGACCTCGGCCTGAAGCCGATGACGATGGGCGCGCACGCCTAGGACTTTTCGGACGGCATGGCGGTGCTAGTCTGCCCGCCATGCCCACGCCGCACGAAGAGGCCGAAGCCGAACTGACCGCCTACGGCCTCGCCCTGCCGGAGACCGACCTCGCGCCGGGCTGGACCGACACTCGATACCTGCGGGTGCGGGGCAAGGGCTTCGCCGTGTTCGGCGACAAGGGCGAGGCGTCCAACGCCCTGACCCTCACCGTCAAGCTGCCGATCTCCTACGAGATGATCCAGGACCTGCCCTTCGTGCGGCAGGGCTCGCCCTGGTACCGGCAGAACAAGTGGGCCATCGCCCATTTCGGTCCCGACGACGACATCCTGGCCGAGCTGGACACCCTGAAGGGCTGGCTGCGCCAGAGCTATGTCGCCATGGCGCCCAAACGCCTTGGGCGGCTGCTGACAGAATCCGGCGCCTGAGGGATTAATCCCTGGCCGATGTCGGCTCGGGGAACCCTAATTCGTCCTGCGGGCTAGCTTGACCACGCGCCCGCGCCTATCTGGCGAGGACCCCAACGACCCCGGAGCCTCCGTGCAGCCGATCATATCCGTGAAGGGTCTCTCCAAGACCTATGCCGGGGGCTTCCAGGCCCTGAAGACCATCGACCTGGACATCCGCCGGGGCGAGATCTTCGCCCTGCTGGGCCCCAACGGGGCCGGCAAGACGACCCTGATCAGCATCATCTGCGGCATCGTCAATCCGGGCTCGGGCCAGGTCCTGGCCGACGGCCACGACATTGTCACCGACTATCGCGCGGCGCGCGCCAAGATCGGCCTGGTGCCCCAGGAGCTCTCCACCGACGCCTTCGAGAGTGTCTGGGACACGGTGAAGTTCAGCCGCGGCCTGTTCGGCAAGGCCCCCAACCCGGCCTATATTGAGAAGATCCTTCGCCAGCTCTCCCTGTGGGACAAGAAAGACTCCAAGATCATGGCGCTCTCGGGCGGCATGAAGCGCCGGGTGATGATCGCCAAGGCGCTCAGCCACGAGCCGCAGATCCTGTTCCTCGACGAACCCTCCGCCGGGGTCGATGTCGAGCTGCGCCGCGACATGTGGGAGATGGTGCGGGCCTTACGCGACAGCGGCGTCACCATCATCCTGACCACCCACTATATCGAGGAGGCCGAGGAGATGGCCGACCGGATCGGGGTGATCAGCGGGGGTCAGCTGATCCTGGTGGAGGACAAGGACGTCCTCATGCAGAAGCTGGGCAAGAAGCAGCTCACCCTGCATCTCCAGACCCCGCTGGCGGCCCTGCCCAAGGAGCTGGCGGCCGAGCCCCTGGAACTGTCGGCGGACGGCGAGACCCTGGTCTACACCTTCGACACCCAGAGCCAGGAGACCGGCATCGCCGACCTGCTGCGCCGGCTGGCCGGGCACGGCATCGACTTCAAGGACCTCCAGACCAGCCAGAGCTCGCTGGAGGAGATCTTCGTCAGCCTGGTGAGGGCCAAGTGATGAACCTGTACGCGATCCGCGCCATCTATCAGTTCGAGCTGGCCCGCACCTGGCGCACGGTGCTGCAGTCCATCGCCTCGCCGGTGATCTCCACCTCGCTGTATTTCATCGTCTTCGGCTCGGCGATCGGCTCGCGGATGACGGAGATCGACGGCATCAGCTACGGCGCCTTCATAGTGCCGGGCCTGATCATGCTGTCGATCCTCACCGAGAGCATCTCGAACGCGTCCTTCGGCATCTACATGCCCAAGTGGTCGGGCACGATCTACGAGGTGCTGTCGGCGCCGATCTCCCCGGTGGAGATCGTCATCGGCTATGTGGGGGCCGCGGCCACCAAGTCGGTGATCCTGGGTCTCATCATCCTGGCCACGGCGCGGCTCTTCGTGCCCTTCACCATCGCCCACCCCTTCGTGATGATCGCCTTCCTGGCGCTCACGGCGGTGACCTTCTGCCTGTTCGGCTTCGTCATCGGCATCTGGGCCGACGGCTGGGAGAAGATGCAGATCGTGCCGATGATGATCGTCACGCCGCTCACCTTCCTGGGCGGCAGCTTCTATTCCATCAGCATGCTGCCGCCGATCTGGCAGAAGATCACCCTGTTCAACCCGGTGGTCTATCTGGTCTCCGGGTTCCGCTGGGCCTTCTACGACAAGTCCGACGTCAGCGTCGGCGTCAGCCTGGCGGCCACCTTCGGCTTCATGCTGCTCTGCCTGGCGGCCATCACCTGGATCTTCAAGACCGGCTACAAGCTGAAGACCTGATCTCAAGCTGGCGATAGCTTGGCCGTCTCATTGCGTGCGGCTATGGCGGGAAGATGGACCACGAACCTCACGAACCCCACGAACGGGTGCTCTACCCCGATGAGGTGTTTGCGATCCAAGGCGCGATCTTCGATGTGAACCGGGAGATGGGCGCTGGGTTTCTCGAAGCAGTCTATCAGGAGTGCCTGGCGCTCGAATTCACAGCGCGCGGCATCCCCTTCATAGCGTCGCCGCCCCTGGAGCTGACCTACAAGGGCACGACCCTGCGACAAGCCTACGTGCCTGATTTCGTCTGCTATGGCCGCATCATCATCGAATTGAAGGCGACCCGGGACCTGGTCCCGGAACATCGCGCCCAGGTGATCAACTACCTCAATGCGACGGGCATGCGGCTCGGCTTGCTGGTCAACTTTGGATGCACGCCAAAGGCGCGCATCGAGCGCCTCATCCGCTGACTCAATGTTCGTGTCGTTCGTGAGGTTCGTGGTCGATCTTCTTGCGGCCGCCACCGCAAGCGCGACCTAGCAGATGACCTACTCATCCTCGTCGAACCGGTTGGCGACGAGTTTGGCCAGGGCTTCGAGAGCCGGTCCAGCCTCGGCGCCTTCCGCCTGGATCTCGATGCAGCAGCCGGGGCCGGCGGCGAGCATCATGAGGCCCATGATGGAGCGGGCGTCCACCGTGGAGCCGTCCTTCGAAACCGTCACCTCGGCGTCGAAGGTCGAGGCCATCCTGACGAACTTGGCCGAGGCCCGCGCGTGCAGGCCCCGCTTGTTGACGATCTCGACCGAGCGGCTCGTCGTCATTTCTCGCCGGCCAGCACGTAGGAGGCGACGGAGATGTACTTGCGGCCGGCCTCCTGGGCGTGGGCCACACAGTCCTGCAGCGACAGCTTGGTGCGTACGCTGGCCAGCTTGATCAGCATCGGCAGGTTCAGGCCGGCGATCACCTCGGCCTTGGTCTGCTCCATGACGGAGATGGCCAGGTTGGAGGGCGTGCCGCCGAACATGTCGGTGAGCAGGATGACACCATCGCCGGCGTCCACGCTTCCGCAGGCCGCCAGGATGTCCTGGCGACGCTTTTCCATGTCGTCCTCCGGCCCGATGCAGATGGCGGCGACCGCGGTCTGCGGGCCCACCACATGCTCCATGGCGAAGACGAATTCCTCGGCCAAGCGCCCGTGCGTTACGATCACGAGGCCGATCATGCGAACTTTCTCAACGGGAATCCCCACCCGGCTGCGGCGGAACGCCGGCCGCGAGGCCGCCTAGATACGCTCCAAATCGACCGTCTCCAAGATGTCGTAACGCGCGAGTCAGCTTCGCGGGCGCCGAAGACTCAAGCAGCGCGAGAGTCAGCAGGGGTATCTTCAACCCGAAGTCATCGGTGAAGGCGGGTTCGGGGATGCGGTCGGGCGTTCCGGGCCGCACACAGAGGCTGACACGAGACCAGGGGAGGG
>NZ_JAUSLW010000167.1 GCF_030645195.1 Phenylobacterium sp. | reverse complement strand
GAACCTGGTGCTGCGGGGGCGGGATGCAGATGAGCTGCAGGCGACGGTGACGGAGTTGATCGCGGCGCTGGAGGCGGCCGGGGTGGCGAAGGTGGCCGAGCTAACGATCTGACGGATGCAGTTCAGCGTTATCGGACATTCCGCAGGCAACCCGGGTAGGCGGGATGTGGCGGGACCAGGCGGGATGTCGTGGGATGGGCGGGTCTCTGAGAGGTTCTGAGAACCTCATCGGTCGCCGTCGGCGCCGACGCCTAAATGGAATTGAGTGAGGCCCGCGCGGGCGACCGCCGGGCCTCTTTGACGTCGCACTGGAGCCCCTTCGCCGGCGGCCACGACGCCCCATCAGGATGGCCGGATCGCCGGTGAAGTCAACGGCGCTCCGTTGTAGGGGGTGGGGCGCATTGGGTTCGTTTCGCCAAACCAGCCCGGCGCACTCGAATAATGTAATGACATTATTCGTGCCAATACATTCCGTCGGCCATGCGGTGTCGCATCCCTAGGGTTCAAGGGCGGCAAGCGCCTTGCGCCGTCGCGACATCGCCTTGCGCTCGTACTCGTCGAACTTCAGCAGGTCGGGCGCGGCGGCGATCAGGGCCAGGGCGTCGGTCTCTTCGCGCGGCATGTCGGGCGATGCCTGGCTGGTGATCCTGATCAGGGCGTCGTCGTAGGCCTGGGCTTTGGCCTTGCGAATGCGCAGGATCAGGTCCTCAAGCTGGGCGACCTCACGGGCGGGGGCGTCTGGGGCGGGGTCGCCGCCGAGCGCCTTGGCGATGGACTGAATGAGGTCGGTGTTCGCGGACGCCTGGCCGGTCAGGCCGTGCCGCAAGGCATTGCCGGAGGCGCGGTGTTTGCCGGCCTGGGTCTTGGGGCCTGTGCTCTTGGCGGCGTTCCGGCGATTGGCCGAAATCCGCGGCTCGGTGGTCATTCGAACTCGGCGTCGATTGCGCCAGTGCCGCTGGTGACGCTCGTGACGGTGTCCCTCGCGCGCCGGGCGGCGGCGTCACGCCTCCGATCGATCTCGCGCAGGGTCATGTTGCGCCGGGCGTTGGCGCGATCGGCGATGCGCTGGAGGCGCTCCATGTCGGCCAGGTAGGACTGGTAGGCGGCGCCGAAATTGTCGAGGCCCGTGACTCCAAACTGCTTGCGAATCTCATCGAAGCCCGCCTTCGGGATCTCCTCCCCCATCATGATGTCAGCGACATCCTTCTGGATCGCGAACTCCATCTCGGCGTCCTTCAGGGTGTTGGCGGGGTAGTGGGACTTCAGGATCAGCTCCACCGTCTCGCGTCTCGCAAGCTTCAAACGGACGGCTCGGGCGCGTTTGGCGCGCAGCTCTTCCCAGGTCTGATCGGTCAGATCCCGGACCCACATCCACTCGACAAAGTCCTGGGGCAGGATGGCGTCGGTGAACTGGTCCATCAGGGTGTCATAGGCGTCGATGTCTTCGGTGCGGATGATGTGAGCGGGCGCCAGCATCTCTCCGAGCCCAGACGGGAGGGTGTAGGGGATCCCGTCAGGGGCGACCTTTGCGGCGCGCGGCCCTCTCTTTGCGGTGGGCTTAGACAGGCTGACCTCCCTGGAGGGGCTTGCGAAGGCGGATGCCGGGACCGTCGTCGGGCGTGCCGACGAACTCAATGCCGGCGGCTTCGAGGGCGGCGCGGATGTCCATAAGGGTGCTGGAGCGGCTGGGGGGGACGCCGTCGTGGGCTTCGAAGCGCATGATGGTTTGAATTCCGACGTCAGCCTCAGATGCCAGACGCGCCGCCGTCCACCTCAGCGCAGCGCGCGCACACCTGATTTGGCTTCCTGTGATCATTGACAGCGCTTTAGTGGTAACTACATTACCATTATGGGAATTCAGCCTCGAATCGGCAACGCTGACAAATCACAGGGTAGCACCGCCGCTCCGATTTCACCTTGGCGGGCCGCGATCCAGCGTCTCGACGGGGCCTATTCCGAGCACACCCTGCGCAGCTATCGCTCCGACTTTTCAATCTTCGAGAGATGGTGTCTGGGCAACGACCGCGCCCCGCTCCCCGCCACCCCGCAGGTGGTCGCCGACTTCATCGCCGCCGACGCCGTCAAGTCGGCGTCCTCCACCCTGAAGCGCCGACTGGCCGCCATCCGCAAGGTCCACCGCCTGTTTCGCCTGCCGTGCCCGGTCGATGACGAGGAGGTCGCGATCGCCCTGCGGCGCGCCATGCGCTCGAAGCGCCGGCGTCCCCGGCAAGCCCTGGGTCTGACCGCGGCCCTGCGCGACCAGCTGATCGCCGCCTGCCCCGACACCCTGATCGGCCGACGCGACCGCGCCATGATCGCCATCGGCTACGACACCCTGTGCCGCCGCTCCGAACTCGTCTGCCTGAGGTTGGAGGACCTCACCCGGCTGTCGGACGGCGGCGCCAAGATCCTGGTGCGCCGCGCCAAGAACGACCAATTCGGCGACGGCCGCTGGGGCTATCTCTCCGCCGTCGCCCTGGCGCACCTAGACGAGTGGACGCAGGCGGCGGCCATCCACGAGGGCCCAATCCTCCGCGCCGTCATCGGCGGCAACCTCCAGGCCAAGGGCCTGCTCTCCGTCGCCGTCAGCCGCCGCCTCAAGGCCGCCGCCCAGCGCGCCGGCGTCCCCGCCCCGACCACCGCCGCCCTGTCTGGGCACTCCATGCGCGTCGGCGCCGCCCAGGACCTGATGACGGCCGGCAAGAGCCTGCTGCAGATCATGAGCGCCGGAGGCTGGACCTCGGTGAATGTGGTGGGGCGGTATGTCGGGGAAGCGGACTGGAATGTCTGGGCGGCCTGACCGCCAGGCGGAGACCAGATGCGTTTCCCGTGAGCAACAGGCAGGGGGAGGCGAGCCAGTCACCCCTGTCTCCCGGGCCCGAGGCAGGATCTGGACCTTGAAAGAGTCCACCTTGCCGCCGGTACGTATTGAGGAGGCGAATCCACCTCTGCGTGGGCCGATTGTCGCAGGTTGGCGTTCGGCGACCATGCATGGAGAGGATTTATTAGAGTTGAGGGGATCAAGGTTGAGTCGTTCGTGGAGAGACCGCAGCGATGGCCCGCCCCCAGAAACGTCCTCTCGTAGCCCGCGAGGTCCACGAGTCAAACGAGGCTCTTGAGGCCGCTGCGCTTGCCGACGCGCTGCTCTTCGCTCCCTCGACTTTACGCCTCGCCGATGGAGCCTCCGCTGCGATCGGCAGCCCGGCCCGTGCGCTGCAGGCTGAACTGGCCGCCAGCTTCGCTGAGAATAGTCAGTCCGACAGACTGCCTGCCGGGCCGCTGGTGTTGGCCCTCGTCGTCGCAAGCCTGATGGGCTGGACGGGAATGATCGTGGCCGCTCGTGATATGTTTTTCTGAAGGCGCCATTGGTGCCTTGAACCGGCACTTGAATTGCTCCTGTAGGAGGTCGTAGCCGGTCTCCGTCCCAGCATCCGATGCTCACGCTGGGCGTAGAGCGCCTTGTCTCGCACTACGGGTGTGCGACCATAGGGGCGTAGCCATGCAGGCGCGCAATCGCTTACATCTCGGCGCAGCCATCTCACAGGCCCGACGCTAGCCTGCGGACGTGCTATTGCTCAACATTTGCGGAACACGGTGCCAGCCGATCCTCTGCGCCTGCATTGGCTTCCCGAGAAACGAACATCAAAATTGGTCCGCTTGGCTGAAGTCTACTGTTGGGCCGGCGCCACTTTTGCTGCGTCGCAAAAAGATGTACCGGCCTGACGCAGGGCCTGCTCGAACTCGGGGATAGAAGATGCACGTGACGATGATCGGCACCGGCTATGTGGGCTTGGTGAGCGGGGCCTGCTTCGCCGATTTCGGCCATGACGTGATCTGCATCGACAAGGACGCCGGCAAGATCGAGCGGCTGCGGGCCGGCGGCATCCCGATCTTCGAGCCGGGGCTGGACGTGCTGGTGGCCCAGAACGTCAAGGCCGGGCGCCTGTCCTTCGACACCGAGGCCGCCGCGGCGGTCGCCAAGGCCGACGCGGTGTTCATCGCCGTTGGCACCCCGTCGCGCCGGGGCGACGGCCATGCCGACCTCTCCTACGTCTACGCCGCCGCCGAGGAGATCGCCGGCCTGCTGGACGGCTTCACGGTGATCGTCACCAAGTCCACCGTGCCGGTGGGCACCGGCGACGAGATCGAGCGCATCATCCAGGCCACGCGCCCCGACGCCCAGTTCGCCGTGGTCTCCAACCCGGAGTTCCTGCGCGAAGGCGCGGCCATCGAGGACTTCAAGCGCCCCGACCGCGTGGTGGTGGGCCTGGAGGACGAACGCGCCCGGCCGGTGATGACCGAGCTCTACCGGCCGCTCTATCTGAACGAGACCCCCATCGTCTTCACCAGCCGCCGCACCAGCGAGCTGATCAAGTACGCCGCCAACGCCTTCCTGGCCCTGAAGATCACCTACATCAACGAGATCGCCGACCTCTG
>NZ_JAUSLW010000142.1 GCF_030645195.1 Phenylobacterium sp. | reverse complement strand
CGTCGGCGGAGACCGCCCCGCCCGGAACGCCGTCCTCCCCCACCAGGAACGGCCGGGCCAGGCCGGGGCCGGTGGTGCGCCCCAGGTGGATCTCGTAGCCCGCGAACCGCGCCCCGCCCGCCAGGCGCCCCGCCGCCGGACGCAGCACCTTGCCGCCTTCCAGCACGGTCTCGACGTCCAGCAGACCAAGTCCCCTCGCCCGCCCCGGCGGCCCTTCCAGGCCCGAGGGATCGGCCACGCTGGTCCCCAGCATCTGGAAGCCGCCGCAGATCCCCAGCACCCGGCCACCGCGGCGGACATGGGCGGCCAGGTCGATGTCCCAGCCCTGGGCGCGGAGGAAGGCCAGGTCGGCCAGGGTCGACTTGGTCCCAGGCAGGATCACCAGGTCAGCGTCGCCGGGCAGGGCGGTTCCGGGCGGGACGAACACCAGGTCTGCGCCAGGCTCGGCCCGCAGGGGGTCGAGGTCGTCGAAATTGGCGATGCGCGACAGCAGGGGCACGGCGATCCTGGTCCTCGCCCCGGCAGGAGGATCGAAGACCAGGGCGTCCTCGGCGGGCAGGGCCCGGGCCGCCGCCAGCCACGGCGCCATGCCGCAGTCGCGCCAGCCGGTGCGGGCGACGATCTCGGCGCGCCCGGCGTCGAACAGGGCCGGATCGCCGCGGAACTTGTTGATCAGGAAGCCCTTGATCATCGCCCGGTCGGCGGGGTCCAGCACCGCGTGCGCCCCCACCAGGGACGCGATGACGTGGCCGCGGTCGATGTCGCCCACCAGGACGACGGGCACATTGGCGGCGCGGGCAAAGCCCATGTTTGCGATGTCGCCGGCCAGCAGGTTGGTCTCGGCGGGGCTGCCGGCGCCCTCTGCCAGCACCAGGTCGTGGGCGGCCTCCAGGCGGTGGAAGCTGTCCAGCACGACCCCCAGCCACTGCCCCTTGCGGGCCTGGTAGGCGGCGGCCTCGAGGTTGCCGACACGCTCGCCACGCACCACCACCTGGGCGCCGGTGTCGCTGTGCGGCTTGAGCAGGACGGGGTTCATGTCGACGGTGGGGGCGACCCGGCAGGCCAGGGCCTGCAGGGCCTGGGCGCGGCCGATCTCGCCGCCGTCAGCGGTCACCGCGGCGTTGTTGGACATGTTCTGCGGCTTGAAGGGGGCGACCCGGAAACCCCGGTTGGCGAACAGGCGGCAGAGGCCGGCCACCAGCACCGACTTGCCGACGTCGGACCCGCAGCCCTGGATCATCAATGCCGGCAAGGGGGTCTCCGGGAGGCCACGGCGGGGACGTCGTCCCCGCCGAAAACCCTTATCCCATCAGAACTTGGCGCGCACGCCGAGGGTGGCGGTGCGGCCCAGCGAGCCGTAGTTCCGGGTGGTCTCGTAGTCGTCGTCGAAGACGTTCTCGACCCGGCCATAGACCTCGACGGCCTTGCTCACCGGGTACGACGCCCGCAGGTCCAGCAGGGTGTAGCTCCGCAGGGTGTAGGTGTTCGCCGCATTGTCGAAGCTTGAGCCGACATGGCGTATGTCGGCGCTCGTGGAGAGACCAGACCCCCATCGGTAGGTGGCCGCGAGGTTGGCCTGGTGCTCGGGGCGGCGGGCCAAGGCCTTGCCGCGATTGGGGTTTCCGGCGGCGTCGTTCTGGGTGTGGGTCCAGGTGTAGTTGGCGTCCACGGTGAGCGGGCCCAGGGTCGCGGCGGCGGCCAGCTCCACGCCGTGGGCCTGGGTGCGGGCGATGTTGTCGTAATAGCCGAAGCGGAACACCCCGCCGGGGTTGCAGGCGGCCGCCCCCGACCCGAAGGCGCAGGAGACGAAATCGATCTGGTTCTCCGTCCGCCGCGCGAACCCCGTGACGGACACGGTAGCCCCGCCAACCCGTTGCTCCACACCGAAATCGTAGCTGTCGGCGCTCTCGGCCTGGAGCCCCAGGTTCCCGTAGGTCGAATAGAGCTGATAGAGGGTCGGCGCCTTGAACCCCTGGCCGAAACTGGCGCGGACAAGGGTCGCCCCGTCGTTCAGCGACCAGGCGGCGGCGACCTGGCCGGTGGTGTGGTCGCCGAAGGTGTCGTGGCGGTCGCGCCTCAGGCCGACCGTGACCGACAGGTGACCGTCAAGGTCCCCCTGAACCTGGCCATAGAGGCTGTCGATCCCCGCCTTGGCCCGGGCCGCGGCCGGGTTGGGGGAAAACGCGCTGGGGGATCGGGTCCGCATCGAGGCCCGCTCGGCCTCGGCCCCGAAGGTGGCGGTCCAGGCGCGCGAGAGGGCCAAGGCCCCCTGGTACTCGTAGCGCCGGTTGGTCCCCGTCGAGTCGAAGGTAAGCGGTGTCACCGCCTGGGCGGGATCGAAGTTCTGGCTGGCCGAGCGCGTATAGCCCACCGCCAGCCGGTTCTTCAGCCGCCCGAAATCGAGGTTCAGGCCGCCATAGCCGACGGTCTCCTCGATCTCCGCGTACTGGGCGGTGTCGGCGAAGGCGTAGGCCGGGGCCGGGAAGCCGTCGAAATCGTTGCGGTTGCGGCTCCACACCCCGCGCAGGTCCAGGGACAGGGCCTCGCTGACGATCACCCGCGCCCGCCCGCTCAGCGCCTCCTGCCGATAGCCGTCCCGCTCGGTCCCCAACCGGTAGGCCGAGGCGCCGTCGGTCTCGTGCCGGCTGGCCGCCAGCCGCCAGACCAGGTGCTCGCCCCTGCCCCCGGCCGCCCCGCGCAGATAGCTGCTGGCCAGCGTGCCGGCCTCGACCTGCAGGCTGGCCTCCAGGGCCTGCGTCGGCTCGGCGGTGACGATATTGACCACCCCGCCGATCGCCTGGCTGCCCCACAGGGTCGACTGGGCGCCGCGCAGCACCTCGATGCGCGCCACGTCGCCGGTGAGCAGGTTGGCGAAGTTGTAGCCGCCCCCCGGCGCCGAGGGGTCGTTGATCTTCACCCCGTCCACCACCGCCACGGTCTGGTCGCCCTCCGCCCCGCGGATGCGGATGGTGGTGATCCCCCCCGGCCCGCCGTTGCGGGAATAGGCCACCCCGGGCGCGCGGCTGATCAGATCCGACACCAGCACCTGCTGGCGGGCCTCGATGGCCGCCTGGTTCAGCACCGTGACCGAGGCGCCGACCTTGCCCGGGTCCTGCGGCCCGCGGGCCGCCGTCACCATCAGCTCGCTCACCGGATTGGCCGCCTCCGCCCCCCCGGCGTCGGGGGCCGGCGGCGTCGCGGACGCAGGCGCCACAGGCGCGCGCGTCACGGACGCGGGAACCTCCGCGTGGGCGGGGTGGGCGCAGAGCACGGCCAGGGCCGCGCAGCTCGAATAGAGATAGGTCTTCATGGGTCTTGCCCCTTTTCCTGACGGCGAGCCGCGAGCGGCGCGCGGACGTCGGGACGCCGAAGGGGGGCGTCGAGGCGCACGATCGCCGGGCCGCGGCCCAACAAACGTCGCCTCTCGGGAAGACCCCGTTCGCTCGGCGCACCCCGGCCGGACGAAGGACGACTGCGTCAGGCAGGTCTCCTGGCTCACGGGTCAGCACCCCTTGCGCGCCGCCTTCCCAGGCCCCGAGGGACCCAGTGGCTGATGGCGCGCGGGCTCGCCGCTTACAGTTGCGGGGGCAGCCCAGGTTTTCCACCTGAGTTCCCTTTTCATCCCCTCGCGGGGAACCTGTCGCAGGGGGGGTTTAGGGCGAAGGCGGGGGTGGGGTCAATGTGGGGGTGGGGGGGGGCTGTGGGGGGGGTGCGCAGGCCGATCGGCGGGTCCGGAGACCCGGCGGCAAGGCTAGCCGCCCCGCCGACACAGCCCAAGGCAGGAACGTCCGGCTCGCACTCGTTGTCTGATATGCTCGAAGCCGATTCTAATCGCATCTAGACTGGCCGGGCGTCGGCCAGGCGGCCGTGAACGAGGCGGCAGGTATGCTGTCATCGACGATCATCCCCACTCCGGCCGGCGACAGGGATTTCGAAGAGAAGTGCGTCGTCCTCTTCGCCGGCCTGTTGAACGATCCAAATGTTAAGACGGTCGGGACGAAGGGGCAGGGGCAACAGGGCCTCGACCTGCTCGGCACCCGCGATCGCGATCCGGACCAGCCGATAGGCATCCAGTGTAAACTGAGAACGAAGGGCACCCGCCTCACCGAGACAGAGGTTCGCGAGGAAGTCGCCAAAGCTCTGACCGTCGAGCCGCCACTCACCGAGTACTACATCGTTACCACCGCATCGGATGACACCGCGCTGGGCAACCTGGCGATGTCCCTTCGCCAGGAACAGGCTCGTCTCGGTCGGAAGATCGATATTCAGGTCTGGGGTTGGGACTTTCTCCAGCAGAAAATCCGCGGCGACCTGAAGGCGTTGGCTGCTTTCGATCCCGGCCAAAGCCCCGCGCAGAACAAACTGCTTGAGGTCTCCACGACCACCTTGGCGGTCACAACCGAAGGCCATGCGGAAACCCAAGGGCTGCTGAAAGACGCTCATGTTCTCCTCCAGACCATCGTCGCCCGAACGGCGGACGCCGACCATGGGGATGCACTCGAGCAGCACCTAGACAAGCAGGTGGACAGCTATCGCAATCTGCTGAACGACGGCCGGCCGAAGACGGCTTTGGACATGCTTACCCGTCTGGAAACCGAACTGCCTACCCAAGCTTCGAACGCCATCCGTGCCCGGATAAAGGGCAACCGGGGTTGGGCGCACATCAAGCTTGGCGCTGACGATGTTGGTGGGCGGTTACTGTTGGAGGCTGCCGAACTCAATCCTTCAAATCCACGCCACATGGCCAATCGTATCCTTGGCCTCGCGCTGACCGGTGACGTCAAGGCTGCCTTCGAACTCGCTCGGGAGATTCTGCAGCGTGATCCAGCCGCCGAATTTGTCGCGGTCTACGCCTTCCACGTCGCCACCCTCGCCCCGCAGCTAGGCGACCCGCACGACATCATTCCGCCCGACCTTCTCGCCCTTCCCAACGTCCGCTTTCAGCGGGTCAACTATCTGCGCAGCCGCGACGACGAACGATGGCAGGCGCTCGCCGCCGAAGCCTTGGCGGGGGAGCCCGACGACGACAATGCCATTCGCATGGCAGGGGAAGCACTTCTGGACCGCGGACTCGCGGCCCGGAAGCTCACCCGCGCGCTTCCGACGGACGATGATGCAGACCTCAAGAAGGCCGCCGAACTCCTCGGCGAGGCATGGGCTCGGACAAGCGACTATGACAACCGCGGGCAGCCGCAGATCACGTCGATCGGCGTCAACCTGACGACCGCCTACCGCGCGCTCGGCGACATGGAGGCCGCACAAAAGACGGCTCAAGAACTGCTCGCACTCGCGCCGAACGACACGGACGTCATCGCCTCCGCCGCCTTCGTCGCCATTGACCGGGAGGAGGTGCCAGCTGCACTCCGTTTCACTGAGTCCTTGCCGGAGTCCCCGACCAAGACGGTCCAGACCATGATCCTCCTCCAGCGTGATGAGGACCCGAATGTCGTCCTCGGCGCCGCGACGGCCGAACGACGCGCCGCATTGGACGCAGAAGATCAGGCGACGTTTGATATCATCGTCTGCCGCGCGGAGTGTGCACTCCCGGGCGCCGATGTCGCGACTTTGGTGACTCGCCTGCTGGCCGATCACCCTCAGTCCGTCGGCGGGCACGCCTTCGCCGCCGACACGTTTCGACAACCCGACATCGAGAGCGCGAAGGCAATTCTCTCTAAGGGACTTAGCCTGCTCGACGAAACGACGACCTTCGCAGAGCGGTGGATGCTGGCCAATGTCGCCCGAGAGATGGGCCAGTTCGATGGCGTCGTCCTCTGCCTGGACGGCTTCGTCCCTCTCGACGAGCCCTCGCCGCCCTTGCTCAACTTGGCGCTGGCGTTCGCCAACAGCGGACCGCGGCCTCGGACGCACCCGTTTTTCGAGAACCTAGCGCCGAAAGTGGTGGCCGACCCGCAGTTCGCGCGCCTTGCGGGTGCCGCCGAAGCGGCTCGGGGTGACCTCAAGTCCGCGGAACGCCACCTTCGGCAGGCGCTGAACGGTGCTCCCAATGACCTGCGTTCGCACCTCCAGCTGATCAGCGTGCTTCACCGCTGCGACAGGGCTGCCGACGCGGAAGCGCATTGCCGTGAGATCGACGAGTCCATCCAGAATGGCGACCCAATGGATCGGATGCGTCTGGCCCATAACCTCGGTCATGCCGGAGAGGCACTGCGCGCCCTTAAGCTAGGGTACCAAACGGTTAGGGAAAACGCCGACAACGCCCAAGTCTTGGCGGCCTACCCAGCTTTGATCTTTGGCGGACAACACCTGCCGGATGAAGTCAAGCAGACCGGCCCCGCCAAGGAAGACATCTGGTTCAAGCTGGTAGAAGGCGAAGAGACCCTCGAAGGCGTGATCGAACGGAACGGGTCCGTTGGTCAGGGGAGCTACCCCCTCGATCATGCGCTTTCGCTCGCACTCACGGGCAAGGTCGTCGGCGACGAGGTCGTATTGTCGCGCCGCATTGGCCCCGACCGCGTCTACCGGGTCGCAGAACTGAAGCCGAAGTACATCTGGCTCCTGCACCACGTCATGGAGACTTATGGCACGCGTTTTCCGACGTCGCATGCCCTCCTGTCGCTGCGGATGGAAGAAGGCAATGTTCAACCGATCCTCGACACCGTCAAGCAGCTGTCGGAAGGCGAACGGCGGATCGCTCAGGTCTATGGCGAACAACCCTTCCCGCTGGCCGCAATGGCGGCGATCGGCCGACGGTCAGTGATCGAGCTGGCCGACTATCTTGCCCAAGTCGGCGGCCAAATCAAAACGAGTATCGGCAACGAGGGGGAACGGAATCGGGCCTTTGCGCAGCTCCGGGCCGCCAAGGGAAAGGGCGCGGTCCTCGACACCCTGACCCTCTGGACAGCGGACCGGCTTGGGGTGTTGCCAGCGCTGAAGGCCTACTTCGGACGTCTGGTGATCGCGCGTTCAACGGTCGACACGCTCTTGCAGCTGCGCGAGGACCGACGCGCGCACCTTGGCCAGGAGTACATGTCGATCGGCTATCGCGGCGACCAGGCGGTGCGTGACGTCCGGTCCCCTGAGGACACTGCCCGGATCGTCGATCTGTTCGGCACGCTCATCAAGTACGTCAACGAGACCTGCGAAATCCTGCCCGTCGACGGCGCGGACGACATGCGCCTCGACGATGGCGATCCGGACGACCGCTTCAGCCTTGGCGAAAGCTTCGATCCCATCTACCTCGCCCGATCGTGCGATCTGTTTTTGCTGTCGGACGACCTGCACCTGCGGCAGCACGCCAGTCATTACGGCGCGCGCCGGGGGGCATGGTTGCAGGTGGTTGTGCGGCACCTGAAAGATCGCGGCCAGATCGACAAAACCGATTACCTACTCGCGCTCGGCTATCTCGCGGCGATGCGACATGGCCATCTCTGGCTCGACGCGAACACCCTCATCGCTATTCGCCAAATGGATGACCCGCGACGAGAGGGAATTTTCACCGCGGTGATCGAATACATCGGCGGTCGCAACGCCGACATTGGGGCCCATGCCGGTGTTGTATTTGAACTCTTGCGAGCCGCGGTGGCGGGAAAGCTCAGGACCACTGGCCCGGATGCGGCTTGCAGCGCCTTGCTAACCAGGCTCATCACCGAGCGCGACGACTGGCGCGATGCCTTGCGAGCCCTTCGAGCGTGGGGTCAGATGAGGGGAGACCAAGCCTCGATTTTGGCCTCGCACTATGTCGACGGGTGGATTTGCGGCCACTTTCTCGACGTCGAGGCCACCTAATGCCCACCCTCGCCACCTGCCACTGCGGCGCCGTCCGCCTCACCTGCGATCCCGCGCCGGTCGAGGTGACCGAGTGCAACTGCTCCATCTGCCGGCGCTATGGGGTGCTGTGGGCCTATTATGAGCCGGCTCAGGTGCGGATCGAGGGCGGGCCGACCGACGTCTATATGTGGGATGACCGGTCGATCGGGTTCCACCGCTGCGCGGCCTGCGGCTGCGTCACCCACTGGAGCGCGGTGGACCCGGGGCGGAACCGGATGGGGGTCAATGCGCGGCTGATGGACCCCGAGGTCGTGGCCGCCGCAAGGGTGCGGCATCTGGATGGGGCGGTGAGCGAGCGGTACATCGACTGAGCGCCGGGAGTCGACTGGAGAGTGTCATGCTGAGCCCTGATCCCGAGGTTGTGCTGGCCCGGTTGCGGGGGGTGGCGCTGGCGCTGGCCGAGACCGACGAGGTGGTGTCGCACGGCGTTCCGGCCTTCCGCGTGGCCGGCAAGATGTTCGCCTATTTCCGCCATGACCACCACGGGGACGGGATGACGGTGGTCTGCGTGAAGACGTCGGGGCGCGACGAGCAGGAGATGCTGATCGAGGCGGAGCCTGCGCTATTCAGTCGGCCGGCCTATCTGTGGCCGTCGGGGTGGGTGGGGATGAGCCTGGCGCGGCCCGACTGGGAGCATGTGGCGGGGCGGGTGGCGGCGAGCTGGCGGCTGGCGGCGCCGAAGAGGTTGGTGCGGGATTAGGGTCCCTCCCCTGCCCGTCATCCCGGACGGCCGATAGGCCGATCCGGGACCCAGGGGCCCAGCGCGCCGCCCCTGGGTCCCGGCTCTCCGCTGCGCTGCGGCCGGGATGACGTGGTTATTGGGAGGAAAGCCTCAGGCCGTGAACGCATCCGCGTAGGTCTGGCGCAGGAGGTTCTTCTGGACCTTGCCCATGGCGTTGCGGGGGAGGTCGTCGACGAAGAAGATGCGTTTGGGGGTCTTGAACGCCGCGAGGGACCGCCGCGCCGCCGCGATCATCGCCGCCTCGTCGCCCTGGCCGATCACCACGGCGGCGACGGCCTCGCCGAAGTCGGGGTGGGGCAGGCCGATGACGGCGCTCTCGGTGACGCCGGGGAGCTCGTCGAGGATCAGCTCGATCTCCTTGGGATAGACGTTGTAGCCGCCGGAGATGATCAGGTCCTTGGCCCGGCCGGAGATCCAGACCCGGCCGTCCTCGTCCTGGCGGCCGACGTCGCCGGTGCGGAAGAAGCCGTCGGGGGTGAAGTCCTCGGCGGTCTTGTCGGGCATGCGCCAGTAGCCGGAGAAGACGCTGGGGCCCTTGATCTCGATGACGCCGACCTCGGCGCCGCCTTCGATGCGCAGCGCCACGCCCGGCAGGGGGTAGCCGACGCTGCCGGCCAGGCGCTCGCCCGCCAGCGGGTTGGAGGTGATGATCACCGCCTCGCTCATGCCGTAGCGCTCCAGGATGCGCTGACCGGTGCGGGCCTCGAACTCGGCGAAGGTGGACTCCAGCAGGGGCGCGGAGCCGCAGATGAACAGGCGCATGTGGGCGGCGCTCTCCCGCGTGAAGGCGGGATTGGTCAGCAGGCGGACATAGAAGGTGGGCACCCCCATCATCACCGTGGATTTCGCCAGGCCCGCCAGGACGGCCGCGTCCTCGAACTTCGCCAGCCAGACCATGGGGGCGCTCGACAGGAAGGCGCAGTGCAGGGCCACGAACAGGCCGTGGACGTGGAAGATCGGCAGGGCGTGCAGCAGGACGTCCTCGCCCGTGAAGCCCCAGGCCTGATGCAGGGCCGTCGCGTTGGCGTGGAGGGCGCCGTGGGTGAGCATGGCGCCCTTGGAGCGGCCGGTGGTGCCGCTGGTGTAGATGATCGAGGCCAGGTCGGCGTCGTCGCGGGGGACGCTGGCGGGCAGCGGGGCGTGCGTGGCCGCCTCGGCGGCGAAGGCTGTGGCGTCCTGGACGAAGAGGCGCGGCTCGGCGTCGGCGAGGAAATAGTCCACCTCGCTGGCGGTATAGGCGGTGTTGAGCGGCAGATAGACCGCGCCGGCCTTGAGCGTCGCCAGGTAGAGCATGACGGCCTGCGGCGACTTCTCCGTCTGGGCCGCCACCCGGTCGCCGGGGACCACGCCTTTTGAGATGAGCAGGGCTGCAAGACGGCTCGCGCCCTCGGCGAGCTCGCCGTAGGTGATCTGGGCGCCGTCCGGGAGCAGGAAGCAGGGGCGATCGGAGGGGGCGATGAGGCGGTCGTACAGGTTCATGGGGTCAGCCTACCGCGACGCGGGCCACGCCGGTATGGGCGCACGTCGAATTGTCGTGACCCTTCTCCCCTTGCGGGAGAAGGTGGACCTGCGGAGCAGGGTCGGATGAGGGGTCGCACCGACCTGTCCGAAGGCCTTGCGGCCCGCGCGTCGAGGGGCCCCCTCATCCGACCGCTCTCCGAGCGGCCACCTTCTCCCGCAAGGGGAGAAGGGCGACTGGGAGCGTGGAGCGAATGATCATGGGCGTGATGCAGGCGCGGATGAGTTCCTCGCGGCTGCCGGGCAAGGTGCTGGCCGATGTGGCGGGTGTCCCCATGCTGGGGCGGCAGGTGGAGCGGCTGCGGCGGTCGCGGCGGCTGGACGAGCTGGTCCTGGCCACCAGCGACCAGGCTAGCGACGACGCCCTGGCCGACTATGCCGCCGGCCTCGACCTCACCGTGGTGCGGGGCCCGCTGGACGACGTGCTGGGGCGGTTCGTCCTGGCCCTGGACGCCTATCCGGAGGCCGCCAGCGTGGTGCGGATGACCGCCGACTGTCCGCTCACGGACTGGCGGGTGCTGGACGAGCTGATCGACCTCTACCGGGCGACCGGCGCCGACTACGCCAACAACACCGCGACCCGCACCTTTCCCCACGGCCTGGACGTCGAGGTGATGAAGGCGAGCGTCCTGCGGCTCGCGGCCCGCGAGGCGACCAGCGCCTATGACCGCGAGCATGTGACGCCCTTCATCTACAACAGCGAGGGCCGCTTCCGGACGCAGGTCCTGACGCGGGACCCGTCCCTGGCCCACCTGCGCTGGACGGTGGACCTCCCCGCCGACCTGGACTTCGTGCGCCACGTCTATGGGGCGCTCCATGCCGGCGACCCGGATTTCGGGACGGCGGAGATCGCCGCGTTGGACTGGAACAGTTCGACGGCGGGATAGCACCCTCCCCACGTCATCCCGGCCGCAGCGCAGCGGAGAGCCGGGACCCAGGGGCGGTGCGCTGGGCCCCTGGGTCCCGGATCGGCCTAGCGGCCGTCCGGGATGACGGTGTGGTGGTCAGCCGATCGCGAACCCCCGCTCCCGCAGGCGCGCGACGCTGGCCTCGCGGACGCGGGCCCAGTCGGCGGCCAGCAGGGCGAGACCGACAACGTCGTGCGGCTGGCCGCCCTTCCAGACGTGGTCGCGGTAGAGGGCCTCGCGCTGGAAGCCGAAGGATTCGTGCATCCTCCAGACCGCCTCGTTGTCGGCCAGCACCTCGCAGCAGAGCTTGTTGAGGCCGAGTGTCCCGAACACGTGGTCGAGGACGAAGACCTCCACCCAGGCGCCGATCCCCTTGCCGCGCACGGACGGGCTGGCGAGGTAATAGGCCCAGGAGGCCTTGCGGTTCGTCGTCGAGATATCGACGAGGTTGGCGAGGCCCACGGGTTCGCCGTCCAGCTCGATGATCCAGTATTTGCGGGTCGGGTCGCCGGCGATCCCGGCGAACCAGCGCTCGTGCTCCTCACGGGTGATGACGTGGTCGGAATACATCCAGCGCGCCACCTCCGGCAGGTTGCGCCAGGTCAGCAGCCGCTCGCTGTCCTCGGGCCCGGGGGGCCGCATCTTCACGTCGACGGTCATGGCGGCAGGATCGCGCCTTCGCCTCCGGGCCGCTAGCGCAAACTGGCGTTCAGGCGGTCCAGCACCTTCGACCCCGGGATCAGCTCGGCGTCGGAGAGCGCGTTCAGCGGAGTGGCCACCGTCTCCAGGCCCTCGTGCAGGTCGGTGGCCCTGGGGTCGACATAGAGCAGGCCGGTGACGATCTCCCCCTGGGCCTGGCGGGCGGCCAGATAGGCCATGGCGGCGATGCGGTCGGTGGGGTCGTAGTGGTCG
>NZ_JAUSLW010000138.1 GCF_030645195.1 Phenylobacterium sp. | reverse complement strand
GCTTCATGGCGCCTGCAAACGATTTCACGTCTCTGCGCGAGGCGGCTGACTGGTACGACGACTGGCTGCGCATGCATGCCCTGCCGCTCTGGTGGAAAGTCGGGGCCGACCACGTTCGCGGTGGCTTTCTCGAAGCCCTGAGCCTGGAGGGCGAGCCGCGGCCAGCTCCGCGCCGTGGGCGGGTCCAGGGACGTCAGATCTTTGCCTACGCGCAGGCAGGCATGATGGGGTGGGATGGCCCATGGCGGGAGGCGGCCTGGCATGGGGTCGACTACATGCTGGCGCACTTCCAACGTGAAGACGGTCTCATCCGCACGCTCGTCGGCGTGGAGGGCGAACCGATCGACGAGACGGCCATGCTCTATGATCAGGCCTTCGCGATCCTGGGCCTCGCCACCCTGCACCGGGTCGATCCTGGCCGCATCGACCTTGTCGCCGAGGGCGGCAAGATCCGGCACGGCCTGCAATCCATGCGGCACGTCCATGGCGGCTTCCGGGAAAATATCGCCCAGCCCTTCCAGGCCAACGCCCATATGCACCTGCTCGAGGCGGCCATGGCTTGGGGGGAGGCGGGGGAGGCCTCCTGGGACGCCATGGCTGATGAGATCGTCAAGGCGGCGTTGACCACCTTCATCGATCCGGCGGGTGGCTTCCTACGGGAATTCTTCGACGAAGAGTGGCGGCCAGCCGTCGGAGACGAGGGGCGTCTGGTGGAACCCGGTCATCAGTTTGAGTGGGCTTGGCTGCTTGAGCGGTGGGGCCGCCAGCGTGGTCGCGGCGACGCGCGAGCGGTAGCCCGACGCCTTTTCGCTATTGGACGCAAAGGCGTCGACCCGGTCCGTAGGGTCGCGGTCAACGAGCTTTGGGACGACCTCACCCTGCGCGACGGCACGGCGCGGCTATGGCCGCAAACGGAACATCTGAAGGCGGCTCTGATCCTGGAGGATCTCGACGCCGCCCTAGAGGCGGCCAATGGATTGAGGCGATACCTCCAGACGCCGTGCGTCGGCGTGTGGCGTGACAAGATGAATTTGGATGGCAGCTTCCAGGATGGGCCAGCACCGGCCACGTCCCTCTATCACCTCATCACGGCCTGTCAGAGTTTGGCTGCTAGTCAGGTCTGACCGGAATCCCTGTTTTCTGTCGCTGAAGGATCGCTGTGAGATGCGATCCTACTGGCGAAACCCCTGCGCGTCGCAGGTCGATGCAGATTTGAGGCCTGGGGTCTTCAGCCACCCAATCGCGGCCAGGAGGTAGCTCCGATCCCGGCCCAGCGGGGAGACGTGGGTGGCACCATCGGCGTCGAGGACCCAGCCTTGACACGCCCGCCGGGCCGGCGCCGCCTGGGCCGTCCGCCATGCCCTGTCAGCTGGGTCGGTGGGAGCGAGACTGGCCACGATCACGGCGGTGGGCGTTGTCGGGCCTACCCCGCCGATTTCCCTTAGCCGTCGTAGGCCAGGCAGGATCTCTAGGACCTCATCGCGGGCATTCTCCAGATGCCGGGGGGAGGTGAGGGCGGCCCACTTGTGGTGCGCCGCTGGATCTTGCAGTCCGATCGCGTCGATCATCGGTTGGACCACCAGCGGCGCTAGACCCATGCGCCCGCCGATCGCCGCCAGGCGGGCTTGGATTTCCTCATCCTGTAGGTCCGACATCACCAAGGGTTCGTCGAGGTCGTCGCTACCGACGCCATCGACATACAGCACAGCCACGCTGCCGACGACCTGTCCAAGCGCACAGAACAGCAGGCGGCGAGTCTGGAGGAGACGGCGGCTGCGCTCGACGAGATTACCGCCACCGTGAAGCGGACGGCCGAGGGCGCCAACCACGCCAGGGCGACCGTGGCCGAGGCCAAGACCGCGGCCGAGCGCAGTGGGGACGTTGTCGCCCGAGCCGTCGCCGCGATGGGTCAGATCGAAGCCTCGCCGCACCCGCCCACTTCGCAAGACTGGCAAAGGCTGGATTCACACGGTCATCAACGACGATCACCATGCCCGGATTGGCGTGAACGACGAGTTGCTTCAGCTTCTGAAAATCATAGTTCGCGGTGAACAGGTCGACCAGAGTGACGCTCGGTCTAGCGACCGTGCTCTGGCGATAGCGTGACGCTCGAACAGGACGTTCGGCGAGCCGCGAGGGTCCCATGACGGGGTTCAGCCGCTGCGCCTTCGCAGCGCCATCGCGAGCATTTTCGGTGTCTACGGAGGGGCGGTTTGATGGGCATCAACTCGGGCCCGAGCAAGGCTCAATGCGTCGCCGCGCGCGCGGGCCTAGCCTGACCGGGACGCGCGACCGACAGGAGACGGGGGCCACGGCCTTCGGCGCAACGGCGGGTTCAGACCCTCCTGCATCTGAATGCTCCCTTCGGGCGAGCCGGAGGGCCAAGACATGCGGCTGAACCTGCGGACCGGCGGTCGACTGGCCCTGGGTTTCTGCGCCATCGTCGTCCTGATGGTGGTGGCCGTGGGCGGTCTGTTGCCGCTCGTCCATGACTCGGTTCGTCGTGTGAGCCTGGGGGACGAACTCCGCGCGCCGACGGCGATCACGGCGCTGCGGCTGTCCAGCGCCACCGTGTCTTCGGCCAATGCGCTGCGTGGCTACATCATCACCCATGATCCATCGATGCGTCGTGACTGGGCCCGGCAGTGGGACCGTATCGACAAGCTGAGCGCGGCGATGAATGAGCTGGCGCCTGGGCTCACCAGTCCAGAGAGCCGGGCCGCCTGGCGCGAGCTGTCCCGAATCCTGCCCAAGCTGAAGGCCGCCCAGGCCGCCACCCTTGAGGCCGCCGAGCGTGGAAACACCGCGGCCGTGGAGAGGGTCTTCAGGACAGACGTCCTGCCCCTCTTCCGCCGGTCCCAGGCCTTGCTGGTCGGCCAGACGGGTGACGCCGGTCTGGCCGGCGCCCAAGGCGCGCTGCTGTCGTCGGATCTGCAGACCACGCGCCGCCAGATGCAGCGGGTCGAGGTGCAGATCGCCTTGAGTCTCGCCGCTCTTGTGGTGCTCGCTGGACTGGCGGGATGGCTGACGACCCGCAGCATCACCCGACCCTTGCGACGTCTGAACGACGTGCTTCGGCAAATGGCCAGGGGGCGGTTCGATGTCGAGGTTTCGGGCGCAGACCGGGTGGATGAGATCGGCGATATCGCTAGGGCCGCGGAGCGGTTTCGCGAGGACGGGATCGAGAGGCGCAGGCTGGAGGCGCAAGCCGCCGAATTTCACCAGCACCTCGAAGACAGGCTCAAGGAGATGGAGACCGCCTTCGAGGCTTCCGGCCGAGAACAGAGGCTCGTCGTCGAGGCCGCGGCGTTCGGGGACATCAGGGCGGCCCTGGAGCGATCCGAGCGCGCCGAGCAGAGCCTGCATGTCGCCGTCGATATCGCCGATCTGCACGTCTATGAGGTGGACTATGCGCAACGCACCTTGACCAAGCTGGGCGCCGCCGACTCCTTCCTCGGTCAGGGCCAGACCTACCAGGCCTTTGCGCGCGATCCGTTCGCCCTGATCCATCCTCTGGATCGCGAGGCGGCGATCGCCGCTTGGCAAGCTCATGAGGAGCTTGGAAGTCCCTTCAATATCGAGTGCCGAATCCATCGCGAGGACGGACAGGAGGTTTGGGTGCGCTCGGCCGCGTCGCTGAAGCGGGACGCCGCCGGCAAGCCGGTCCGCCTGATCGGCGCCCTCCAGGAGATCACCCACCGCAAGCTCGCCGAGTTCGATCTCATTAGCGCCCGTGACGCCGCGCGGGCGGCCAATGAAGCGAAGTCCAGCTTCCTGGCCGCGATGAGCCACGAAATCCGCACGCCCCTGAATGGTATCCTGGGTATGGGGCAGGTGCTGTCCAAGGAGCCTCTGAGCGACCGCCAGCAAGGGCAGGTGCAGATCATCCTACAGTCTGGCGGGATCCTGCTCAGCCTGCTCGACGACCTGCTGGACATCTCCAAGATCGAGGCCGGCAAACTGACCCTTGAGGCTGGCGAGGTCGATCTGGCCGAGATCGTCCGTTCCGCCCAAGCGAGCCTCACGGTCCTGGCGGCGGAAAAGGACGTGGCGGTCTCCTGCCGGGTCAGTCCAGAGGCGGAGGGGCGATTCCGCGGAGATTCGACCAGGGTCCGGCAGATCGTCAACAATCTCTGCTCCAATGCTCTGAAGTTCACCGACCAGGGTCAGATCACGCTCGAGGTCTCAAACCCCGACGGCCAGCTTCGGCTGGTCGTCCGCGACACGGGGATCGGCATCTCGGCGGCGAAGCTCGGCGAGCTGTTTCAGAAATTCACCCAAGCCGACCCGTCGATCACCCGAAAGTTCGGCGGTACCGGGCTGGGACTGGCGATCTCTCAGGAACTGGCGCGCCTGATGGGGGGCGAGATCACGCTTGAGAGCGAGGAAGGTGCCGGTTCGACCTTCACCGCGCGGCTGCCCCTGGTTCGCCTGGCGGATCAGGTGACCGCGACGCCGCGAGCCGAGCGCCCGGACGACGTGGCGTTGATGGCCGCCGACGATCTCCGCGTCCTCGTCGCGGAAGACAACCCAGTGAACCGGATCGTCATCCAGGCGATCCTTGAACAGGCCGGGGTCACACCGGTCGTGGTCAATGACGGCCAGGAGGCCGTGCAGGCTTGGCGGACCGGGACATGGGATCTGATCCTGATGGATGTGCAGATGCCGGTCATGGACGGGATCACGGCGACGCGGCTCATTCGCCAGGAAGAGGGCGGGCGGACCGGGGCGCCGACCCCGATCCTCGCCCTGACCGCCAACGTCATGACCCATCAGCAGGACGCGTATCGGGAGGCGGGCATGGATGGCGCGGTCGCCAAACCCATCGACCCGGCCAAGCTGCTGACGGCCATGGACGCCGTTTTGTGAGGCTGGTGATGGCGCAGGGCCTCAAACTTCCGGCGAGCTCTCATGCGGTTGGAGTGGCGCTCGGCGGCCTCCGGCCGGCCATAATGGCGACGCGATCCTCGAAGCTGAGAGCCGGCAGGTCGGGCGAGCGTCACTGCGGCGGCTTCCGGCGATGCTGATCGGCGCGACCATGACGATCGTCAGCCCATCGGCAGCGCGCCGATGCGACAAGATGATCGCGCAGGGGCGCGGGTAGCGGGCGTTGTCACGGCCCCGGTCGCGTTCTCGCCGCCAGAGATAGTTGAACCGAATGACCAGGCCGACTTCCGGCTTCGGAAGGGGCACGGGACCTATTCGGGCAGTAGAGCGTCGAGGTGGTCATGCGCGGGATCGACGCGCGCTTCGGCGAGCGCCGCCAGCGACTCCGCCGACAGCTCGTGGGTCCATTGGGCGCGGGTGGCCAGGCTCTTGAGCCGTACGAATTCGTCGTAGTCATGCTTCGACATCAAGACCTCGGTGACGCGGTTGTGGTGCGTCACGGCGACGGGCTCTCGTTGAGCCGCTTGGCGGTAGCGTGAGAAGCGCTTGGCGATTTCGGTTGCTGTGACTTCGAGCATGGCGATCTCCGTAGCCCGGAAAA
>NZ_JAUSLW010000134.1 GCF_030645195.1 Phenylobacterium sp. | reverse complement strand
ACCAGCCCCTTGCCCTCGTCGTCGATGACCGTGCCCAGGTCACTGCCGTCGTCGGCCAGGATCATCTCGTTGTGGGCCTTGCCCGACGGGATCATCGGGAAGCAGTTCTCTTCCTTGGTGACCCGGCAGTCGAACAGCACCGGCTTGTTCACCGAGATCATCTCCAGGATCTTGTCGTCCAGCTCGGCGGGCGTCTCGGCGCGGATGCCGACCCCGCCGAAGGCCTCGGCCATCTTCACGAAGTCGGGCAGGCTGGCGGAATAGGAGTGGCTGTAGCGCTCGCCGTGCAGCAGCTGCTGCCACTGGCGCACCATCCCCATCCACTCGTTGTTGAGGATGAAGATCTTGATCGGCAGCTCGTACTGAATGGCCGTGGCCATCTCCTGCATGGTCATCTGCACGCTGGCGTCGCCGGCGATGTCGATGACGAGCGAATTCGGGTGGGCCATCTGCACGCCGACGGCGGCGGGCAGGCCGTAGCCCATGGTCCCGAGGCCGCCCGAGGTCATCCAGCGGTTGGGCTGCTCGAAGCGGTAGTACTGGGCCGCCCACATCTGGTGCTGGCCGACCTCGGTGGTGATGTAGGTGTCGCGGTCCTTGGTCAGCTCGTACAGCCGCTCCACGGCGTACTGCGGCTTGATCAGGGTGGAGTCCGGCGCGTAGCGGAAGCCCTGGCGGGCGCGCCAGGCGTCGATCTGGGTCCACCAGTCCTTCAGGGCGGCCTTGTCGGTGGACATCTTGCGTGAGGTCCAGACCGAGATCAGGTCCTCCAGCACCGAGCCGGCGTCCCCGACGATCCCGATGTCGGCCTTGACGTTCTTGGAGATCGAGGAGGCGTCGATGTCGATGTGGATCTTCTTCGAGCCCGGCGAGAAGGCGTCCAGCCGGCCGGTGACCCGGTCGTCGAACCGGGCGCCGACGCAGATCATCACGTCGCAGTCGTGCATGGCGTGGTTGGCCTCGAACGTGCCGTGCATGCCCAGCATGCCGAGCCACGCCGGGTCCGCCGCCGGGAAGGCGCCCAGGCCCATCAGGGTCGAGGTCACCGGCGCGCCGGTCATGGCGGCGAAGGTCCGCAGGCTCTCGCTGGCCGCCGGACCGGCGTTGATCACGCCGCCGCCGGTGTAGAAGATCGGACGGCGGGCCTTGGCGATCATTCGCGCCGCCTCTGCGATCTTGCCGGCGTCGCCCCTGGTGCGCGGGGCGTAGCCGTGGCTGAAGCTGACCTCCGCCGGGCCCTGGTAGCGGCCGCTGGCGAACTGCACGTCCTTGGGGATGTCGATCAGCACCGGGCCGGGCCGGCCGCTGGTGGCGATATGGAAGGCTTCGTGGATGATCCTGGGCAGGTCGGCGACGTCCTTCACCAGGTAGTTGTGCTTGGTGCAGGCGCGGGTGATGCCGACGGTGTCGGCCTCCTGGAAGGCGTCGGTGCCGATCAGGTGGGTCGGCACCTGGCCGGTGAACACGACCATCG
>NZ_JAUSLW010000006.1 GCF_030645195.1 Phenylobacterium sp. | reverse complement strand
CCAGCTGCACGCCGAAACCTGCCGCATGGCCAATGTGCTGAAGGCCAAGGGCGTCCAGAAGGGTGACCGGGTCACCATCTACCTGCCGATGATCCCCCAGGCCGCCGTGGCCATGCTGGCCTGCGCCCGCATCGGGGCGGTCCATTCGGTGATCTTCGGCGGCTTCTCCCCCGACAGCATCGCCGGCCGCATCCAGGACTGCGACTCCAAGATCGTCATCACCGCCGACGAGGGCCTGCGGGGCGGCAAGATCGTGCCGCTGAAGCGCAATGTCGACGAGGCCCTGGAGCAGTGCCCGGGCGTCACCGACGTCGTCGTGGTGCGCCGCACGCGGGCCGACGTGCCGATGAAGGAAGGCCGCGACGCCTTCTATTCGGACCTCAAGCAGAGCGTCTCCGACACCTGCGAACCCGAGCCGATGAACGCCGAGGACCCGCTGTTCATCCTCTACACCTCCGGCTCCACCGGTAAGCCCAAGGGGGTGCTGCACACCACCGGCGGCTACCTGGTGTGGGCGGCCCACACCCACGAGCTGGTCTTCGACTACAAACCCGGCGAGGTCTTCTGGTGCACCGCCGACGTGGGCTGGGTCACCGGCCACTCCTATGTGGTCTACGGACCCCTGGCCAACGCCGCCACCACGGTGATGTTCGAGGGCGTGCCCAACTATCCCACCAATTCCCGCTTCTGGGAGGTGATCGACAAACACAAGGTCAACACCTTCTACACCGCCCCCACCGCCATCCGCGCCCTGATGCGCGACGGCGACGCCCCGGTCCAGAAGACCTCGCGCAAGTCCCTGCGCCTGCTGGGCACGGTGGGCGAGCCGATCAATCCCGAGGCCTGGCTCTGGTACCACCGGGTGGTGGGGGACGGCCGCTGCCCCATCGTCGACACCTACTGGCAGACCGAGACCGGCGCCTGCCTGGCCTCCCCCCTGCCCGGCGCCACGCCGCTGAAGCCCGGCTCCTGCGCCCAGCCCCTGCCGGGGATCAAGTTCGAGCTGGTGGACGCCGAGGGCCAGACCCTGCACGGGGCCACCAGCGGCAACCTGGTGATCACCGACAGCTGGCCGGGCCAGATGCGCACCGTCTACGGCGACCATCAGCGCTTCTTCGACACCTATTTCTCCACCTATGCCGGTAAATATTTCACCGGCGACGGCTGCCGCCGGGACGAGGACGGCTATTACTGGATCACCGGCCGGGTGGACGACGTGATCAACGTCTCCGGCCACCGCCTGGGCACCGCCGAGATCGAGAGCGCCCTGGTGAGCAACGAGAACGTCGCCGAGGCCGCCGTGGTGGGCTTCCCGCACGACATCAAGGGCCAGGGGGTCTACTGCTTCGTCACCCTGAAGGCCGAGGTGGTCCCCACCGACATCCTGGAGGCCGAGCTCAAGGGCTGGGTCCGCCGGGAGATCGGGCCCTTCGCGGCGCCCGACGTGGTGCAGTTCGCGCCGGGCCTGCCCAAGACCCGCTCGGGCAAGATCATGCGCCGCATCCTGCGCAAGATCGCCGAGAACGACCTCTCCAACCTGGGGGACACCTCGACCCTGGCCGACCCGTCGGTGGTGGACGACCTGGTGAAGAACCGCGTCGGAAGCTGATCGGGACGTCATGAGCCCCGACCTGCCCGCCGCCCTGCGCCTCGCCGCCGACCGCCTGCTGGACGGCGTATCCCGCAAGGGCCTGGCCGAGCGGGCGGCGAAGATTTCCACCGGCTATCGCGGCGGCGAGACCTCCAAGGTGGTGGTCACCGACGAGGCCGACGCCATCGCCTATGTGCTGTCGCGCCTGCCCGCCACCTACGCCGCCGGCGCCTATGTGCTCGCGCAGGCCCGGCGGATGGCGCCGGACTTCGCCCCGGCCCGAGTGCTGGACGCCGGCGCCGGCCCCGGCGGGGCGAGCTGGGCGGCCCTGGAAACCTGGCCGGGCCTGGGATCGGTGACCCTGCTGGACTCCAGCCGCCCCTTCCTGGACATGGCCGCCAAGCTGGCCGCCGAGGGTCACGGGGCTCTGAAGGCCGCGAAATTCTTACGCGGCGACCTCACAGCGCCGGCTGCCGACTGGCCACAGGCCGACCTGGTGATCGCCAGCTACGCCCTGGCCGAGATCCCCGCGGCGCGCCAGGCGGACACCGTCTCGGCCCTGTGGAGCGCGACCGACGGGATGCTGGCCCTGGTCGAGCCCGGAACCCCGGACGGCTATCGCCGCATCCTGGCCGCCCGCGAGACCTTGATCGCGGCCGGCGCGACCCTGCTGGCCCCCTGCCCCCACGCCCTGGCCTGCCCGCTGACCCCGCCGGACTGGTGCCATTTCGTCCAGCGCCTGCCGCGGTCCCGCGACCATCGCCTGGCCAAGGGCGCCGACCTGCCCTTCGAAGACGAAAAATTTATCTACCTGGTCGCCGCCCAGCCCTCGGTGAGGGCCCAGACGCCCACCGCCCGCATCCTGGCCCCGCCGCGCACCGCCAAGCCCGCCATCACCTTCAAGCTCTGCACGCCGTCGGGGACCGCCGAGCTGGCCGAGGTCCCCCGCCGCGACAAGGCCGCCTACGCCTGGGCCCGGCGCCTCGACTGGGGCGACGCCCTTCCCTGACGGGAGGGGCCTGTGACAGACTGGACCCGCCGATCCATCACATTGCGTGATCGGTGAATTTTTAGCTTTTTCAAATTCCAAAATGGGAGGGCGACATGCCCATCAGCCGCGAAATCCACCTCATCGAGCGCCCCAAGGGCATGCCCACGGTCGACCAGTTCGCGGTCGTCGAAACCCAGGTTCCCGACGCCGCCGACGGCGAGGTGCTGGTGCAGAACCTGTACATGTCGGTGGACCCGGCCATGCGGCCGCGCCTGACCGCCGGCCAGGCCCTGGGCGAGGCCATGATGGGCGGGGCCCTGGGCCGCGTCGTCCAGTCCAAGACCCCCGACTTCGCGGTCGGCGACCTGGTCTCCAACCGACTGGGCTTCCGCGAATATTTCACCAGCGACGGCAAGGGCCTCACCAAGCTCACCCCCGATCCGGACCTCTCGCTGACCGTCCACATGCACGCCCTCGGCATGACCGGCTTCACCGCCTATGGCGGCCTGCTGCACATCGGCGCCCTGAAGGACGGTGAACAGGTCTTCGTCTCCACCGCCGGCGGGGCCGTGGGCTCGGTGGCCGCCCAGATCGCCAAGATCAAGGGCTGCTATGTCGTCGGCTCCACGGGCAGCGCGGAGAAGGCGGCCTGGCTGAAGGACGAGGTCGGTCTCGACGCCGTCATCAACTACAAGGACGCCCCGATCCGCGGCCAGCTGGAGGCCGCCACGCCCAAGGGGATCGACGTCTATTTCGACAATGTCGGCGGCGATCACCTGGAGGCGGCCCTGCGCCGCATGAACACGCTCGGCCGCATCCCGGTCTGCGGCTTCATCTCCGGCTACAATTCCGGCCACTCCAACGTCTCGAACCTGTCCAA
>NZ_JAUSLW010000120.1 GCF_030645195.1 Phenylobacterium sp. | reverse complement strand
TCGACGCCGCCGGCCAGGGCGCGCATCTGGCCGCCGTACTTCACACCGCCGAACACGACGGCGACGGAGACGCCCAGGTGCTTGCCATAGGTCTTGAAGCTCTCGCCGATCTGGGTGGCGAGTTCGCGGGTGGGGGAGAGCCCCAGGACGCGGCAGCCGCGGCGCGGCGCGGGCGGACGGTCGGCGGCCAGGCGATGCAGGATCGGCAGGGCGAAGGCGGCGGTCTTGCCGGTGCCCGTCTGGGCGATGCCCAGCAGGTCCTTGCCGGTCATGACGCCCGGAATGGCCTGGGCCTGGATCGGGGTGGGGGTGGTGTAGCCTTCGTCGGCCAGGGCCTTCAGCAGGGGTTGGGCGAGGCCGAAGTCGGTGAACTTGGTCAAAACAGGTGTGTCTTTCACATATGCGCCGAATGCGGCCGCTCGCCAGTGGCGAGGGTCGCGAAGACGCGGGTCATTTGTGGAAAGCCCCCGCGTGGCGGGGCGATCTATGCGATCTCTTTCGGCGCTCGACAGGCTGGGACCTTCGTAAATCCCATCACGCGGCTGGAGCGCCATAGCGCCGCGAATTGCTGCAGCGCGGGGCTCATATGGGCCGCAAAGCCCTGGAAGTCAAACGAATACGGCCAAGCTGGCTCTTCGCAGCTGCGGCGCCGACCCTAGCTTCGCGCCACCACGCCCGGATCATCGCCGGCCGCGTAGGGCCGCATCTCGAAGCTCAGGACGTGGACGCCGGCGCCGACCTTGTAGCGGTCCAGGGTGTCGGGCCCGCAGCTCGCCGTGCCCAGGCCGCGCTGGCGGACGTCCAGGTTCACCAGGGTTTCCGGCCTCGGGGCCAGGTCGGTCGTGTGGGTGGCGGAAAACAGGTCCTGGGGCGTGAAGTGGCTGGCCGAGCCCTCGCAGGCCCCCACGAAGACCAGTCCCGCCTGCGGCCCCTCCACCGCCAGCCAGCGCAGGTCGGTCTTGTTGCCGTGCTCCTGGGGCAGGACATAGGGCACGTACTGGCCGGCCACCCTCCCCTCGAACCGCCCGATCCAGCCGGCGGCCTTGCGGTCGACATAGGTCTCGCCGGGACCCCGCCCGAACCAGGCCAGGCGCTCGAAGCCGTCGGGCAGGGCCAGGGTCACCCCCAGGCGCGGCAGGTCCGGCAGGGCCTCGTCGACCTCGAAGCGGTTGGTCACCGAGATCCGGCCGTCCGGGGTGATCTTGTAGACGTGGAGATGGACCACGGCCTGGGGGCTGGCGGCGCAGGCCCAGGCCTGGCTCACCGTGACGACGACCCCGCGGGCCGCCTCCGCCACCGAGACCTGCGGGGCGCCGGGGGCCAGGGCGGCCAGCCCCGCCGCCAGCCAGCGGCCGAGCGGTTTGGCGTCCTGGTTGGACCAGCCCTTGATCCCGTCATTGTCGGTGGCGCCCCGCCAGACCTGCAGGCGCGGCCCGGCCAGGAGCAGGGGATGGTTACGCCAGACATAGCGCTCCAGGGTTCCGGAGCTCTTGGAAAAAGTGAGTTCGAAGCCGGCGCCCGTGACCCGCACTGTCTCGTCTGTCTCGGCCACAGCCAGGGTTCCGGTGAGGCGTTCGGCGGGCGGCGCCTCGGCGACCGGCAGGACCGCCGGCGCCTGGACCCAGGCTACCTCGTGCCCCGCGGGGGCCCAGGCGGTGGCCTCGGCCAGGGTGAAGGCCACCCGCAGGAAGGCTTCCTGGCCGGGTAGAATCTCGGGTCTCGGCAGGTCCAGGGCGACGATCTCCGTCATTCCGGGCGGGGTGGTCAGCCGGGGCAGGGCGCCCTGCGCCACCGCCCGGCCGTCGACCTCCAGGGTCCAGGCGCCGGTCAGGTCGGAGAGCGTCGTGAAGTCCCGCCTGTTGGTGACCGCCAGCCGCGCGCCGTCGCAGGCCACGCCGACGGGCTGGGCCAGGGTCTTGAACTCCCACAGCGCCGGGTGCGGAACCCGGTCGGCGCCGACGATGCCGTCGCAGCAGAAGTTGAGGTCATTGGGCGTGTCCCCGAAGTCGCCGCCATAGGCCATGAACGGGCGCCCGTCGGCGGTCTGTTGCGCGATGCCGTGGTCCACCCATTCCCAGATGAAGCCGCCCTGCAGACCGTGGTGGCTTTCGAAGGCCGCCCAATAGTCGCTGAGCGAGCCGTTGGAATTGCCCATGGCGTGGGAATATTCGCACAGGATCATCGGCCGTCGGTCGGCCGGGTCGTCGGCCTTGGCCCAGGCGACGATGTTCTCGATGGGCGGATACATCGGGCAGACGATGTCGCTGGCCGCGGCGCCCGGCGCGCCGCCGGCCTTCACCCCGCCGACGGCGGTGATGTGCTGCAGGGCCGCGCTGGGGTCCCAGCCCCAGATGGCGCCCTCGTAGTGCAGGGGGCGTGAGGGATCGTACTGGCGGATCCAGCCGGCCATGGCGTCGTGGTTGGGGCCGTAGCCGCTCTCATTGCCCAGCGACCAGAGGATGACGCTGGGATGGTTCTTGTCCCGCTCCACCATCCGCAGCCCCCGCTCCAGGAACTGGCTGGCGTAGCGGGGATCGCGGCAGAGGCCGTGCAGGAAGTCGTGGCTCTCGATATCGGCCTCGTCCACCAGGTAGAGGCCGTATTCGTCACAGAGGTCGTACCAGGCCTCGTGGTTGGGATAGTGGCTGGTGCGCACCGCGTTGACGTTGAATTGCTTCATCAGCAGGACGTCGGCCAGCATGTCCTCCCGCGTGATGGCCTTGCCCCGGGTGGGGTGGTGCTCGTGGCGGTTCATGCCGGCGATCATCACGGGCCTGCCGTTGATCAGCAGCTCGCGGTCGCCGATCTCCACCCGCCGGAAGCCGACGCGGATCGAGGTCGCCTCCACCGCCGGCCCGTCGCCCCGGTGCAGGCTGATCACCAGGGTGTAGAGGTTGGGCGCCTCGCTGGACCACGGGCGTGGCGCCGGCACGGTAGTCACCAGCACCGCCTGGCCCAGGGGCGGCCGATAGGGATTGTGCCCCTTCACCGCCGACCAGACCTTCTGGCGCAGGGGCGCCTCCAGCATGGCGACATCGCCGTCATAGAGCTGGGCCTGCACCACCCAGCCGTCGTCGGGCTCGCCTGGGAAGCCGAGCTTGGCGGTGATCCGCAGGGTCCCCGTCGCGTCGTCGTCCTCCAGCCCCGCCAGGGCGAAGACATCGGCCAGGTGGGTGGGGGCGGTGGAATAGAGGGTCACGTCGCGGTGGATGCCCCCCATCCACCACTGGTCCTGGTCCTCGATGAAGGAGGCGTCCGACGACTTCACCACCACGCAGGCCAGCAGGTTCTCCCCGCCGGGCCGCACGAAGGCGGTGACGTCGAAGTCCTGGGGCAGGCGGCTGTCCTTGCCCATGCCGACGGCCTGGCCGTTCACCCAGACATAGAGCACGCTCTCGGCCGCCCCGATCCGCAGCACGATGCGGCGCCCGTCCCAGTCGGCCGGGACCTCGAAGGGCGTGCGGTAGAGGCCCGTGGGGTTCTCGTCGGGCACATTGGGCGCCGCGAGCGGGAAGGGCATCTGGACGTTGGTGTAGTGAGGCCGGTCATAGCCGTGCATCGTCCAGTTGGACGGCACGGGCAGGAGGGCCCAACCGGCGTCGTCGAAGTCGGGGCGCGCGAAGTTGTCCAGCGTCGCCTCCGGTCGATCGACCAGCTTGAATTTCCAGTCCCCGTTCAGCGAGCGTTCGAAGGGCGAGGGCCCCCGCGCCCGGGCGCTGTCGGCGTCGCCATAGGGCGTGAAGGTCGCCCGCGCGGGCAGCCGGCCCAGGGACACGGTCTCGGGATGGACCCAGGTCCGCGTCGCCCCCTGGAACAGCAACTCTCTCACAGGTCGAGGCGGTAGATCTGGGTGGCGGTTCCGGAGAACAACGCCGTCTTCTCGTCCGCCGAGGCGCCCTTGGCCAGGACCTTGAAGGCGTTCCACAGTACGTCGTAGTCGCAGCTGCCGATGTCGACGGGGAAGTTGCTCTCGAACATGCAGCGCTGGGGTCCGAAGGCCTCGATGCAGGTCTCGATATAGGGCTTCCACTCCGCCGCCAGGGTCTCCGAGGAGGCCGGCGGGAAGGCCATGAAGGAGTCAAAGCCGGGAAACACCATGGCCAGGCCCCCCAGCTTCACCGCCACATTGGGCAGGGCCGCGAGCGCCAGGATGTTTTCCTTCCAGATCGGGAAGCGTTCCTCCCGCTTGCCGGCGTAGCTGGCGATCCCCAGCGGGGTGCCGACGTGGTCCAGGATGATCTGGGTCTCGGGGAAGGCCTTGGCGAGATCGATGAGATCGGGGAGCTGCGGCTCCAGCATCCAGGCGTCGAAGGAGAGGCCGAGCGGCGCCAGCTGGGCGAAGCCCTCGCGGAACTTCGGCGACATGTAGAGCCCGCCCTCGATGCGGTGCAGGGGACCCAGCACGTCCTTGTCCGGGTCGGCCGAGGCGCTCTGGCGGATGCCGCGGAAGCGCCCGCCGCCGGCGGCGATGTGGGCCCCCAGGGTCTCGCGCACGGCCGCGCCGAGATTGCAGTCGGCGTGGCCGACGATGCCGGCGCAGGCCAGGACGTCGCCATAGAGGCCGCTGGCCGACATGGCCGCGATCCCGTTGACGAACTCGGTCTCCCCCACGGGCTTGAGGGCCGCGGGGCCTCGGCCGCGGTACATGGAGCCGCACTCCATGTAGACCGTGGCCTTGACGTTGTGGCCGCGCTTCATGTCGGCCAGCAGCTCGTCCAGCAGGTAGCGCGGGACCTTGCGGATGATGTGTTCGAAACCGTGCTTGGGCGGGGGCAGGGCGGCGATCAGGGCCGCGGGCCGGTCCCACAGGTGGTGGTGCGGATCGACGATCGGCAGGTCGGGCTCAAGGATGGCTTCGCTCACGAATGGACCTCCTGCAGGATGGCGTCGGCCATCAGGGTCTGGGTTGTGGCCTGGAGGGCCGGGGCGGTCTCGGACAGCAGTTGGACCATGCCGACGAAGATCAGGTCATGGGTGGGATCGACCCAGAACCAGGTCCCGGCCGCGCCGTCCCAGTGATAGGTTCCCAGCCCCGCCGGCACGCCGGCCGCAACGGGGTCGGTGAACACCACCCCGTTGTAGCCGAAGCCGAAACCCGGCCGGATCTGCTGCAGGCCGATGCCGAAGCCGCCGGCCATGATCGCCTCGGAGATCTGGTTGGTCATCATCTGCCTCACCCCGGCCGCGCTGACGATCCGCCGGCCGGCGAACTCGCCGCCGTTCAGCAGCATCTGGGCGAAACGGGCGTAGTCGCCCGCCGTGGAGACCAAGCCCCCGCCCCCCGACGCCAGGGCCGGCGGGCTCTCATGGTCGGGCAGCAGGGGGTTGCCCGCCAGGGGGACCAGCCCCCGGCTGGCGCTGGCGCGGTAGAGGGTCGCCAGACGGTGCTTCTTCTCCGGCGGGGTGTGGAAGGCGGTGTCGACCATCCCCAGGGGCCCGAAGATCTCGGCCTGCATGAAGTCGGGCAGGCTCTGGCCCGAGAGCTTCTCGATGATCGCCCCCTGCAGGTCCATGGAGAGACCGTAGAACCACTTGCTCCCCGGCTGGAAGGCCAGCGGCAGGCCGGCCAGCTTCTCGGCCATCTCCGCCAGGCTGGCGGAGCGCCAGACATCGGCAGCCTTGTAGAGGTCCTCCAGCCCGCCCAGGGGCTCGCGCCCATAGATCAGGCCCGCCGTGTGGGTCAGCAGCTCCCGCAGGGTCGGCGGATGGTGCGGGGCCTCGCACGTGACCTCGCCCGCGGTGTCCACCCCGCCGAACACCTTCACGCCCTCGAACTCCGGCAGATGCTTGGCGATGGGGTCGTCGGGGGACCAGAGGCCGCGGTCGTGCAGGATCATCATGGCCACGGCCGTCACCGGCTTGGTCATGGAAAAGATGCGGAACATCGTGTCGGCCGCCATGGGCTCGCCTGAGGCGATGTCCTTCTTCCCGATGGCGCTGACCTGGGCGCGCCTGCCGTGCCGGGCGGTCAGGGTGACGAAGCCGGCGTTGATCCCCTGGTCCACCAGCCCCTGCAGATAGGCGTCGATAGCCGCCAGGCCGGCGCTGGACAGGCCCGCCTCGGCCGCGGTGGCCGGCGTCAGGTCACGGTTGGGCATCAGGTCGCAGCCCTGGCCGCCAGGACCGCGGCCCGCACCAGGGGCAGGCGGTCATTGCCGAAATACATGTCGTCGCCGGCCACGAAGATCGTCGGCGATCCGAAGCCGCCGCGGGCCATCACCTCCTCGGTGTTGAGCCGCAGCTGATCCTTCACCGCCGGCTCGGCGATCCCGGCCAGGAAGGCGGCGGGTTCAATCCCCACATCGCGGCAGATCCCCGCCAGCACCTCGTCCTGGGAGATGTCGAGATTGTCGCCCCAATAGGCCTCGAAGACCCGGGTGGCGAAGGGAACCAGCTTGCCCTGCGGCGCCAGCCAGAGGCAGCCGCGCATGGCCTTGACGCTGTTCACCGGGAAGACCTTGGGCGGGAAGGTGATCCTGATCCCGGAGTGGCGGGCCCAGTCCTCCAGATCCTTCTTCATGTAGCGGGCCTTGGCCGGCACCGGGGTCACCCGCTGCTCGTAGACCGAAGGATTGACCGTGTTGAAGATGCCCCCCACCAGGATCGGCCGCCAGCTCACCTCGACCCCAAGCTCGGCGGCCAGGGGCTGCAGGTTGTGGAAGGCCAGATAGGTCCAGGGGCTGGAGCAGTCGAAGAAGCACTCGATCATGTCGCGGTGACTCCAAAGAGGTTCTTCCTAGTCTCGGCGTCCATCTCGCCCGGCCGCGCCATGCGCCCGACGGCCGTGCCGGCCACCACGCCGGGTCGGGCCCGCACCGTGGCGAACCAGCGCTTGATGTGGGGATAGTCGTCCAGGGTGACCCCTTGCGCCTTGTGGGTGATCAGCCAGGGGAAACAGGCCACGTCGGCGATGCTGTACGCATCGCCGGCCACATAGGCGCCGGTCCGCCCGAGCTGACCGTCCAGCACCTGGTACAGCCTGGCCGCCTCCCGCTCATAACGCTCGATGGCGTAGGGAATCTTCTCCGGGGCGTAGAGCTTGAAATGGCCGTTCTGGCCCAGCATGGGGCCTAGCCCGCCCATCTGCCACATCAGCCACTGGAGCACGGTGGAGCGCCCCCGCAGGTCGGCGGGCAGGAAGCGCCCGGTCTTCTCCGCCAGATAGATCAGGATCGCCCCGGTCTCGAAGATCGGGATCGGCGCCCCGCCGTCGGCCGGGTCCTGGTCGACGATGGCCGGGATGCGGTTGTTGGGGCTGAGCGTCAGGAAATCGGCCGCGAACTGCTCGCCGCGCCCCAGGTTCACGGGATGGACGGCGTACGGCAGGCCGCACTCCTCCAGCATGATGCTGATCTTCCAGCCGTTGGGCGTGGCGGCGTAATGGAGGTCGATCACCGGCGTCTCCCGGGCCTCTCGAAGGGCCTTGGCCGACAGACTACCGGCCTGGCGCCCCGACGCCAGCCTCTCCGCGCGTCAGGCCTGTTGCAATCGCGCGCCATCCCCGCGATGCAGGGCCATGGCTGATCCCAAACCCATGGTGCTTGTCGCCGCCGCCGCCCTCATCGATTCCGACGGCCGGGTGCTGATCGGCCAGCGGCCGGAGGGCAAGCAGCTGGCCGGGCTGTGGGAGTTTCCTGGCGGCAAGGTGGAGCCCGGCGAGACCCCCGAAGAATGCCTGATCCGCGAGCTGGAGGAGGAGCTGGGCATCCGCGTCACCAACGCCTGCCTGGCCCCCTTCGTCTTCGCCAGCCATGGTTATGAGTCCTTTCACCTCATGATGCCACTCTACCTGTGCCGTCGCTGGGACGGCGTGGTCACGGCCAGGGAGCATTCGGCGCTGGCATGGGTGAAGCCCTCGAAACTCAGCGACTACCCGATGCCGCCGGCCGATGCGCCGCTGGTGGCCTGGCTGCGCGATCTCATCTGAGCCGCTTCCTGCGCGACGAGCGCGGGGCGACCATGATCGAGTACGCCATCCTGGCCGGGGTGCTGGGCATGGCCGTGGTGGCCGCCATCGGCGCCTTCCAGACCGTGCTGTTCGACCTGATGAACAAGGCCGCCAGCGCCATCGAGGCGGCGATCTAACCACCTCCGCTCACCCCGGCGCAGGCCGGGGCCCAGATCCACCCACCGCATTCCGAATCTCTGGCCCAGGCTGGGACCTATGACCTGGATCCCGGCCTTCGCCGGGAGGAGCGGATTGGGACATGTCCGCCCAGCCTGATCTAAGCTCGCCCCATGGACGCCTGGCTTTCCGACTTCATCGCCGCCGAGGGCCTGCCCCCGGACTTCGCCGCCACCGCCCAGGCGATCTGCGCGCCGCTCGTTGAGACCATCCTGGGCCAGGCCAAGGCGCCGGGTTTCGTGGTGGGGGTCTGCGGGACCCAGGCCAGCGGCAAGTCCACCCTGACCGCCGTGCTTAAGCACATGCTGGAGGTTCGGGGCGCACGGGTCGCCGCCCTTTCCCTGGACGATCTCTACCTGACCCACGCCGCCCGCCAGGCCCTGGCCCGCGAGGTCCATCCCCTGCTGGCCACGCGCGGCGTCCCCGGAACCCATGACGTGGCCCTGGGCCTCGCCGTCCTCGACAGCCTGGCCCGGCCCGGCGAGACCCTGCTGCCGGCCTTCGACAAGAGCACCGACGACCGCCAGCCCGCCGGCGCGCCCGTCGCCGGTCCGGTGGACGTGATCCTGTTCGAGGGCTGGTGCGTCGGGGCGGTCGCACAGGATCCCGCCGCCCTGGCCGAACCGGTCAACGCCCTGGAGCGCGAGCGCGACCCCGACGGCCGCTGGCGGAGCTTCGTCAACGCCGCCCTGGCAGGCCCCTATCAGGACCTGTTTTCTCGTATCGACCTGCTGGTCCTGCTCAAGGCCCCCAGCTTCGAGGTGGTCCTGGCCTGGCGTCGGGAACAGGAGGCCAAGCTTCGCGCCCGCCTGGCCCGCGAGGGCGGCGACCTCAAGCGCGCCATGACCGACGATCAGGTCGCCGACTTCATCGCCCACTACGAACGGCTGACGCGCCACATCCTGGCCGAGATGCCGGGGCGTGCCGACCTGGTGGTGGCGCTGGATGAGAACCGAAAACCCTTTCCCCCAAGGGGGCGAGGAGGAGTCAGTCCTTCCCTTCCGCCTCCGCCTCGGCCGCCTCCCGCGCCTTCCACGTCATGATCTCGGCCCGCCGCTCTTCCATCACGCGGCGCCACTTGGCCCGCAGGACGGCGGGGCGTTCTGGATAGCGGTCCTCCAGGCCCTCAGCGCCCGTCGCCCGGTCGGCGCGGAAGGAGCGGAAGTCCTGGCGCAGCTCGCACCAGGCCATCAGCATACGGACGGTGTCGTGATAGCCGATGGTCACCGGCCAGATGGTGCGCTGGCTGTCGCGTCCCTGCTCGTCGCGATAGTGGATGGCGATCTTGCGGCCGGCATGGATCTGGGCGCGGACCTGGGCCATGTCGATGGCGTCGGGCTGCAGCTTCCAGGACTTCGGCGCGCCCAGGGCTGGGGCGTCGATATAGGGGCGCAGGCGCTCGGGGATGGCGGCGCTGATCTTGGCGATCAGGTCCTGGGCGGCCCGCGCCAGGGCCGGGTCGCCGCGGTTGGCCACCCACTGGGCGCCCAGCACCGCGGCCTCGATCTCGTCGGGGGTCAGCATCAGGGGCGGTAGGTCGTAGCCCTGGTCCAGGACATAGCCGACGCCCGCCTCGCCCCGCACCGGCACCCGCTGGGCCATCAGGTCGGCGACGTCGCGATAGACGGTGCGCTTGGAGGTCTCCAGCTCCTCGGCGAGCGCATCGGCGGTCACCGGCCTGCGCGCCCGGCGCAGGATCTGGATGATCTGGAACAGGCGATCCGCGCGTCTCATCCGGCTCCAAGCTCCACCGCTGCCGCCACCACGTTGTCAGCAGGATGGCAATAGAACGGGGATCGACGCAACCGGAGAACCGCCATGACCAATCTGATTACGCTTTACGCCTGCGGCGAAGGCTTCGGCCTGCCGGAGGTCAGCCCCTATGTGACCAAGAGCGAGATCCAGCTGCAGATGGCGGGCGTTCCCTACGTCAAGGTCCAGGGCTGGCGGGAGGACTCGCCGAAGGGCCAGCTTCCCTACATCGAGGACGCCGGCCAGAAGATCGCCGACTCCACCTTCATCCGCGGCCACGTCGAGGCCCGCTACGGGGTCGACCTCGACGCGGGTCTCGACACCGTGCAGCGCGCCCAGGCCTGGGCCATCGAGCGGATGTGCGAGAACCACCTGGCCTGGACCTCCGGCCACTTCCGCTTCCTGCTGCCGGAGAACTTCGAGAAGGGCCCCGCCCACTGGTTCGACGGCGCCCCGGAGACCGCCCGGCCTGTCCTGCGGGCCCAATTGCTGGAGGCGGTCTCGGCCAATATCCGCGCGGTCGGGGTCGGGCGCCATTCCGAGCATGAGATCCTGGCGCTCGCCGCCCGCTCCCTGATGGCGCTGGACGCCCTGCTTGGCGACAAGCCCTTCATGATGGGGGAGGAGCCCACCAGCGTGGACGCGATCGTCTTCGCCGTCCTGGCCGGGATGCTGACGCCCTTCTTCGACTCCCCCCTGCGCCGCCGGACGGAGCGCTTCCCGCGCCTGGTGGCCTACACCGCCCGGATGATGGCCCGCTTCTACCCGGACTTCGCCTGGGCGGAGGCTGACGAAGCGATCGCGGCCTAGGGTCAGGCGCTAGTTGCGGTGAGCAATGTCTGCCCTTCTCCCCTTGCGGGAGAAGGTGTCGGGCGAAGGCCCGACGAATGAGGGGTCGCGTTGCATTCCCAAATAATTCTCGTCATCCCGGACGGCCGACAGGCCGAGCCGGGACCCAGGTGACTGGATGCGGCCCCTGGGTCCCGGCTCTCCGCTTCGCTCCGGCCGGGATGACGGCGTGGGTTTGCCGGACAGGGGTATCGACCCGACCCCCAAGGGGAGGAGGAAACCTCAGCGCTAGTCTTCCTCCCGCGGCAGGGGCTGTTCGACGGCGCCCAGGGCGTCGGCCAGGCGCATCCTGGCGCTGCCGGGCTTGAGCGGCTGCTGCTGGCTGGGGTCGGGGGTCCAGCCGGTGAGGGTGAGGATCTCGAAGGTGGCCGGGACGCGGCCGTCCGGTTCGGCGAACCGCTCGACATAGAGCTGCAGGGCGCGGGCCAGGATGGTCTTGGTCAACGCGCGGGGGTGGCGGTCGGCCAGGACGCTGGTCTCCCCCATGGCCCTCAGGTCGGCCAGCAGCTTGATGGGGTGACTGTAGCGCACGGTCACCCGGTCCACGTCGGCGACGGGCAGGGCGAACCCCGAGCGCTGAAGCAGGCCCGCGGCGTCATAGGCGTCGGCGAAGGGCGAGATGCGCGACCCCGCCCCGCCGGTCAGCTCGATCTCGGCCGAGAGCAGGGAGGCGCGCAGCTCGGTGAGGGTCGCGCCCCCGAACATCGAGCCGATGAACAGGCCGTCGGGCTTCAGGGCCCGGCGGATCTGGATCAGGGCGCCCACCACGTCATTGGTCCAGTGCAGGGCGAGCGTCGAGACCACCAGGTCCAGGGAGCCGAAGGCGAAGGGCAGGCGCTCCTCGTCGGCGACGATGCGGGGGCCGTCGCGGCCCGCCAGCATGGCCGCGGAGAGATCGGCCTCCACCAGCAGCCCGACGCGGGCGGCCGCATCGCTGGCGGCCAGGGCCTGGCGGAAGGCGCCGTTGCGGGCCCCCAGGTCGACGGCGCACGGAAACTCGCGCAGGATCGCCTCCAGGCGAACCACGGCGTCCTCCGCCGCGCGGCGCTTGAGGAAGTCGGCGTTCCCGTAGCCGGGGGCGGCGCGGGTGAGGCGGGCGCGCAGGGTGGCGCGGTCGAAGAGCAGGGGCGGGGTGGTCATGAGCCTGCAAGATGGCCTGTCGGAGGCCTGGTGGAAACCAGGCCCGCGCCTGAAATCGGCGGCGCGGGCCGCGCTGGACCTGGTTTTCTCGCCCCAGTCCCTGGATGACGGGCCCCGGCCGCTGGCCACCGGCCTCTCGGCGGCGGGCTGGAGCCAGATTCACTTCCTCGACGATCCGGTCTGTGACGGGTGCGGGACGCCCTTCGAATATCCCCTGGGGGAGGGCGTGCGCTGCGCCGCCTGCATGGCCCGGCGTCGCGCCTTCGACCGGGCCCGCGCCGCCTGCCTCTATGACGACGCCTCGCGCGGGCCGATCCTGCAACTGAAACACGCCGACCGGACCGACCTCGCCCCGCTGTTCGCCCGTTGGATCAGCCGCTCGGCGCGGGCCCTGCTGGAGGACGCCGACGCCATCGCCCCGGTTCCCCTGCATCCGACCCGCCTGCTGGGCCGCCGCTACAACCAGGCCGCCGAGATCGCCCGGCCGCTGAGCCGGCTGGCCCGCGTCGCCTACCTGCCCGACGCCCTGGTCCGGGTGCGGGCCACCGACACCCAAGGCGGCAAGTCCGGCTCGGGACGGCGCAGGAATGTGGCGGCGGCGTTCGCGGTGCCCGCCTCGCGGGCGAAACAGGTGGCGGGCAAGCGAATCCTGCTGATTGATGACGTCATGACCACCGGGGCCACCGTCGAGGGCTGCGCGCGGGCCCTGCTGAAGGCCGGCGCGAGCTGCGTCGATGTGGCGGTGGTGGCCCGGGTGAAAGAAGCCGCGAACACCACCATATAGGACCCATCAACCCCTTTCGGCGTTAGTTGAGACATGGCCCAAGTCACCATCTACACCAAGCCCTACTGCCCCTACTGCGTCCGCGCGGTCTCCCTGCTGGAGAAGAAGGGCGTCGACTTCACCGAGGTCGAGGCCGCCTTCGATCCGGAGAAGCGCAAGGAGATGATGCAGCGCGCGGGTGGCCGCGCCACCTTCCCGCAGATCTTCATCGGCGAGGATCACATCGGCGGCTGCGACGACATGATGGCCCTGGAGCAGGCGGGCAAGCTGGACCCCCTGCTGGCGGCTTGAGCCTTGCCAAGCCAGGGCTGACCGGCTTCTAGAGACGACCATGACCTTGCGCGTCGGACTGATCCAGACCCGGACCCCCGCCAGCCACGCCGCGGCGCTCGAACACCTGACGCCGCTGGTGCGGGAGGCCGCCGCTCAGGGCGCGACCTTCATCGCCACGCCCGAGGGGAGCAACATCCTGCAGAAGGACAAGGCCGCCCTGCTGCCGCAGCTGACCCTGCTGACCGACGATCCGGTGGTGCGGGGGATGCAGGCCCTGGCCAAGGAGCTCTCCGTCTGGCTGCTGATCGGCTCGGCCCTGGTCAAGCGGGAGGACGGCAAGGCCGCCAACCGCGCGGCGCTGATCTCGCCGCAGGGTCAGATCACCGCCACCTACGACAAGCTACACATGTTCGACGTCGACCTGCCCACCGGCGAGACGGCGCGCGAGAGCGAGACCTACGAGCCCGGCGACCGCGCCGTGACCGCCCTGGCCGGCGAGACGCCGCTCGGCCTGACCATCTGCTACGACATGCGCTTCCCGGCGGTCTATCGGGCGCTCGCGCTCGCCGGCGCCCAGGTGATGCTGGTCCCGGCCGCCTTCACGCGGCCCACCGGCGAGGCCCATTGGGAGATCCTGCTGCGCGCTCGGGCCATCGAGACCGGCTGCTTCGTCCTGGCGCCGGCCCAGGGCGGTTTCCACGAGGACCGCCGCGGCACCTGGGGCCACACGATCGCCATCGCCCCCTGGGGCGAGATCGTCGGCCAGCTCGCCCACGACGAGCCCGGCGTCCTGGTGGTGGACCTGGATCTTTCCGCCGTCGGCAAGGCCCGCGCCGCGATCCCGGCCCTGGCCAACGCCCGGCCCTTTGCCCCGCCCGCGGCCCTCGCATGATCCGCTATGCGCTGGCCTGCGACCACGCCCATGAGTTCGAGGGCTGGTTCGGCTCGTCCGACGACTACGAGGCCCAGGCCGCCGCCGGCCAGATCGGCTGCCCGGTCTGCGGCTCCACGGCGGTGACCAAGCAGATCATGGCCCCCATGGTGGCCGGCACCAAGCGCAACACCCCCGACATGACCCCCGCCGCCCGCGAAGTGATGATGCAGGCGATGGCCCAGGTCCGTCAGCACGTCGAGGACAACTTCGACTATGTCGGCGAGGACTTCGCCGACGAGGCCCGCGCCATCCACGCCGGCCAGTCCGAGCAACGCGGCATCTATGGCGAGGCCTCCCTGGCCGAGGTCCGCGAGCTGGCTGAGGAGGGCGTCAACATCGCGCCCCTGCCGCCCGCGCCGGTGAAGAAGGCGTCATTGAACTGACCTAGCCGGCCTCCTTCCAGGCCTCCGCCAGGCGGGCCCGCACGAAGTCATCGACCGCCTTGGCGGACGAAAGTTCCAGGTGGTGGGTGAAGCGGCCGGGCCTGGGCTCCACCACCTGCTTCCAGCGGGGTGAGGCGTCTCGCCGTCGCAGATAGACCGACAGGACGAGGGGCGCGGATGCGCTTCCCAGGTACTGTTCCGGGCGCCAGGTGGCGGCGAAGGGGTGCTCGCGTGAGAACCCCACCTGGCTTTTGCCGACCCGCACCTGCGCCGGCCCGATGGCCGCGACGGCGGCCTGGACGGCCTCGTGCACGGCGCGGGCTTCGGAATGCCCCGCGAAGAAATCATCCACGGTCATGACAAGCTTCTCCAGCGCGCATCCCGCGGCCTGGGAGGGTTGGGCGCCTTCACATCCTTGCTCCCCGTGACGCCCCTGCCTAGGGTCCCGCCCAACAGTTGCCTGGGGCCCCCACATGATCCGCACCACCCTCCTCGCCGCCATCGGCGTCGCAGCCCTCTCTTCCGCCGCCCAGGCCCAGACGCGCCCCGACCAGGCCGCTTTCCGGGCGCTCTACAAGGAGCTGGTGGAGACCAACACCACCCTGTCGGTGGGCAGCTGCACCGCCGCCGCCGAGAAGATGGGCGCGCGCCTGAAGGCGGCCGGCTATGCCGACAAGGACGTCCAGGTCCTGGTCCCGGCCGAGCGTCCCAAGGACGGGGCCCTGGTGGCGACCCTGGCCGGGACT
>NZ_JAUSLW010000113.1 GCF_030645195.1 Phenylobacterium sp. | reverse complement strand
GTCGGGTCCTTCTCCGAGGGCTTGAGGATGAAGGCGTTGCCCACCGCGATGGCGATCCCGAACATCCACATCGGGATCATGCCCGGGAAGTTGAACGGGGTGATGCCGGCGGCCACGCCCAGCGGCTGGCGCATGGAATAGACGTCGATGCCGGGCCCCGCGCCCTCGGTATATTCGCCCTTCAGGGCGTGGGGGATGCCACAGGCGAACTCGATGACCTCCAGGCCCCGCTGAATATCGCCCTTGGAGTCGGCCACCACCTTGCCGTGCTCGGAGGAGAGCAGCTCGGCCAGCTCCTGCATGCGGGCCTCGACCAGCCGCTTGAACTCGAACATCACCCGGGCCCGGCGCTGCGGATTGACCGCCGCCCAGGACCTCTGGGCCCGCACCGCGGCCTGGACGGCCAGGTCCAGCTCGGCCGAGGTCGCAAGGGCCACGCGGGCCTGGACCTCGCCGGTATTGGGATTGAAGACCTCGCCGTAACGGCCGGAGGTCCCCGTGACGGACACGCCGTCGATGAAGTGTGTGATCTCGCGCATGGCGAGCTTTTAGGACGTCATGGCGCCGGTGGGTAGGGGCGCGAACACCGATCTCAGTCCCCGGCTCAGGGCGGCGGGGATCACCGAGGAAAGATCATCGGCGACCCGGGCTCCGAGGCCGCCAGCCTTGAAGATTTGTTCCCAGCTAAGGTACAGGGGACCAGCCCCTTGCACGGGGCGAGCGGGCAAGGGCATGTTCCGTCCCATGAGCGTCGCCACCGAGGCCCTGCCGGCGCGGCGGGCCTATCACGATCACATCGTCGACACCCTGATCGCCGAGCGCGCCCCCAAGCTCTCGGGCGGGGCGGCATGGCCGCTGATCCGACCCCTGCTCTACCGCCTGCTGGACTATCGCAAGGCCCGGACCATGGCCGACGACATCGCCCAGATGACGGGCCGCCAGGCCCTGGAGCACGTCTCGACCCTGCTGGACGTCAAGGTCAGCGTGCGCGGCCTGGAGCGGATTCCCGCCCGCGGGCGGGTGGTGCTGATCTGCAACCACCCCACCGGCATCGCCGACGGGATCGCGGTCTATGACGCGGTCAAGGGCCTGCGCCCCGACCTCTGCTTCTACGCCAACGCTGACGCCCACCGGG
>NZ_JAUSLW010000098.1 GCF_030645195.1 Phenylobacterium sp. | reverse complement strand
GCCAGATGATGCGGGTCATCTCATCGCCATCGATATCGACGACAGGATTGGCGACTTTGATCTTGGCCATGAGGGCGATGCGCTCCGGGGCGTAAAATTGGCTTTGGGGCCGTATACTAGGCGTCGGCCTCGACGCAAAGGCCGCCGAGCCCCCAGGCGCGGATTAGCCGCGAAGCGTTCCTGGCCAAGGAACGCTACTGCACGCCGCGGGTCACCATCCGGGCCACATCGGCGATGATCTTCTCGTTGTCCGCGTCATCCAGGGTCGAGCCGGAGAGGAAGACAGCCACGGCGTAGCGCCGGCCATCGGCCAGGGTGACGATGCCGATATCGTTGACCGCCGGGGTCATCCCCAGGTCGGTTCGCGCGGTCCCGGTCTTGTGGGCCAGGCGCGCGGTCTTCGGGAAGCCCGCCTTCAGGCGGTCGGCGCCGCTGGGCGTCTCGGTCATGATCTTCAGCAGCAGGGCGGTGGAGGCCGGGGTCAGCAGCTCGCCGTCGTCGAGGCGGTCGAGGAAGGCGAGCGCCCCGCGGGGCGTGGCGGTGTCCTGCGGGTCGGCCATGTAGGACGCCGTGGCCCTGCGCCGGGTCTCCGGCGGGATCGAGGTCAGCACCGTCATATAGGCCGCACCCTTCCAGGCCGGCCGAAACGAGGCCATGCCGGCGATGTCGGGCTGCAGCTGGCGCTCGTAGCGGTCGACGCGCATCTCCTCGACCTTCTTGTTCACCAGCCAGGCGGTCACCGCGCCTGGCCCGCCGATCTTCCTCATCAGCACGTCGGCGGCGGTGTTGTCCGAGCGGCCGACGGCGGCGGTCAGCAGTTCGCGCACGGTGTAGTCGCGCCGCGCCGGCCAGGCGTCGGCCAAGGGACTGAAGGGGGGCGACAGGTCCTGGTCGGTGATCAGGATCGGATCATCCAGGCTCAGGCGCCTGGCGTCCACCTCGGCCAGGACCGCGGCGCCCAGGGGCGCCTTGAACACGCTCTGCATGGGGAAGCGGCGCTCGCCGTTGAAGTCCCAGCTCTGGCCGCTCTCCAGGTTCATCACGCCGATCCCCAGGACGCCGGGCTTGGCGCGCTCGGCGATCTCCACGACCTCGGTGTTCATCGCCGCCATGTTGATCTGCGGCGTCGTGGAGGCGGTCTGCGGCGAGCCTTGCCCGCAGGCGGCGAGGACCAGGCCGGCGAGGGCGACGAGCAGGGGGATACGCATGATCGAGGCCCTTAGCACACACCGCCCTTGCAATGAGACGGGCAAGCGATTGAAAACGCGCCATGCCCACAGGTTCCGCCGCTCCGCCCTGCATCATCCTCAATATGCCGCAGCTGGCCCAGAACATCGGGGCGGTGGCCCGCGCCATGGCCAATTTCGGCCTGGCCGACCTGAGGCTGGTCAATCCCCGCGACGGCTGGCCCCAGGAACGGGCCTGGTCCTCGGCCTCCGGCGCCGAATGGCCGCTGAACGCCGCCCGCGTCTATGACAGCGTCGAGGCCGCCATCGCCGACCTGCACCTGGTCTACGCCACCACCGCCCGCCCGCGCGAACTGCAGCTTCCCATCCTCACCCCGCGCGAGGCGGCGGCCAACCTGATCCACGAGGTGGCCGAGGGCCGCAAGGTCGGCCTGCTGTTCGGCGGCGAGCGCGCCGGGCTGGAGACCGCCGACATCGCGCTCTGCCAGGCGGTGGTGACCCTGCCCATCGACCCGCGCTTCCGGTCGCTCAACCTGGCCCAGGCGGTGATCATCCTGGCCTATGAGTGGCGTATGACCCAGGCGACCGGCGCCCCGGCCATCTTCCGCGACGCCCCGCCGCCGGCCGACGCCGCCGCCATGCAGGGGCTCTACGACCATTTCGAGCAGGAACTGGAGGCCGCCGGTTTCTTCCATCCGCCGGAGAAGAAGCCCTCCATGATGCAGAACCTGCGCTCGGCCCTCGGCCGCGCCCGCTTCTCCGACCAGGAGGTGCGCACCTTCCGCGGCGTGGTCACGGCGCTGTCCAAGGGCCGCGGCCGCGCCCTGCACAAGCTGGCCCGGGAGAAGGCCAAGCAGGGCCTGCCCGAGGCCTGAGGCTTGCGAAGCTTGGCCGCGCGGGCCAAGGGTTCGGCGCCAAGACGGGGAGAACACCATGGCCACCAAGGACCTCGAGGCCCTGAAGACCGCGGCGCGAGACGCCTATCTCTTCACCCTGCCCCTGGTGGAGATCGCCACCACCCGGTCGCGAGGCCTGGTGGCCGGTTCGCCGATGAACGTCTTTGGCCACATGCGCCGGCTGGCCGACCACACGGCGCGGGCCGTCACCACCCCCAATAACGACACCTTCTATTCCACAGCCCAGGTGGATCTGTCCCAGGGGCCGGTGACCCTCAACCTGCCCGCCACCGGTGACCGCTATGTCTCGCTGGCCCTGATGGACGCCTACACCAACAACTTCGCCATCCTGGGGACCCGAACCACGGGGCCGGACGGCGGGACCTTCACCCTGGTGGGGCCGACCGACGCCGCTGAGGGGCCCAATGTGGTCCGCTCCCCCACCAACCATGTCTGGGCCCTGGCCCGCATCCTGGTGGATGGCCCCCACGACGTGGAGGGCGCCAAGGCCGTGCAGCACGGCCTCTCCATGCAGGGCCCCGCCGCCCCGACCCCCGGCCCCTTCGCCCATCGCGGCGCGCCCTGGGACGAGTATTTCGAGACCGCCGCCCGGCTGATGGCCGCCAACCCGCCGCGCGTCGAGGACCGCGCCTTCCTGGCCTCCATGGCGCCGTTGGGCCTCGCCGACTTTGACGCCTCGCGGTTTTCGCCGGAGCAGGCCGCCGCCATCGAGGCGGGCCTGGCCGAGGGCAAGATCGCCGCGCGCAAGGGGGGGCTCTCGGGGGCGGGCTTCGTCGAGGGCTGGTCCTATCCCTCGGCGCGGTTGGGCAATTTCGGCCAGGACTACGGCCTGCGGGCCTCGGTGGCGGTGGCGGGCCTGGCCGCCCTGCCGCCGGAGGAAGCGATGTACATGCGGGCCGAGGGCGACCTGCCGCGCGCCCTGTTCGATGGGACCCGGCCCTGGCGGCTTTCCTTCCCGGCGGGCGGCCACCTCCCGGTCCATTCCTTCTGGTCGCTGAGCCTCTATGAGGCGACGCAGGACGGGCAGTTCTTCTTCACCGACAATCCGCTCGCCCGCTACGCCATCGGCGACCGCACCGAGGGCCTGGTCACGAACGCCGACGGGTCCCTCGACATCTGGATCGGCCACCAGGATCCGGGCGGCGAGCGCACCGCCAACTGGCTGCCCGCCCCGGCCGGGCCCTTCGCGCTGTTCATGCGGGCCTACCTGCCCAAGACCGAACTGCTGGAGGGCGGCTACCGCCTGCCGCCGGTGGTTCCGGCCGACGCCGGTTGACTCCGAGGGGCTGCGACGACATAAACCGCCCCTTCGCGCCGCCGGGTCACCCTGGCGGCTGCGGATATCTATGACGGGTGATCTGGACGCCGCCGTTGAAATCGCGCCTTCGCTTATGAAGGCGCCGGCCCGGATCGTGTTTGAAAGAGCTACTCATGTCCAAGCGGCATTCCGCGAAGTACAAAATCGACCGCCGGATGGGCGAAAACATCTGGGGTCGTCCGAAGTCCCCGGTGAACGCCCGCCAGTACGGCCCCGGCCAGCACGGTCAGCGTCGCAAGCAGAAGGTCTCCGACTTCGGCCTGCAGCTGCGCGCCAAGCAGAAGCTGAAGGGCTTCTACGGCAACATCACCGAGAAGCAGTTCGTCCGCACCTACGAGGAAGCCGACCGCCGCAAGGGCAACACCTCGGAAAACCTGATCGGCCTGCTGGAATCGCGCCTGGACGCCGTCGTCTATCGCGCCAAGTTCGTGCCGACCGTCTTCGCAGCCCGTCAGTTCGTGAACCACGGCCACGTGCTGGTGAACGGCAAGCGCGTCAACATCGCCTCCTACCGCGTGAAGGCCGGCGACATCGTCTCCGTCCGTGAGCGTTCCAAGAACATGGCCCTCGTGCTCGAAGCCCTGCAGTCAGGCGAGCGCGACACCCCCGACTACATCGAGCTGGACACCAAGGCGATGACCGCCAAGTTCATCCGTCAGCCGGAATTCAGCGAGGTTCCCTACGCTGTGAAGATGGAGCCGAACCTGGTCATCGAATTCTATTCGTCCTGATCACGTCCGACTTTTCGAGTTCAGCCAAGGCCCCGGAGCGATCCGGGGCCTTTTGCTTGGGCGCGATCCGTGGCGAAGTGGGGCCATGCATCGTCGCCTTCTGTTGATCGGGGCCTTGAGCCTGCTCGCCGGCTGCGCCACCGCGGCCCCGCCCATCGTCGCCCCGGCCGGATCGGCCCTGGGGGAGCTTGAGCCGCTCTACTCCGCCAGCGCCGGGCGCGAGGCCCTGACCATCCGGGTCTCCTCCAACGGCTGCACCAGGAAGGAGGACTTCGCCTTCTTCGTGGAGAGGAAGGGGGACGCCGTGACGCTCGCCTTCGGCCGCAAGCGCCTGGACCCGTGCAAGTCCTTCGCCATGGGTCACACCGACCTGACCTTCACCTATGCCGAGCTGGGGGTGGCGGGCCGCACGCCGCTGTTCCTGCTGAACCCCTTCTACCCGTGGACCGGGCCGGGCGGTTGAGGCTTCAGATAAACCGATCCACGATGTCCTGCGGCACCCGCTTGGGGCGGCCGGTGGCGGCGTCGATCAGGCACCAGACGGTGACCGCCTGGGCGCACATGGCGCCGTCGGGGCCGTCGATCCGGACATAGCGGTCGAAGCGGGGACCATCGGGTCTCCGCGCCACCCAGGTCCGGGCCCGTGCGGTCTCGCCCGGCAAGAGCGCCCGGCGGTAATCCACCTCGTGGCGCAGGACGATCCAGGCCCAGCGCGCCTGGTCCTCCGCCGGCTGGCGGGCGGCCCAGTGGGCGGTGGCCATGTCCTGGATCCAGCGCAGATAGACCACGTTGTTCACATGGCCATTGGCGTCGATGTCGGAGGCTTGCGGCGTGAAGCTGGCCTCGAAGACCTGCTGGCCTTCGGGCGGTTCAAGCAGCCTGGTCACAGGGAGCCCGGCTTAGGCGGCGAGCACGCCCTGTTCGATCAGCAGGGGCTTGAGTTCGCCCGACTGGAACATCTCCCTGACGATGTCGGCGCCGCCGACGAACTCGCCCTTCACATAGAGTTGCGGGATCGTCGGCCAGTCGCTGAAGGTCTTGATGCCGTCGCGCAGGGCGTTGTCCTGCAGGACGTTGACCCCCACGAAGTCGACGCCCAAGTGGTCGAGCACTTGGACGACCATGCCGGAGAACCCGCACTGGGGCTGTTCGGGCACGCCCTTCATGAACAGGACCACCGAATTGTCGGTGACGGTCTTGGCGATGAAATCATGCACGGGGCTGGCGGCGTCGGTCATGGGACGGCTCTTTCGTCGAAACGTTCGGCTGAGAGCTAGGGAGCCGAGGGCCGCTGGTCAAGCGGCGGCGCGTTTGAGCGGTTGGAGGGACCCGCCGACCTGCGTCCAAAGAAATAGTCTGGCTCCGGACGTCCAGTGCGCCTTGCCAAGGTTTTGCGGGCCGGTAATTTCCTTTCGTGGGGGGCCTGCATATGAAATCACAATCTTCGAGCCGCCCGCGCAGGCGGGGGGCGAGGATCCGCATCCTGGCCGTTGTCGGCGTCCTCGCCACCAGCTCGGCCCACGCCCAGACCGCCGAGGTCGATGAGCTGGTGGTCACCGGCTTCCGGGCCAGCCTGGCCAGCGCCATCGAGATCAAGCGCGCCCGCACCGACATCGTCGACGTCATCAACGCCGAGGACATCGCCGACTTTCCCGACTTGAACCTGGCCGAGGCCCTGCAGCGGATTCCCGGGGTCGCTATCGATCGGGACGGCGGTGAAGGGCGCTCCATCACCGTGCGTGGCCTGTCGGGCGACTTCAGCCGTGTTCGACTCAACGGCTTCGAGGCCCTGGCCACCACGGGCGGCAAGGACACCTCGGGCGGAGCCAACCGAGGCCGAAGCTTCGATTTCCAGATCTTCGCCTCGGAACTTTTCAGCCGCGTGACGGTGCGCAAGGCGCAGTCGGCGGAGCTGGAGGAGGGCTCTCTGGGCGCAACAGTCGATCTGGAAACCGCCAAACCCCTTGACTATACGGGTTTCACGCTCATCGGCGGCCTGCAGTACGGCTACAACGACCTGTCGCGAGAGTACGATCCGCGCGCGACGGTGCTGCTGTCAGACTCGTGGTTCGACGGCAAGCTGGGCGCCCTGGTGTCCGTCGCCTACAGCGCCCGGCGCATCCATGAGGAGGGGTCGATCTCCAATCGCTGGGAGAGCCCCGCGGTTCCGACCAATTCCGGCGGCTGCTTCCAGCAGGCCGGCGCCTGCGGCAACCCCGCCGGGGTCTACAGCGCGGTCAACTCGGCCTGGCACGCGAGAATCCCTCGGTATCAGCGGCTTGCCTATGACTGGCAGAGGTACGGGACCACTGCAGCCATCCAGTTCGCGCCCACCGACGCGACTTCCGTCACCTTCGACGCCCTGTTCGCCCTGTTCGACGGCGACCGGAGCGAACGGTATCTGACCACCTACCTGGTCAGGCTCGACCAGACCACCGTCCGAAACCCGGTGATCGACGCCCGGAACCAGTTGGTGAAAGCCAATTTCGACAACACGGACGTGCGCAGCGAAGCGCGCTATGACGAACTCTCAAGTGAATTCAGCCAGCTGTCCCTCAAGCTGGCTCACAGGTTCAATGACCGCTTCGAGGTCAAGGCGCGGGTGGCGCAGTCGCGATCGATCCAGGACAACCCGGTCCAGACGACGGTCTCGTTCGATCGCTACAATCACCTCGGCTACAACTACGACTATTCCACCAGCCAGACCCTCCCCAGCTTGAACTACGGTTTCGACGTCACTGATCCGGCCAACTGGGAGTTCAGTTCTAGCTCGGCCAAGGGCGTCCCCTCCCTGCTGCGCATGCGGCCCAACAAGACCGTCAATCGCTTCAAGACCCTCGGCGTCGACGCCAGCTCCAAGGTCAGTGACGGCCTCACCCTGAAGGGCGGCCTGTTGTTCAAGGACTACAGGTTCACCACCGCGGAGTGGCGGCGCTACACGATCAACGGCGTCGCCGACGGCGCTGTGCCGATCCCAGGCGTGGCCCTCAGCGAGATCAGTACGCTGGTCACCGGTTTCGGCCGGGGTCTAGGGGCGCCGGCCGGGACGGACACCACCTGGCTCGCGCCAGATGTGACCAAGATCGCCACCCTGCTCGACCTCTACTGCAACTGCGTCAACGCCTATGGCGACTTCAGGGTCAGCTCGGACAATCAGCGCGGCGCCAACCGCGACGTGGGCGAGCGGGACCTGGGCCTCTATCTCCAGGCCGACTTCGAAACGACCCTGTTCGACATGCCGCTACGGGGAAATGTCGGCGTCCGGCGCGCCGCCACGACGAGCGTGGCCCGTGGCTATGTGGGGTCGACCTATGTGGCGGTTCCGCGCAAATACGACGACACCCTGCCGGCCCTCAACCTGGTGCTCGAGCCCCGCGAGGACCTGCTGATCCGCTTCGGCGCGGCCAAGGTGATGTCCCGCCCGCAGCTTCCGAACCTGACTCCGGGCGGCTCGCTCAACAACACCGCCCACACCCTGACCATCGGCAATCCTCTGCTCGATCCGATCCGGGCGACCACCTTCGACCTGAATTTCGAGTGGTATCCCGCGCGGGAAACCCAGTTCAGCCTTGGCCTGTTCTACAAGGACCTGCAGTCCTACATCCAGAGTTCGGCGGCCACGATGCCCTACAGCGCGACGGGCCTACCCGTCAGCCTGCTGTCCACCCGCAACACCCCCGACACCATCTTCCTGGTCAGCCAGCTCCTCAACACGGCCGGCGGCGAACTGAAGGGGTATGAACTCAATCTGCAAGGCCCCTTTACCTTCCTGCCCGCGCCCTTCGATCGATTCGGAGGCGTCGTGAACTACACCCACGCCGAGTCCACGGTGACCTACATCACCGACACCACGGCCACACCGGCCAAAAGCGTGACGCTCCCCCTGGTCGGCCTGTCGCCGCGCTCCTGGAACGCGACGCTCTACTATGAGGACGAGCGGTTCAGCGCGCGGGTGTCCGCCTCCTATCGCGACGCGTATCTGATCGGCGTGCCCGGCGGGAACGGCAACGACGTGCGGGGCAAGAACAAGACTCTGAATGTGGATGTCTCAGCCACCTACAGGCTCAGCGACCAGCTCAGCCTGACCTTCGAGGGCGTCAATCTCACCGACCAGTTCGAAGATCGCTGGATCTCGTCCGAACGGCGCAACTCCGAGGACTACACCCACACCGGGCGGCAGTTCTTCGTCGGCGCGAGGTACCGCTTTTGACCGACGGCAAGCTGCGCGTGGGGTTCATCGTCGGCAACGACTTCGATCGAACGATCCAGTTTGACCAGGAAGGCGTCGTCTATCTGGAGGGCAACAACGACGCCGGCCGGGTGCTGGCCCTGCTGCCGGCGGGGGAGTTCAACCATGCCCGCATCCACATCGCCCCGAGCTATTTCCGCAAGGCGCGCCGGTGGAACATCGCCGACATCGACATCTTCTGGAACATGGTCTCTGACGCCGACATGCATCCGGCGACCCTGGCGGCGATCGAGAAGTTCACGGGCGAACTCGACATTCCGGTCATCGATCCGGCGCGGGCGATCCTGCAGACGCGGCGTCACCACATCGCCAGCCGGTTGGCCGCAATCGACAACGTGCACATGCCCAAGACCCTCCTTCTGCGCAATCCGACCCTGGAGCGGGTCGAGCGCCAGGTGGAGGAGGCCGGCTTCCAGTTTCCCGGAATTGTCCGCCGCACCGGCACCCACAATGGTGAGCTGGTGGGTGTGTTTCAGAGCCCGGGGGAGATCACGGGCGTCTACGGGGACCGCCGCCAGGAGTATTATCTGACGGAGTTCGTCGATGTTCGACACCGCGATGGCCTGTACCGGAAGAGCCGCTTCTTCTTCGTCGGCGATGATGTGGTGGTGCGTCAGCACATCGTCGCCGACCACTGGAACATCCACGGTCGCAGCTCCCGAGAGATGTCCAACCGCGCGGACTGGCTGGAGGAGAGTCGCGCGGCGATCGAGGCCGGATACGACGGCCTTCCGGCCGTGACCAAGTTGGCCTTGAACGAGATCGGCGCCCGAGTCGGGCTCGACTACTTCGGCCTGGACGCCAGCCTTGACCCCAACGGACGCCTCACGGTGTTCGAGGCGAACGCCACGATGAATTTCGTGGCTCGGTCAGAGCGAGGGAATTCCCGAAACGCGGCCGCTATGGCGCCGATGATCGCCGGTGTCCGCAGACTGCTGCTGTGCAAGGCGGCTCAGCGCGCGACGAAGACGTAGCCCTGTTTCTCGCGGGCCCGTCGGATCGGGATGGAGCGCGATTCGCCCTGGATCTTGGCGGTCTCGAGAACCTCAAACCCCCCCCTGGTCAGCTGTTCGGCGATCGCTTCGCCGGTCGCAAGATCCCATTGCGGCCTTGACCGGGCCTCCGCGTGTCGCCGCAAGGCGGCGTCGAAATCCTCCGCCGGCTCCGGAATCGGGACTCCAGCCGCGGTGATTCTCTCCAGGGCCTGTCGTGTCCAGATCCTTGGAAAGTCCGCGGCGCCCTGATCGGTTGTCGGGTGGAAGGTGCGAGCCACCAGGATCAGGCGGCCGCCAGGGGCAAGGGCTCCGCGCATGCGCCTGAGAGCCTCGATTAGGGCGGCCGGCGGGAGGTGGGGAAGCAGGGAGTGCGAGACGATGACATCCCAACGCTCTGCGCCCTCGAGCTTGGTCAGGTCGAGCTGACGGGTTCGGACGGTGACGCCGGCATAGGGCTCAGTTGCTTCAATCACGGCCAAGGGGGTGGCGCAGCGATCGATCACCAGAATCTCAAGTGGCCGGCTCTTGGTTGCGCGGACCACCAGATCAAGCAGTGCGCCATCGGCCGAACCGGCAATGAGCACGCGCGCGCCCGGCGCGATGACGCCCGCGAGCCGGGGAGCGAGGTCGGGCTCGTCAACGGTCAATCCACTGGCCATCCCTGCGGCCCTGAGCGTGCCCCAGATCCGATGAGAGCCGCCGCAGTCGACGCACAGCCGTGCGCCGAGCCGCCAGCCGGCCTGGGCGAGGCCGACCAGATCGTTTGGCGACAGGAGGCGGGTGTCGGAGGGCATGTCTGAGCTTACCGTTGGAGGGTCTGCAGGCCGAGGACGGCGCAGGTCGTGAGCAGGGCGATGAGGATGGCCTTCCGATAGCTGACACCGCCCCGGATGACCAAGGCCGAACAGACGAACGCTCCCACCCCGAGCGGAAGGCTCACCAGGCCGGTGATGGCCACCGCGCCGAGGAGCAGCATCAGGATTGCGCCATCCGGCGCCGCAGGCGTTGAGGCGGACTCTCTCTCTCGCCAGAAGCGGACGGCGCAAGCCGCGGCCGTGATCACACCGACACCGCCCGACAGGTAGAGAATGCCGGCCGCCGTGGCCGGCAAGGTGGTCGCGACCCAAATCGCCGAGGCGCTCAGGACGCCGGTCAGCGCCACGGCCGGCAGGCTCAGCGGCGCGCCGGGCTCCCGCGTTCGGGATCCGGCCCGCAGTCGGGTCCAGGACGAGGCTGCGACGATCGTCGCCGAAAGTCCTAGAATGACGAGAACTCCAGGGCGGATCAGGGCGCTCCAGCCATAGATCATGTCGGACCGAATGAGGCCGCTTTCCAGGCCCGGGCCGAGAACAAACCCCAGCAGCAGCGGCGCCCGGGGCAGGTTCGCGGCCTTGAACAAGAGGCCAAGCCCGGAGAAGACGACAAGCTGGAACAGAGTCGCGGGAGCGGCCTGGGTGAGCGCGGTGGCCGCAAGGGCCGCGGCCAGGGCCACCGGAACGACCTCACTTCGCCGCAGCATGGCGAAACGCGCCATTGCCGGCGCCATCACCAGGCACAGGGGAACGGCCAGGAGATTGGAGGCGATATTGGTCCAGCCCAGCTGGAACACAAATTCCGGGGTCTTGGCGAGCATCCTGGGGCCGACCTCAACCCCCAGGGTCGCGAAGGCCGCCAGCAGGATTCCCATGCCTGACGACCCCGGAATGCCGAGGAAGAGGGTGGGGACCAGGGATCCGCCCTCCTTGGAGTTGTTGGCCGCTTCCGGGGCGATGACTCCGGCGATGGCCCCTTCTCCGTAGGGGACGGCCGAGGGGTGGGTCTGGCGCGCATGGCCATAGGCGATCCAGACCGCGGCGCTGGCGCCGAGTCCGGGAATGACGCCGACGGCGACGCCGATCAGCGAGCTTCGCAGCATCAGCCAGCGATGCTCGACGACTTCAAGACATCCCTTGAGCACCTGGGAATATCCCGCGAGGGGGGGCGTCGCCACCTGGGTCTCGGGCTCGCGCGCGGCCAGCTCCGGAACCACGAAAAGGCCGGTGACGAGGGCGGCGGCGTTCACGCCGTCCCAGAGGTCCTGCACGCCGAAAGTCAGTCGGGGGGTCGCGGAGAAGGGATCGACGCCAACGGAGGCGATGAGCACGCCCAGGGCCGCCGCCATCAGACCGCCCGTCAGCCAGCCCCCCGACAGGGCGGCGATCGACAGCAAGCCCAGCAGCGACAGGGCTGTGATTTCGGGGGTGCCGACATGGGTGATGATCATCAGCGCCGCAGGCAGGGCGAGAAACAGGAAGAGGGCGCCGACCAGACCGCCGAAGGCCGAAGCCGTCAGGGTCGCGCCAACCGCCCTGGCGGCCTCTCCACGCCGCGCCATGGCGTAGCCGTCGATGGCGGTGGCCGCTTCCGAGGCGGATGTGGGCGCGCCCAACAGAATCGCGGGGATCGAGCCTGAGGTGTGGACGACCGAATGGAAGGCGATCAGGAACACCGCGCCCGCGCTCGGTCCGAACCCAAGGGCGATCGGGGTCACCAGCAGCAGGCCGGCCCTGCCATTGACGCCGGGCGTCAGGCCAGCCAACAGCCCGGCCAGGGTGCCGAGCAACAGAGCGGCGAGCGCCGCCGGCGAGGCCATGAGGCTCGCCAAGGCTCCAAGCGCCAGGTCCATCAGACTCTCGGCGCTGCCATCGCGCGACGCAGGGCGGGAATGACCGGCGTCGATCGGTCGAACAGTTGGTGGAGGATCCTGTCGACCTCCGCGCCCGCGGTTTGGTCAAGATTGAATTCTTGGGCCGTCGCGGCGGCGCGGAAGACCGGATCAGCGACGACCTGGTCCAGCCGGGACCGCCAACCGGCCAGCAGGGGCGGTGGCGCGCCAGGAGGCAAGGTGAACATCCGCCCGAGCGAGGCGACGGCGCTGATGAGTAAAAGGAGGGCGGCTTGGTCGGGCCCATGCGCCAAGCTGGCTAGGCTCGGCGCCTGAGCACTGGCCGGTTCAACGATGTCGTTGAGGCGCAGGATGACCCGACCGCCCGCATCGAGCAGCGGCTTCAGGGAAGCGAGCTCCCCAACGGCGCCGTCGGCCTCGCCCGACAGGACGGCCAGATTCCGGGCGCCTCCGGCGTAGCCGGGAATGGGCTTGAGCTTGGCGCCGGTAAGATGGTTGACGATCAGGGGCTCGACATAGCCGCCGCTCGACAGGGTCGACGCCGCGAGGATCACCGGGGTTGCGCGGTTCACCAGCACGTCAAAGGACGTGATCGCGCTCCGTGCGCTGACCACCAGGACCCGGCGGTCCGCGCCGATCCCGCCCAAAGAGCTCAAGCGCGCCAAATCCGATGTTTCACCCGTTGTCGCCAGCTGGTCCTCATAGATGAGCTTCGAGGGGAGCATGCTGATGATCGACCCGTCGGCCGGCGCCTTCGCGAGGCGGCTCGCCGCCAGGCTGCCGCCGGCGCGCGTTTCAAACTCGACCTGGATGGTCTGTCCCGTCAGGCGCCCCAGGTGCTGGGCGAAAAGCTGGCCGAACGCATCATTTCCGCCGCCGCTCGCGGCTCCGGTGATCAGCGTGGTTCGCCCCTTCGGTCGGGCTGGCGCGCAGGCGGCCAAGCCGACGATACCGAGCGCTAAAGCCGCCCGCCGCGTGACCCCCGACTCCGGCCACAAGCTGCGACGCATCATTTCTAGCCCCCCGGCGCAGCCGCTGAATATGCCCGCGCCTCCCCTTGAGCGCAATGCTGGACCAATGCGGTGGGGGGTGATGGGTCGTGTCGTCAGGCGCGGCGCTGTTCGCCTGCGTCGGCGCTGAAGCGGGCCATTTCGATCTGGGCGGCGACGCCGGTGGGCAGGTCCTTGTCGCTGATGGCCGCCAGGCGCTCGATGGCCTCGGCGCGGAACTGCTCCACCTGGACCGTGGCGAAGGCGGGTTCGGTGAGCGCGTAGGCCAGGCACAGTTCCTCGGCCGACCAGCCCTGGGTCTGGTGCAGGAAGGCGTAGGTGCCGGCGCCCGCCAGGGGCTCGGCGCGCCGGAACAGGCTAGCCTTGGGAACCACGCCGCCGCCGCCCGGCCGGCACAGGGCCGGTGGGAAGGGGTCGTAGGCGATCATGGTCATGTCGCGGGCCGAGGCGTCCTTGATCCGGCGACGCGCCTTCCAGTCGGAGATCAGGTTGAAGGGGGTGGCCAGCACGTCGAAGGCGCCGCTGTCGATGCAGGTGTCGATGCAGGGGCCGTCGCCCACCACGCCGATGTGCAGGGCCAGGCCCGCGGCGCGCAGGTCGGCGAGATAGCCGTGAGCGTCGGGCGCCAGGCTCTCGAAGGCCGCCTCGTCCATCATCAGCAGGTCGAAATAGCCGGCGCCGGTCTTGGCCAGCCCGCCGCGGACGCTCAGGGAGATGGCCTCGGCGGTCAGCACCTTGCGGGGATCGCCCCGCAGCCGCCAGCCGATGGAGATCAGCCGGCGCTCCACGGCCCGCAGGGCCTCGCCGACCCCGAGCGCCATGATGTCGGACCCGGCGGTGATCTCGAAGCAGTTGACGCCGCATTCCATGGCCGAGAAGGCCAGGGTCCGCCAAGCGTGCGGCGTCGTCATGTTGGGGGCTTCGCGCAGCAACAGGCTGACGGCGGAGACCGCCTTGCCGCTCGCGCCGAAGGGCCGGTAGCGCATGGCGGTCTAGCCCGGCGCCTGGGTCTCGAGCGCGAGCGCATGCAGTTCCCCGCCCATCTTGCCCTTCAGGGCGGCGTAGACGAGCTGGTGCTGCTTGACCCGCGAAAGGCCGGCGAAGGCCTTCGAGACGATGCGAGCGCGATAATGATCGCCATCACCGGCCAGGTCCTCGACCTGGATCTCGGCGTCGGGGAATCCCTCGCGGAGCGAGGCTTCCAGATCGGCGATGGGCATGGGCATGGGAATCGCGCCTCTCAGAAGATCGTTTCTGCGCTAGAAAGCTTAACAAGCCTTGGATTGGGGGGTCGGTTTCATGCTGCGGATCATCGTCATTCTCGGCCTGGCCCTGGGCGTGGCCGGCTGCGGGGTGGTGAGCTCCGAGCGCCCGCTGTTCACCGCGGCCGACAGCGTCGGGGCGCCGGTGCTGAGGCCGGGTCTCTGGGCCATCATCGAACCGGCTTGCAAGTTCAATCCCCGCAGCCCCGCCGCGTCCTGGCCCAAGTGCGTCAGCGCCGCCGTCGTGGGCCCCAGCACCCTCGTCGACGTCAAGCGCAGCGACGATGAGTCGGCCTTCGAGCCGACGGTCCAGACCTATCGGCTGGTGGCCGGCGACCCGGTGGTGGTTCAGATCCAGACGCCGCCGGAGCTGGGCGCCTTCTATTACGGCCTGCGGCCCATGGCCTCCGACGGGCAGGGGCGGATCACCAATGTCCGGTTCTGGTACGCCCGCTGCGAAGCTCCGACCCCCGTCGGCGACACGGCCAAGCGGCGCAAGCTGCTGACGGGCCTCTATCCCATCAAGGGCCAGGAGGCGGGCTGCCTGGCCCGGACGCCGGCGGCGGTGCGCAACGCCGTGCGTCTGAGCGAGGCCTGGGCCTTCGACGGCGGGACCGACGAGGCCGGGGGCGCCGTCCGCTGGATCCGCAACGGCGACCGGTAGGCCCCCCTCCTATCAGGAGAGGGGCCGCCGTTCTCAGTCGATGATGGCCGAGTAGATCAGGCTCTTGAGCTGGCCGCGGAAGTTGAAGGTGCCCGAGGGCATCAGCTGAGTCATGAAGACCACCGAGAGGTCCTCCTTGGGATCCACCCAGAAGATGGTGGAGGCAGCCCCACCCCAATAGTAGTCGCCCGACCCCAGGGTGGCGGTCTGGGTCTGGCTCATGGTCGAGGCGAAGCCCAGGCCGAAGCCCACGCCCTCGTTGGCGGTCTCCGAGAAGCCGCCGATCGCCAGCTGGGTCAGGTCCTTGCCGTCCGCCAGGTGGTTCATGTGCATCATCTCGAGGGTGCGCGGGCCGATGACCCGATGGCCGTCCAGCTCGCCGCCCCGGCGCAGCATCTCGCAGAAGCGCATGTAGTCGGCGGTCGTGCCGGTCAGGCCGCCGCCGCCGGACTTGAAGCCGGGCTCCCTGGCGAACTCGCTGGTCACGGGATCGTCCATCACCTTGAGCTTTTTGTCGGGGCCGCGCTGATAGTTGGCGCAGAAGCGGTCGATCTTGTCGGGCGCCACGAAGAAGGCGGTGTCCGTCATGCCGAGCGGGCCGAAGATCTCCTCTTGCAGGTACTGGGCGAATGGTTTGCCGGAGATCACCTCCACCAGGGCGCCGCAGATGTCGGTGGCCAGGGAATACATCCAGCGCTCGCCGGGCTGGTAGAGCAGCGGCACCTGGCCGAGCTTGTCGAGGAACTCCATCATGGAGTCCTTGCCGCCGACGCTGCGCACCTTCAGGCCGCGATAGATCTTGTCGACGGGGTGCTGGTCGCCGACCCCGGGCAGGCCGCCGCCATAGGTGAAGCCGCCGGAGTGGGAGAGCACGTCCTTGAAGGAGACCGGACGCCTGGGCGCCTCGGTGACCATGTCCTCGCCCTCGCCGGAGACCCAGACGCGATGCTTCTTCCAGGACGGGACGAAGCGGCTGACCGGGTCGTTGAGCTGGAAATAGCCCTTTTCGTACAGGGTCATAAGCGCGATCGAGGTGATCGGCTTGGTCATGGAATAGATGCGGAAGATGGCGTCATCCATCATCGGCTTGCCGCGCTCCAGGTCCATGGAGCCGAAGGACTTCTGATAGGCCGAATGGCCGTGCCGGGAGACGGAGATCTGGCAGCCGGCGATCTTCTGCGGGCCGATATAGTTGCGCTCGATATGGTCGGTGATGCGTTCTAGCCGACCGGCGTCGAGCCCGGTCCATTGGGATTGGGCGTCCATGAATAGTTCCTCCGAAAATCTCAGCTGTTCTAATTGCCGGCATCATTAGCCCGGGGCCGCGCCAAGCCAAGAAAATCCTGACGCCGCGTCAGGGCGATCGCGCCGTTGCCCCGGCGGCGCGGACGGGCGATGACGATGGGAACGAGGAAGAGGAACCCGCCGATGCAAGCGCTCTACGATCTGGCCGAGACCATCGGCGCCCAGCTCAAGGCCCGCAAGGAGACGGTGGCCGTCGCCGAGAGCTCGTCGGGCGGCCTGGTGTCGGCGGCCCTGCTCAGCGTCGGCGGCGCCTCGGCCTACTATCTGGGCGGCGGGGTGATCTACACCGGCAAGGCCCGCATGGTGCTGCTGGAGCTGCCGCGGGAGGCTGTCGCCGGCATGCGCTCGGCCAGCGAGCCCTACGCCATGCTGTTGGCCCGCACGGTCCGCGAGCGCTTCGGCGCCACCTGGGGCGTGTCGGAGACCGGGGCGGCGGGGCCCACCGGCAATCCCTACGGCGACGCGGCCGGCCACACCTGCATAGCCATCTCCGGCCCCGTGGAGATGGCCATGACCATCGAGACGGCGTCGGATGACCGCAAGGCCAATATGGAGGCCTTCGCCGCGGCCGTGCTGCGGATGCTGGAGCGCGTCACCGCCGAATAGATCCCTACCCCATATAGGCCGGCATCCAGCCCTCGTGGCTGGCCCGCAGGTCGGCCAGGGCGAGGCTGAAGATTCCCGCAGTGGCCAGGGCCTGGCCGTCGGCGTGGCCCACCACATCGCCGACGATGCCCGCCGCGTGGGCGGCCTTCAGCAGGGGCAGGGGATCGGCCACCGCGATCAGGTAGCGGCCCTGGTCCTCGCCGAACAGCAGGGCGTGGTCGGGCAGCTTGGACCCCAGCTCCAGGGTGATCCCGACATTGGAGGCCAGGGCCATCTCGGCGGCGGCGGCCACCAGGCCCCCATCGGAGAGGTCGTGGACGACGGTCACCCGGCGCGCCTCGATCTCCGCGCGCACGAAGTCGCCGATCTTGCGTTCCATCGCCAGGTTCACCGGCGGGGGGGCGCCGTCCTCGCGGCCGAGGATCTCGCGCAGGTACATGCTGGCGCCCAGCTCGCCGCGGGTCTCGCCCAGCAGCACCAGGCTGTCGCCGGCCTTCATGCCGGAGAAGTCGGCGCGCTTGGCGGAGTCCGCCAGGAGACCCACGGCGCCCACGGTGGGCGTCGGCGGAATGGCCGCCCCGTTGGTCTCGTTATAGAGCGACACGTTCCCGCTCACGACGGGGAAGTCCAGCGCCCGGCAGGCCTCGGCCATGCCCTCGATGGCGCGGACGATCTGGCCCATGATCTCGGGGCGCTCGGGGTTTCCGAAGTTCAGGTTGTCGGTGATGGCGATGGGATCTGCGCCCACGCAGGTCAGGTTGCGCCAGGCCTCAGCCACCGCCTGCTTGCCGCCCTCATAGGGGTCGTTCTGCACATAGCGCGGGGTGCAGTCGGAGGTCATGGCCAGCGCCTTCTTCGTCCCGTGCACGCGCACGATCCCGGCGTCGGCGCCTGTGGAGGAGTCCTCCAGGGTGTCGGCCATGACGTGGCGGTCGTACTGCTCCCAGAGCCAGCGCTTCGACGCCATGTCCGGCGCGCTCATCAGCTTCAGGACGGCCTTGCCGTAGTCGGCGGGCTCGGGAATCTCCGCGGCGTTCAGGCGCGGATGCAGGGCCGGCTGCACCCAGGGCCGGTCATAGAGCGGGGCGTCCTCGGCGAGCGGGGCGAGAGGGATGTCGCAGACGATCTCGCCCTTGTGCTTGAGCACGATGTGGCCGGTGTCGGTGGTCCAGCCGATGACGGCGGCGTCCAGGCCCCACTTCTCGAAGATCGCGTGCCCATCGTGCTCGCGGCCGGGCTTCAGGACCGCCAGCATGCGCTCCTGGCTTTCCGACAGCATCATCTCGTAGGCGCTCATGCCCTCTTCGCGCTGGGGCACCATGTCGAGGTCGAGCTCGATACCCACCTGGCCCTTGCCGGCCATCTCCACGGAGGAGGAGGTGAGGCCCGCGGCGCCCATGTCCTGGATGGCGGCCACGGCGCCCGAGGCCATCAGCTCCAGGGTCGCCTCGATCAGCAGCTTCTCGGCGAAGGGGTCGCCGACCTGGACCGTGGGGCGCTTCTCGTCCGACGCGTCGTCGAACTCCTGGCTGGCCATGGTGGCGCCGTGGATGCCGTCGCGGCCGGTCTTGGAGCCGAAATAGACGACGGGCAGGCCCGCCGCGGGGGCGGCCGAGTAGAAGATCTTGTCGGCGTCGGCCAGGCCCACGCACATGGCGTTGACCAGGATGTTGCCGTCATAGCCGCGGTGGAAATTGGTCTCGCCGGCCACGGTGGGCACGCCGACGCAGTTGCCGTAGCCGCCGATGCCGCTGACCACGCCGGCCACCAGGCGCTTGGTCTTGGGATGGCTGGGATCGCCGAACCGCAGGGCGTTGAGCAGGGCGATGGGCCGGGCGCCCATGGTGAAGACGTCGCGCATGATGCCGCCGACGCCGGTCGCCGCCCCTTGGTAGGGCTCGATATAGGAGGGGTGGTTGTGGCTCTCCATCTTGAAGATGCAGGCCTGGCCATCGCCGATGTCCACCACCCCGGCGTTCTCGCCCGGACCGCAGATCACGCGGGGACCGGTGGTGGGGAACTTCCCCAGGTGCTTGCGGCTGGACTTGTAGGAGCAGTGCTCGCTCCACATCACCGAGAACACGCCGAGCTCCACCGGATTGGGCTCACGGTTGAGGCGTTTGACGATGAGGTCGTATTCCTCGGGCTTCAGGCCGTATTCGGCGGCCATCTCGGCCAGGGTCTTCACAGGCTGGGCGCTCATGGCGCGCCTTCTAGCCGGACTCGGGCGCGCACGCGATAGGGGCGGACGATTCCCTGCGCGTCCCGCCGCCGGCGTCGTCCCGCCAGGGTTGTCTGCGCCGCCTGACGCCACCTGGCGCCGATCGTCGCGCCAATTGTCGCGCCCACGGTCGTGGCTCCCTGTCCTTAAGGGGGCTTTAACCCTCGCGGCACAGCTTGCCCGGATTACTCAGTCTGGGTGCATTTCCGCCATGTCGCGAACCATCGACGATCGCCTCCGCTTCATGAAGCTGGATCAGAAGGCCCAGGCGCACGTCGCTAGCCTGAAGCCGATCGTGATGAAGGCCCTGCCCGCCGCCCTGGACGGCTTCTATGACCAGGTGCGAGCGACGCCGGAGACCCGCGCTCACTTCTCGGGCGACGCGCATATGACGGCGGCCCAGAACCGGCAGCTCGGCCACTGGGACATGATCTCCAGCGGCCAGTTCGACGACACCTACGCCAAGGCGGTCACCAAGGTGGGCGAGGTTCATGCCCGCATCGGGCTGGAACCCAGCTGGTACATCGGGGGCTACGCCCTGGTGCTCGAGTCCCTGCTCGCCAAGGTTCTGGAGGCTCGTTGGCCGAAGGGCGGCTTCGGCGCGCGCGGGCCGGACGTCAAGACGGTGGCCGCCGAGGTGGGCGCCCTCACCAAGGCGACCTTCCTGGACATGGACATCGCCATCTCCGTCTATCTCGAGGCCCTGGAAACCAAGCGGGTCGAGGCCGAGAAAGAGCGCCGCGAAAGCGAGGAACAGCAGAACCGGATGGTGGAGGCCCTGGCCGACGGCCTGCGCCGGCTGGCGGGCGGCGATCTCACCGCGAGCATGGCGGGCTCGGTGGAGCCTCGCTTCCAGGCCATCAAGGACGACTTCAACAAGGCCATCTCCGGGCTGCGGGAGGCCATGACCGCCATCTCCACCTCGACCTCGGCCGTGCATGGCGGGGCCGAGGAGATTTCCTCGGCGGCCGACGACCTCTCGCGTCGCACCGAGCATCAGGCCGCGAGCCTGGAGGAGACCGCCGCGGCCCTGGACGAGATCACCGCCACCGTGCGCCAGACGGCGTCGGGCGCCAGGGCGGCCTCCGAGGTCGTCCTCGCCGCCCGCGGCGACGCCCAGACCAGCGGCGACGTGGTCCAACAGGCGGTGGCCGCCATGGCGCAGATCGAGCAGTCCTCCACCCAGATCAGCCAGATCATCGGGGTCATCGACGAGATCGCCTTCCAGACCAACCTGCTGGCCCTGAACGCCGGGGTCGAGGCGGCTCGCGCGGGTGAAGCCGGCCGCGGCTTCGCCGTGGTGGCGTCTGAAGTGCGCGCGCTCGCCCAGCGCTCGGCCGAGGCGGCTAAGGAGATCAAGACCCTGATCTCGGCCTCCAGCCAGCAGGTGGGGTCCGGCGTGCAGCTGGTGGGCCAGACCGGCGAGGCCCTGCAGCGGATCGTCGATCGCGTCGCCGAGATCGACAGCATGGTCAGCGAAATCGCCGCCACCGCCCAGGAGCAGTCGGTGGGCCTGGCCCAGGTCAACACCGCCGTGAACCAGATGGACCAGGTGACCCAGCAGAACGCGGCCATGGTGGAGGAGACCACCGCGGCCGCCAGCAGCCTGCGCTCGGAAGCCGGTGAACTGAGCCGACTGATCAGCCGCTTCGACACCGGCGCTCCCGCCACCGTCGCCGCGCGCAGCCAGGCCCATGCCGCCACCCAGCGACGTCGCGCTGGCTAGACCCTGACCGTTTCAGATGGACTCATCTGAAACGGCAAGAAGGGGCTAGATTCAAAACATGAGAGCACGTCGGGCGGCGGAACCGGTATCCACTTCCGCCTGACGTGCTCTGGGTTCCGCGCCGTTGACTGACCCATGGTAATCGCCGTCATCTGAATCCGACGCGGCGCGGCGAACGCGCCCGGGAGGGACGCGTGATGTGGAGTAAGCTTTCGGGGTTGGCGGGCGCTTGCCTGGTCTGCCTGGCCGCGGGCGGCGCCCAGGCGGCTCCCGCCTTCAAGGCGAAGATCGCCCGCACCCAATACGGCGTCCCCCACGTCAGCGCCGCCGACTACGGCGGGATCGGCTATGGCCAGGCCTACGCCTTCGCCCAGGACAATCTGTGCCTGCTGGCCGACAAGGTCGTCACCGTCAATGGCGAGCGCTCTAAGTATTTCGGCCCCGACGGCGTCACCACCATCGCCTTTTCCGAAACGAAGAACCTGGAGAGCGACGTCTTCTTCCGCGCCAATCTCGACGTGGCGGCCCTGAAGACCAATTTCGACAAGCTGTCGGCCGACTACCGCAACCTCGTCCTCGGCTATGTGGCCGGCTATAACCGGTTCCTGCGCGACACCCCCAAGGCCCGCCTGCCGGCCGCCTGCCGCGAAGCCGCCTGGCTGCGGCCCATCGGTCTCGCCGACATGCTGCGCCTCAACGAGGAGCGGATGATCCAGGCCAGCGGCGGGGCGTGGCTGCGCCAGACCAACGCCGCGGCCCCGCCGGCGATCAAGGCGCAGGCGGCGCTGGATGGCCCCGGCCTGCCGGAAGACCCCGCCCAGTTCGGCCTGGGCAGCAATGGCTGGGCCTTCGGCCGCGACGTCACCGCCAACCGGTCCGGCGTCCTGCTGGGCAACCCCCACTTTCCCTGGGAGACCACCAACCGCTTCTACCAGGTCCACCTGACCATACCGGGCAAGCTGGACGTCATGGGGGTGACCATCGGGGGCGCGCCGGGCATGTCCATTGGCTTCAACAAGGACGTAGCCTGGACCCACACGGTCTCCACCGACCGCCACTTCACCCTCTTCGAGCTCAGCCTCGATCCGGCCGATCCCACCGCCTACTTCGTCGACGGCAAGCGCCTGACCATGGGGACCAAGGCCGTGACCGTGGAGGTGGCCGGGGGGGCGCCCCAGACGCGGACGGTCTACACCTCGATCTACGGCCCCCTGGTGGTCATGCCCCAGCTGGGCATGGCTTGGAGCGCCAAGACCGCCTACGCCCTGCGCGACGCCAACAAGAACAATGTCCGCTCCGGCGACACCTGGCTCGACATCGCCCGCGCCGGGTCGGTGGCGCAGGTCAAGGCCGGGATCGGCAAGACCCTGGGTATCCCCTGGGTCAACACCATCGCCGCCGACCGCGGCGGCCAGGTGCTCTATGCCGACATCACCGCCACCCCCAACGTCTCGGCCGAGCTGGCCAAGACCTGCGTCCCGCCCTCGGGCCTGGGGCCGCTGGCCGCCACGGCGCGAATCTATGTGCTGGATGGCGCGCGCTCGGCCTGCAACTGGGAGGTCGCCGCCGGGACGCCGTCCCCGGGTCTAATGCCGGGCGAGTCCATGCCCGCCCAGCTCCGCACCGACTATGTGGCCAACAGCAATGACAGCTACTGGCTGGCCAACGCCCGCGCGCCCATGGCCGCCTTCGCCCCCGTCGTGGGGCCCGCCGCCGTGGCCCAGAACCTGCGCACCCGCTCAGGCCTGATGGAGATCGAGGCGCGCCTGGCCGGGACCGACGGCCTGCCGGGCAAGAGCATCGACCCCGCCGCCGTCGAGGCCATGCTCTACGCCAACCGCAACCTGGCCGCCGACCTGGCCATCCCCGACCTGCTCAAGCTGTGCACGGCCGCCCCCAGCGGGACGAGCGCCTCCGGCGCCACGGTCAGCCTGGTGGACGCCTGCACGGTGCTGGCCCAGTGGGACCGGCGGATGAATGTCGACAGCCGCGGCGCCCACCTGTTCGTGGAGTTCTGGCGCAAGGCGGAGAAGATCCCTGGCCTCTGGGCCATCCCCTTCGACCCGACCGATCCGGTCCACACACCGCGCGGACTCAGCGGCGACGCGGCGGTGGGCGGCAAGATCCGCCAGGCGCTGTCCGACGCCGTCGAACTGCTGGCCGCGAAGGGCGTTCCTCTCGACGCGCCCTGGGGTCAGGTCCAGTACGCCCTGCGCGGCGACCAGAAGATCCCGGTCCATGGCGGCGAGGGGAGCGACGGGGTGCTCAACGCCCAGCAGTCGGCCTGGGCGGGGTCGGGTGTCGTCCCCTTCCACGGCTCCAGCTACATCCAGGTGGTGACCTTCGACGCCAAGGGCCCGGTGGCCGACGCCATCCTCACCTATTCCCAGTCCACCGATCCGGCCTCGCCGCACTATGCCGACCAGACCCTGCTGCACGCCCAGAAGCGCTGGGTGCGCCTGCCGTTCTCGGCCGCCGAGATCGCCGCCGACAAGGCCCTGACGGTGACGACGATCACGGAATAGGCGCCTAGCGCGAAGCCGCGCGCAGGGCCGCCACCTGCTCCGACGACAGGGAGATCACCACCACGGTGGCGGGCTCCCGGCGCAGGGCCGCCTGCTGCGGTTGGTCCAGCCAGCGGACATGGGGCGGGGCCGGCGGCTGGGCGGCCCAGGCGCCGAAGCCCGCCGCGCCGGCCAGGGCCATGACGATCCAGAAGCCGGCCAGGGCGCGGGTCTGGGACGGCCGCGCCTGCTTCAGCATGGCGACGCGGGCCTCCAGGGGATGGTGCGACGGCGCCGGCCAATAGCAGCCGAAGGGCAGGGGATCGGCGGCGAGCTGGGTCTTCAGCATGGTCTGGGCGTAGCGGCGGCGTTCGCTGGGCCACCGCGCCATCACCGTGGCGTCGCAGGCCAGCTCCTGGTCCAGGCGGACGTAATAGGCGGCCAGGTGGACGAGGGGATTGAACCAGTTGATCGCCTGGGCCAGGGCGACCCAGGCGTTGACCTTGGGGTCGCCGCGATCGATGTGCGCCCGCTCGTGGGCGCGGACCAGGGCGCGTTCCTCGGCGGTGAAGCGCGCGTAGTAATCGGCCGGGGTGACGATGCGCGGGGCGATGACGCCCACCACCGCCGGGCCCGCGGCGCCGACCTTGGCGCGCTGCAGGAACCGCCATTGACCAAAGGCCATCAGGGCCAGCAGGGCCAGGACGCCGGCCGCCCAGACCTCCACCGCCAGGGACAGGCCGCCCGGCTGGGCCAGGGGGATGGGCAGGGGAAGCGAGGGGCCCGGCGTCCCGTTGGGCGCCTCGGCCGCCGGGATCAGGCTGGCGACGAAGGCCAGGGGGACCACCAGCCACAGGCGATAGGCCATCTCGGCCCCGAACAGCCGGCGGGCCGGCAGGCGAAGGGCGAAGACTAGCGCGATCGCCAGGCTGGCGGCCAGGTTGGCCCGCAGGAGGTCGGCCAGCAGGTCAGTCATCGTCGTCGAGCTCCGCGATCAGCTTCTTGAGGCGAGCGATCTCTTCGGGTTTCAGCTTCCGGTTCTGGGCGAAGTGGGCGACGAGCGGGGCGAGTTGCCCCTCGAACAGCCGGTCCAGCAAGCCCTGGCTCTCGTCCTGGACGTAGTTGGCCCGTTCGATCAGGGCGACGTACTGGTGGCGGCCCTCGACCCGCTCGGACTTGATGGCTTTCTTCTTCAGCAGGCGGTTGATCAGGGTCTTCACCGTCGCCTCGGCCCAGGGCTGGCGGGCGCGGACATCGGCCACGATCTCGTCGGCGGTGAGCGGGGTTTTCCGCCACAGCGCCTCCATGATCTGACTTTCGGCTTCGGTGATGTTCATGGGACTTACGCTTGTAATTTCCGCCGAGGCTACGCGCCTCCGGCCTCAAGTCAAGCCGGCTGCCCAGGTCCGATTCTCGCCAGCCCGACTCTCGGGTTCTGGTAGACTGCATAGATGTTAGAGCTCGGCTTCACCCTCTTCGACACCGCCATCGGCCGCTGCGGCCTGGCCTGGGGCGAGGCCGGCATCGTCGCCGTCCAGCTGCCGGAGAGCTCCGACGCTAAGGCGCGGGCCCGCTTCGAGCGCCGCTTCCCTGAAATTGTGGAAACCGAGCCGCCGTCCCAGATCGCCTCGGCCATCACCCGCATCCAGGGCCTGCTGACCGGGGCCAGGGACGACCTGGCCGACATCGTCCTGGACATGGAGGGCCTCAGCGACTTCCAGCGCCGGGTCTACGCCATCGGCCGGGCGATTCCGCCGGGCCAGACCCTGACCTATGGCGAGGTCGCCAGACGCCTCGGCGATCCTACCGCCTCGCGGGCGGTGGGCGAGGCCATGGGCAAGAATCCGTTCCCGATCATCATGCCCTGCCACCGCGTCCAGGGCGCCGACGGCAAGCTGGGGGGCTTCTCCGCCCCTGGGGGCGGGGTGACCAAGCTGAAGTTGCTGGAGATCGAGGGCGCGACCTCGGTCGACGCCCTGCCGCTGTTCGCCGGGCGCTAGGCGCTAGCCAGGGCGCTCTGGAACAGGATCGCGCCGTCGGCCGAGCCCAGCTCGGGCTCGAAGGCGCGGTCGGGGTGGGGCATCAGGCCCAGGACGTTGCCGCGCGCATTGACCACGCCTGCGATGGCGTGGGCCGAGCCGTTGGGATTGTCCTTGTAGCGGAACACTACCTGGCCCTCGCCCTCGATGCGGGCCAGGGTCTCGGGATCGGCAAAGAAGTTCCCCTCGCCATTGCCCACCGTCATGGTCACTTCACGGCGCCCGGCGTAGCCGGCGGTGAAGCGGGTCTGGGCGTTGGTGACCTCAAGCTCCACCGGCTTGCAGACGTATTTCAGCGCCTCGTTGCGCAGCAAGGCGCCAGGCAGCATGCCGGCCTCGCACAGGATCTGGAAGCCGTTGCAGATGCCGACGGTGGCCACGCCGCGTTCGGCCGCCAGCTTGACGTCGTTCATGATCGGCGAGAGCGCGGCCATGGCCCCGCAGCGCAGGTAGTCGCCGTAGGAGAAGCCGCCCGGCAAGACGATCAGGTCGATCCCGTGGGGCAGGGCGGTGTCCCCGTGCCAGACCATGTCGACGCTGGCGCCCGTGGAGCGCTCGATGGCGACCTTGCAGTCCCGGTCGCAGTTGGACCCGGGGAAGACGATGACGGCGGCTTTCATGGGCGGGGTTCCTAGGCCGATTTGAGCAGGATTTCCAGGCGGGGCGGGTTCATTTCGCGCGCGCCTTGGCCAGGGCTTGCAGATAGGCTTCCAGTTCAGAATAGCCCTTCGGGTCGCCATAGGGGCAGCCGGTGTTGGCGATTCCCGACGCCGTCACCTCCTGCTTGAGGATGGCCGGGTGCCCCGGCGCCCCGGGCTCGGTCACCATGTAGGAGGTCTGGCCGCCCTCGGCGTTGAAGTAGTGGAACGGCTCGCCGCGCTCCTTGACCGCGGGTTTCATCCCCGGCTCGGCGGCGATCCTGGCGCTCAGCGCCTCGAACCCCAGGGTGCAGTCCGGCACAAGCGGCGGCCGCGGCGGCTCGGGCTTGGCGCAGGCGGTGAGGCTGAGCGCGCCCAGCAGCGGGAGCGCCCAGGGCCTCACGCCACCTCGACCCGGTAGCTTTCGATGACGGTGTTGGCGAGCAGCTTCTCGCACATGGCCTTGACCTGGCTCTCGGTCTCGGCGGCGTCGGCGCCCTTGAAGTCGAACTCGATGGTCTTGCCGACCCGGACGCCCTCGACGTCGCCCCAGCCCAGGCCGTGCAGGGCGGCCTCGACGGCCTTGCCCTGGACGTCCAGCACGCCGGGTTTCAGGAACACATGAACTTTCGCGCGCACTAGTGCAGGCCTCCTTGGATCACGGTGGGCATCTCTTTCATGATCCCCAGCCGCCGGGCGACTTCGGTATAGCTCTCGATGACGTCCCCCAGATCGCGGCGGAAGCGGTCCTTGTCCAGCTTCTCGTTGGTCTGGGTGTCCCAGAGTCGGCAGCTGTCGGGGCTGATCTCGTCGGCCAGGATGACCCGGGCGAAGTCGTTCTCCCACAGCCGGCCGAACTCCACCTTGAAGTCCACCAGGGTGATGCCGACCGCTCCGAAGGTGCCGGTGAGGAAGTCGTTCACCCGCAGGGTCAGGGCCATCATGTCGTCGATCTCCTGGGTCGAGGCCCAGTTGAAGGCGGTGATGTGCTCCTCGGTGACCATCGGGTCGCCGAGTTTGTCGTCCTTCAGATAGAATTCGATGATCGAGCGGGGCAGGGCCTGGCCCTCGGGCAGGCCGAACCGCTGCGACAGCGAACCGGCCGCCACATTGCGGCAGACCACCTCCAGCGGAATGATCTCCAGCTCCTTGATCAACTGCTCGCGCAGGTTCAGTCTT
>NZ_JAUSLW010000046.1 GCF_030645195.1 Phenylobacterium sp. | reverse complement strand
TGGCGTTGAGGAAGCCGGTCAGGAAGGCCTGGGGCGGGCCTGCGGGCTTGCCGTCCTTGAAGGGGATGAAGACCACCCGATACCCGTTCAAAGGGCGGCGGTTCCAGGAGCCGTGCTGGCCGATGAAGACCCCGCCCCTATAGGCCGCGGGGAAGGCGTCGGCCTTGTAGAAGGCCAGGCCCAGGGACGCGGTGTGGGGCCCGAGCGCATAGTCGGGGGCGATGGCCTTTGCCACCAGGTCGGGCCGCGGCGGGCTGACCCGGACGTCCACGTGCTGGCCATAGTAGCTGTAGGGCCAGCCGTAGAAGGCGCCTGGCGTGACGCTGGTCATGTAGTCGGGGACCAGGTCGTTCCCGATCTCGTCGCGCTCGTTGACCGCGGTCCAGAGCTTGCCGGAGACCGGCTCCCAGTCCATGCCGTTGGGGTTGCGCAGGCCGGTGGCGTAGGGGCGGCTGGGCCCCTCGGGCAGGGTGAACTCGACGATCTGGGCGCGGCCGGCCTCGGCGGGGATACCGTTCTCGCCGACGTTCGAGTTGGAGCCGACGGTGGCGTAGAGCTTCTGGCCATCGGGGCTGGCGATGATGCTCTTGGTCCAGTGGTGGTTGATCGGGCCGCCGGGCAGATCGAAGACCTTCACCCCGGGGCCAGTGACCTGGGTCTGGCCCTCGGCATAGGGGAAGCTGACGATGGAATCGTCGTTGGCCACGTAGAGGATGTTCCCCACTAGGGCCATGCCGAAGGGCCGCTTCAGGCCTTGCGCGAAGATCGCCTTGGTGTCGGCCACGCCGTCGCCGTCGGAATCCCGCAGCAGCATGATCTTGTTGGGACTGACCTGCAGGGCGCCGGCGCGCTTCTGGACCAGCTGCGCGACCCAGTCCTTGAAGCCCGCGGGTTTGCCGGCTTCAGAGGATGATTCCGCGACGAGCACGTCGCCATTGGGCAGGACCAGCAGCCAGCGGGGGTGATCGAGGCCGTCGGCGAACCTGGTGACCACGAAACCGGGGGGCGCCGTGGGCGCCGCGCCCTTGGGCCAGCCGACGAACTTGGCGACGTTCACCGTGGGCAGGGCGCTCTTGGTCGGGGTCGGCAGGTCAGGCTTGGGCCCGAAGCCCACGAAGGGACCCGGCGCCCCCTGGCTGCAGGCCGCCAGGCCGAGGGTGACGAAGCCGGTCGCCAGCAACATCGAACGCATGGAGGTCTCCCTGATCCCGAACCCTGCCTAATGCTCAGGTCCGCGCGCAGTTCAGTCCTAGACCCTGATCGTTTCAGATGAGTCCATCTGAAACGGTCAGGGTCTAGATTCAAAACTTGAGAGCGCGTCGGGCGGCGGAACCGGTATCCACTTCCGCCTGACGTGCTCTAGCACAGGGGGCCATGACCCGCCGTCAAGGTTGACGCCGGCGGCCCCCGGACCGAACCTCCAAGGCGAAGCTTCAGCAAGAAGCGATAGGGGCGGAACATGAGCGTGGAAATAACGATGCTGGCCTATGCGGTCGGCCTGCTTTTCGTACTGGTCTTCATCCAGGCCCTGGCGGGCATCCGGGCCCAGGGCGCGGTTCCGCTGGCCAATTCCCGCGACGACCTCCCGCCGCCCAGCGGCTTCCATGCCCGGATGAAGCGGGTGGTGGACAATCATCGCGAGGGGCTGACGATGTTCGCGCCCCTGGTCCTGATCGCCGCCGTGGTCGGGGTGTCCAACGGGACCACGGTGCTGGGCGCCCAGCTGTTCCTCTATTCCCGCGTGGCGCACGCGGTCCTCTATGTCCTCGGCGTGCCGATGGTGCGTCCCCTGGCCTGGGCGGTGGGGTTCGTGGGGACCGCGATGATGTTCGTCGCCCTGATGGGCTGGGCGGCCTAGCCGGCTTCTCCCGCCCTTGACGGAGCGGGAGGCCGCGGCCGAGAAGGCGGCATGACCCGCCATCCCGGATCCTGCCATTGCGGCGCGGTGACCTTCGTCCTTGAGGCGGAGATCGATCACCTCACCGCCTGCGACTGCTCGCTGTGCGTTAAGAGGAACGCGCGGATGGTGCGGGTGCGCGCGCAGGACCTGACGGTCCTGTCGGGCCAGGACCAACTCGGCGCCTATGAGTGGAACACCCACCGGGCGCGGCATCATTTCCGCCGGGTCTGCGGGATCTATGTCTTCCACCGCAAGCGGGCCTCGCCGGATCTCTATGAGGTGAATGTCTACTGCCTGGACGGCTTCGATCCCTCCGGCCTGCCCGTGCGGGCCAGCGAAGGGGTGGGCATGTCGGTGGTCGCGCAGGGCGCAAGGGAGGTTTGGCCAGGGCCGCGGAACGCTTGACCAGGGTTGCGGCGGCGGGCTCACGAGGGTATGGCGCGGCCATGCTCGATGACCTGAAGGCGAACAATAAGGCTTGGGCCGCGCGCAAGGTGGCGGCCGATCCGGGGTTCTTCAAGCGGCTGAAAGGCCAGCAGGCCCCGGACTATCTGTGGATCGGCTGCTCCGACAGCCGGGTGCCGGCCAACGAGATCGTCGATCTCGATCCGGGCGAGCTGTTCGTCCACCGCAACGTCGCCAACCTCGCCCCGCCGCAGGACGCCAACTATCTCTCGGTGTTGCAGTTCGCCGTCGACGTGCTGAGGGTCAAACATGTCATGGTGGTGGGCCACTATGGCTGCGGCGGCGTGGCCGCGGCGGTGGACGGCCAGAGGCGCGGGCTGGTGGACCACTGGCTGCACCCTGTGCGCGAGGTCCACGAGGAGCACCGCTGCGAACTGGACGCCCTGGTGAACCAGACCGAGAAGCTCGACCGCCTGTGCGAACTCAACGTCATCCGCCAGGTGAAGAACGTGGCCTCCGACGTCTTCGTCCAGGACGCCTGGGCCCGCGGCCAGAGTCTGTGCGTGCACGGCCTGGTCTATTCCCTGGAGAA
>NZ_JAUSLW010000090.1 GCF_030645195.1 Phenylobacterium sp. | reverse complement strand
TCTTCGCCCGACGCCGTCCAGTCGAGGTCCGAGAGGTGGACCATGCCGTCGATGTCGTTCTCCAGGCCGATGAACAGGCCGAACTCGGTGGCGTTCTTGACCTCGCCTTCCACGGTCGAACCGACCGGGTGCGCCGCGACGAACGCGTCCCAGGGGTTGTCCATGGCCTGCTTGAGGCCCAGCGAGACGCGACGCTTCGAGGGGTCGACGTCCAGCACGACAACCTCGACCTCTTGCGAGGTGGAGACGATCTTGCCCGGGTGGACGTTCTTCTTGGTCCAGGACATCTCGGAGACGTGGACCAGGCCCTCGACCCCGGCTTCCAGCTCCACGAAGGCGCCGTAGTCGGTGATGTTGGTGATCCGGCCGGTGAACTTCGCGCCCACCGGATACTTGGCTTCCACGCCGTCCCAGGGGTCGGACTGCAGCTGCTTCATGCCCAGGCTGATGCGCTGGGTGTCGGGGTTGATCTTGACGATCTGCACCTTGACGGTGTCGCCCACGGCCAGGACCTGGCTCGGATGGTTGACGCGCTTCCAGCTCATGTCGGTGACGTGCAGCAGGCCGTCGATGCCGCCCAGGTCCACGAACGCGCCGTAGTCGGTGATGTTCTTGACCACGCCTTCGCGGATCTCGCCCTCTTGCAGCTGGGAGACCAGCTCGGTGCGCTGTTCGGCGCGGGCTTCTTCCAGGATGGCGCGACGCGAGACGACGATATTGCCGCGCGGACGGTCCATCTTGAGGATGGCGAAGGGCTGTTCCTTGCCCATCAGCGGGCCGACGTCGCGCACGGGGCGGATGTCGACCTGGCTGCCGGGCAGGAAGGCCGAGGCGCCGCCGAGGTCGACGGTGAAGCCGCCCTTCACGCGGCCGACGATGGAGCCCATCACCGGTTCGTTCTTCTCGTAGACGCCTTCCAGACGGGTCCAGGCCTCCTCGCGGCGGGCCTTGTCGCGGCTGATGACCGCTTCGCCCATGGCGTTCTCGACGCGCTCGAGGAAGACCTCGACGGTGGAGCCCACCACGATGGGGGCGGGGTCATCGCCTTCCTGGTTGAATTCCTTCAGGGACACGCGCCCCTCGGTCTTCAGACCCACGTCGATGATCGCGAAATCCTTCTCGATCCCGACCACGATGCCCTTGACCACCACGCCTTCCATGAAGTCGCGGCCGCCCATGGATTCGTCCAGCAGGGCCGAGAAGTCGTCGCGGGAGGGGTTCAGGCTCATATCGTCAGCCATAATGTTCTTTCGTCTTTCAGATGACGCCGTCCGGAAAACGGATCTGGCCCGATCCGCATGAGCGGTCGGAGTCCCGGCGTCGGGTTAAGGGTTGCAAACCGAAGGCGTCGGGGGCGGACCCCAGCGCGGTGAAATTCGCCCGCAGCCATCGAGGGAAAGGAACGTTTGGATTGCCCGTCAGGAAGTTTCCCACCGGGCTCGCGCCGCCTCGACCGTGCGGCGGGCCGCATCGGTGGCCTGCTCTATAGTCATTTCGGTGGTGTCCAGCAAGACGGCGTCGGCGGCGGCCACCATGGGGCTGTCGGCCCGGCCGCCATCGCGTTCGTCGCGCCGGCGGATGTCCTCCAGGATATCGGCCAGGCCGACCTCCTCGCCCTGTCCCTTCAACTGCTTCCAGCGCCGCTGCGCGCGGACCTCCGGCGTGGCGGTGACATAGAGCTTGGCCGGCGCCTCCGGGCAGATGACCGTGCCCATGTCGCGCCCGTCCAGCACCGCCCCCTGCGGCGTGCGGGCGAAGGCCAGCTGCAGCTCGCGCAGGGCCAGGCGCACCGCCGAATGCACCGCCACCCGGCTGGCGCACTCG
>NZ_JAUSLW010000085.1 GCF_030645195.1 Phenylobacterium sp. | reverse complement strand
CGCCCGCCTCGGCGGATGGACCGGATACTACGGAAAACCCGGCCCCGTCGTCATGCTCAACGGATGGCTCGACTTCCAGGCCGCAAAGCGAGGCGTCGCACTCTTAGCCCCCAACGCCGATGTGTGAATCCGGTAGCCCCTTGCGGGAGAGGGTGGCCGTCCGGAGGACGGTCGGGTGAGGGGTCGCGCCGCCCTCGACGCGCTTTGGGCGAGGGTTCGTCGGAGAGGTCTGGGCGACCCCTCATCCGACCCCGCTCCGCGAGGCCACCTTCTCCCGCAGGGGGAGAAGGAACTGATCAAGCGCATCACCCTCGCCCTCATCGTCCTGCTGGGCGTGGAGACGGCGGTCTTCGCCGCCGACGCCCTGCTGCCGCCGGACCTGTCCCGCGCCAAGCGGTCGTCGCCAGTGGCCCTGGACCGGCGCGGGGCCTGGTTGCGGGCCCTGCCGGTGGAGGATGGGCGGTGGCGAATCCGGGCGGACCTGTCGCGCACGGACAAGACGTTTCAAAGGCGGCTGGTGGCCGTGGAGGACGCGCGGTTCTGGATCCATCCCGGGGTCGACCCTCTGGCGGTGGTCCGGGCTGCGGGCTCGGCCCTGGCTCACGGTCGGCCCACCTCCGGCGCCTCGACGCTCACCATGCAGACCGCCCGCCTGCTGGAGCCTCGGCCCCGGACGCTGGGCGCCAAGCTGATCGAGATGATCCGCGCCGTGCAGATCGAGGCGCGGCTCTCCAAGCGCGAGATCCTGGCCCTGTACCTCACCCTGGCGCCCTATGGCGGAAACTTGGAGGGCGTGCGGGCCGCCAGCCTCTCCTATTTCGGCCATGAGCCGGAGACCCTGACCGACAGCGAACAGGCCCTGCTGATCGCCCTGCCGCAGTCGCCGGAGGCCCGGCGCCCCGACCGGCGGCCGGAGGCGGCCCGGGCCGCGCGCCGCGCCGTGCTGGACAAGATGGTCCGCGCCCATCGCCTGACCGAGGTGGAGGCCAGCGAGGCCGAGGGCGAACCCCTGCCCGGCCGCGCCCGCTTCCCCGCCATGGCCTGGCATGTGGCGGGGCAACTGGCCCGCGCGGCGCCGGCCTCCCAGGCCTCGGTGGTGACCACGATCGATGCGGGCCTGCAGTCGCGGCTGGAGCCGCTGGCCGCGGCGGCCGCCCGCGCCCAGGGCCCGGAGGACACCGCCGCCATCCTGGTGGTGGAGATCGGCAACCGCGCCGTGCGCGCCGCCGTCGGCTCCGGCGGCCTGGACCGGCCCGGGGGCTGGATCGACATGACCCGGGCCATCCGCTCGCCGGGGTCGTCGCTCAAGCCCTTCATCTACGGCTTCGCCTTCGACGACGGGATCGCCGCGCCCGACACCCAGATCGACGACGCCCCGCGCCGCTTCGCCGACTACCAGCCGGAGAACTTCGACCGGGTGTTCCACGGCAAGGTCACGGCGCGCGAGGCCCTGTCCCACTCCCTGAACGTGCCGGCCGTGGAGCTGCTGGAGAAGGTGGGGCCGGCCGCCTTCGAGGCGCGGCTGGCGGCGGTGGACGTGACCCTGGTCCGACCACGCCGGCAGCTGCGCACGCCGGGCCTGGCCATCGCCCTGGGCGGGGTGGGGATCAGCCTGAGGGACCTGGCTGTCCTCTATGCGGCCCTGGGGGACGGCGGGACCGCCAAGCCCCTGGCCTGGACGCAGGCCGAGGCGGCGAAACGCCCGCGCCAGGGCGGCGAGCGGCTGATGCGGCGGGCGGCGGCCACCCAGGTGCTGGACATCCTGCGCGAGACCCCGCCGCCGGCCGGCTCCAGCCCCGCGGCGCTCACCAAGGGCCGGCCGCTGATGGCCTTCAAGACCGGCACCTCCTACGGTTTCCGCGACGCCGTGGCCGCGGGCGTGGTGGGCAAGTACGTGATCCTGGTCTGGACCGGGCGGGCCGACGGCGGGGCGCGGGGCGGCCTGACCGGACGCGACGCGGCGCTCCCCTTGCTGTTCGACGTCGCCGACCTGCTGGACGCGCCGGCCGCCGCCCCGCGTCCCATCGCGCCGCGCTCGGCGCCGGAGGCCCTGCAGCGGCTGGAGACGGTGTCCGAGGGACCCCGCCTGATCTTCCCGCCGGACGGCTCGGCCGTGCAGGTGGAAAGCTTCGGGCCAAGGTCCCGCGGCCTGGTCCTGGCCGCCGGGGGCGAGGGCCTGTCCTGGTATGTCGAGGGCGAGCCCCTGGCGCGCGATCCCGTGTCAGGGCGCGTAGTCTGGCGGCCGAAGGGGCCGGGTTTCTACCGTCTGATGGTCATCGACGCCGAGGGGCGGAAGGTGACGGCCAGGGTGCGGGTGCGGGGGAACTGACCCTCACTCCACCACCCCAACATTCGTCATGGCCGGGCTTGTCCCACGGCTGTCCGGTTCACGCTGGGCGCAGGTCCAAGGTCAGCTGTCTTGGATCTGTGGGCGAGGGTGGTGGGGGCCTGGTGAGCTGGTCGAGTGCGCGTCGGTGCATGAGGTTGGCTCGGACGAGGCGGGCGAAGG
>NZ_JAUSLW010000084.1 GCF_030645195.1 Phenylobacterium sp. | reverse complement strand
GATGGGGCGTGGCGCAGGCCGCGAGCGCGGCGCTGGACATCAGGATGAGAACGAGCTTGCGCCCGACGGCGCTGTGGCGATGGGCGAGCATGGTCGCAGATCCTTCCTCCCGGACGCCCCCCAGCGCACGGTTCTTGCGCCAAACATTGCGCGCCAAGGCTTTGAACTGCGGTTAAGGAGGATGGTTAATCCGTTAAGGTCGACGACGTCCTGGCGGACGGGGTGGGATTCGAACCCACGGTGGGCTCTCACCCACGGCGGTTTTCAAGACCGCTGCCTTAAACCACTCGGCCACCCGTCCAGGTCAGGATTAGTCCTTGGCGCGCTCCACATAGGAGCCGTCCTCGGTGAGGATCACCACCCGGGTGCCCGGCGCGATATAGGGCGGAACCATGGTGCGCAGGCCGTTGGAGAGCACGGCGGGCTTGTAGGAGGACGAGGCGGTCTGGCCCTTCACCGAGGGCTCGGTGTCGACGATCTCGAAGGTGGCCAGGCGCGGCAGGGAGAGCGCGATCGGGACGTCGTTGTGGGTGGAGAGCTGGACGGTCATGCCCTCCTGCAGATAGGGCGCGGCGTCGCCGACCACGTCTTCCGGCGCGGTCAGCTGGTCGTAGTTCTCGGGGTTCATGAAGTGGAACCCGTCGCCGTCCTGATAGAGGAAGGTGTGATCGCGCTCGTCGACGAAGGCCTTTTCGACCGACTCCGTGGTGCGGTAGCGCTCCGACACCTTCACCCCGTCGGAGATGCGGCGCATGTTGAGCTGAGTCACCGGGGTGCCCTTGCCGGGGTGGATGTTCTCGGCGCTGAGGACCACGTAGAGCTTCCCGTCCATGTCGACGACGGAGCCCTTCCGGAGGGAGCTGGCGGCTACTTTTGGCAAGTCATTCGTCCTTTGGTCGCGCGGGCCCATCGGCCGGCGCGTTGTGCTAAGTTCCTGCGCTCCTATAGCGATCCGGGCCAGGATCGCCAGCGTCTTGGAGCCTCAGCGTGCCCACCCCCCTGCCCTCGCCCTGGTGGCGGCCCGAGAACCACCAGGATCGCAGGCCCTACCTGCTGGGCCGCAACGCCATACTGAAGGCGATCCGGGCCTGGTTCGAGGGTCAGGGGTTCACCGAGGTGGAGGCCGCGGCCCTGGCGGTGTCGCCGGGCAACGAGGCCCACCTGCACGCCTTCGCCACGGAGGCGATCACAACCGACGGAGAGCGCTCTCCGCTCTACCTGCACACCTCCCCGGAGTTCGCCTGCAAGAAGCTGCTGGCGGCGGGCGAGCGGAAGATCTTTGATTTCGCAAAGGTTTGGCGCAACCGCGAGCGCGGGGCCCTGCACCATCCCGAGTTCACGATGCTGGAATGGTACCGCGCCGAGGCGCCCTACGAGGTGCTGATGGCCGATTGCGCCAGCCTGCTGGCCCTGGCGGCGGAGGCGGTGGGGGCGGAGTCGCTGCGGTTCCGGGGCCATGCCTGCGACCCCTATGCCGAGCCGGAACGGGTCACGGTGGCGCAGGCCTTCGATCGGCATGCCGGGATCGACCTCTTCATGTCGGTGGCCGCGGATGGAGGAGTCGACCCTTTGGTGCTGGCGGGCCAGATGGCCGAGCGGGGGATCCGGACGGCGGCCGACGACACCTGGTCCGATATGGTGTCACGGGTTCTGGTGGAGAAGATCGAGCCGCACCTCGGGATGGGCCGACCGACATTGCTCTACGAGTACCCGACGAAGGAGGCCGCACTGGCCCGTCCGAAGCCGGGGGACCCCCGAGTTTCCGAACGATTTGAACTATATGCCTGCGGCGTCGAACTGGCCAACGCGTTTGGCGAACTGACCGACGTTGACCAGCAGTTTGACCGTCTGAGCGCCGAGATGGACGAAAAGCATCGGGTCTATGGCGAGCGCTATCCCATCGACGAGGACTTCCTGGCGGCGCTCGCGGTGATGCCGGAGGCCAGCGGCGCGGCCCTGGGCTTCGACCGCCTGGTGATGCTGGCGACGGGGGCGGCGCGCATCGACCAGGTGATCTGGACGCCGGTTCCGGATTGACCACTACTCGCTTGAGGATCGGCGCGGGCGCCTATAGTCATGCGGTCGTGAGCGCATCGCTGTTCCCCGCCCTGAGGATCGCCATCGTGACGTTCTGCGTCGCGCTGTCGCTGGTCTACGCCAACGCCTCGGCCGCCGGCGTCGTCGACCAGTTGCAGCATCAGGGCCAGCCGGACCATCATCACCAGCACTCGGCGTTCAGCGACCTGTCGTTCGACGATCACCCTCAGGACGGCGATCACGACGACCATTCCCAGCCGCCCGCCGACGGCGCGGACACCAGCCAGGATCGGGACACCGGCCAGCACCACCACCATGCGGATGGGCCCCAGGGCCTCCTCGGCTCGGTCGCCGCCTATGGCGCTCTCGACGGACGGCCCGGCGCGCGCCCGGCGGCCGGCTCCGACAACCTGATCACAGGACCCGGCTCGTCGGGACCTGAACGCCCTCCCAAAGGCCTCACCTTCAGCGTCTGAGCCCCCGCGTCGTCCGACGTGGGCCGATCCACGTCTGCTTCGCGAGACCCTCATGCCAATCCCATCCGACGCGCGCCTCCGGGCGCCGTCCCGCCACTTCCTGGCGGCCGGCGCCGTCCTGTTCGCGGCGATCGGTTTCGACGCCGCCGCCGAGACCCTGACCCTGCCCGAGGCCCTGACGCGGGCCGCCGTCCACGACCCGGCCCGACCGGCCATCGCCGCCCGGGTCCAGGCCGCCGAGGCGAGCCTGCGCCAGGCCGGGGTGCGCCCCAATCCAAGTCTCGGCCTCGACCTGGAGAACTTCGCCGGGTCCGGCGACCATTCCCTGCTCGACCGCTCCGAAGCCACCATCTCCTATCAGCAGACCTGGGAGCGAGGCGGCAAGCGCGAGGCCAGATCCGGCGTTGCTCAGGCCGAGCTGGGTCTGGCGCGCGCGCGGGCCAAGGTTCGGGCCCTCGATCTCCTCGCCGAGGCCCAGGCGGCCTGGGTCGAGGCCTTGGCCGCTCAGGCGGCGATCGGCGTCGCGGAGGAACAGCTGGCCTCGGCCGAGCGGCTCGCGCAGGAGGTGGACCGCCGGGTGAGGGCCGCCCGAGATCCCCTGTTCGCCGGCGAGCGCGCCCGCACCGCGGTCGCCCAAGGGCGGATCGCGCGGGACCAGGCCATCGAGGGCGCCCGCCAGGCTCGCGTCGCCCTGGCCGCCTTCTGGGGCGGCGCGCCCGACTTCGAGCTCGATCCCCGACAGCTTGAGCTGACGGCATTCGCGCCGCCCGGCCCCCTCACGGAAACCCCCGACTTCGCGGTCTTGAGCGCTGAGCGTGACGCGGCGGCCAGCCGCATCAGACTGGAACAGTCCCGCACCATACAGGATCCGACCTGGCGGGCGGGGGTTCGCCATTTCGGCGATGGCAATGAGGTGGCGGTGATTGTCGGCGGATCGATCCCGCTCGGTCGCCACGACACCAACCGGGGCAACATCGAACGCGCCCAGGCCGAGCGGACGGCGGCCGAGGCCGACATCGTCGCCGCCCGCGTCCTGCGCGAACGCGAGGTCGCGCGCCTGACCGCTCGGCGGACGGCCACGCTCGCCGAGGTCCGCCGCATCGACGTCGAGGTGCTGCCCAGCGCCGAACGCGCGGTGGCCATGGTGCGCGACGGCTTCAATCGCGGCGGCGGCGCCTTCACCTATCTGGAGGTCGCCGACGCCCAACGCGCGGTCATCGAGGCCAAGGCCCGAAGGATCCACCTCCTGAAGACCATCCATCTAGATGACGTGCGCCTCGACCGGCTGACCGGTCGCCACGCCGCCCTCATCGCCAGCGCGGAGAGCCACTGATGCCCGTCTATCCCATCCGCGCCCTCGGCGGCCTCATCCTCGCCTGCGGATTGCTCGCCGCCTGTGGAGACCGTCCCGCGGCCAAGGCCGAAGGCGGCGAGCACGCCGCGCCGACAGGCGACTACGAGCGCGGCCCGCATCGCGGCCGCCTGCTCCGCGATGGCGAGTTCGCCGTCGAGATGACCATCTTCGAGGACGGCGTGGAGCCCGAGTTCCACGTCTATCTCTATCGCGAGGACAAGCCGCTCGACCCCCGGCAGGCGCAGGTGAGCGTCGAACTCACCCGCCTTGGCGGCAAGGTCGACCGCTTCGCCTTCGCGCCCGTCGAAGACTACCTGCGCGGAGCCGGCGTGGTGGTCGAGCCCCACTCCTTCGACGTCAAGGTCCGGGCGGTGGAGGGTGGCCGAAGCCACCAGTGGACCTATGCGTCCTACGAAGGACGGACGACCATTTCGGCTGAGGCGGCCAAGGCCGGCGGGGTCCGCACCGAGACCGCCGGGCCGGCCTTGATCGGCGAATTGATCGACATGGCGGGCCGGGTGGAGATCACCCCGGAGGGCAAGGCCGAGGTCCGGGCCTGGTATCCGGGCCGGATCCTGATGCTGCGGGGAGAACTCGGCCAGTCGGTCCGCAAGGGCCAGCCAATGGCCCGGGTGGAGTCCAGCCACAGCCTGCAGGCCTATACGATCCCCGCCCCGATCAGCGGGGTGATCGTCGAGAAGGCCGCCAATGTCGGCGGCGTGGCCGGCGACCAGCCCCTGTTCGTCGTCGCCGATCCCACCCAGCTGCACGCGGAGTTCTTCGTCTATCCGCGCGACGCCGAACGCATCCGGTTGGGCCAGCCGGTGGAGGTGCGTTCCCTCTCCGGCGAGGCCCGGCTGAAGGCCAAGGTCGAGGCGATCCTGCCGACCGCCGACGTGGCGAGCCAGACCCTGATGGCCCACGTCCACCTGCCTGCGGGCGCGGCGCAGAGCTTCCGGCCCGGCATGGGCGTCGAGGGGTCCTTCGTGATCGGGGAGGCCTCCGCGCCGCTGGCGGTGCGCACCAAGGCCCTGCAGCGCTTCCGGGACTTCACCGTGGTCTTCGCCAAGGTGGGCGACACCTACGAGGTCCGGATGCTCGAACTCGGACGCCGGACCCCGGAATGGACCGAGGTCCTGGGAGGGCTGGAACCCGGAACCGAGTACGTGGCGGACGGCGCCTTCCTGATCCGCGCCGACATCGAGAAGTCAGGGGCCAGCCATGACCATTGACGCCACGCCCGCCGCCCCAGCCCTGCTGGAGCGGATCGTCGCCTTCTCGATCCGGTTCCGGTGGGCCGTCCTGGCCCTGGTCCTGGTCTCCGCCGCCATTGGCGTCTGGAGCTTCCAGCGCCTGCCGATCGACGCCACCCCCGACATCACCAACGTGCAGGTGCAGATCAACAGCGAGGCCCCGGGCTTTTCGCCCCTAGAGGCCGAGCAGCGGATCACCTTCCCGGTGGAGACTGCCATCGCCGGCGTCCCGGGCCTGCAATATACGCGCTCGGTCTCCCGCTACGGGCTTAGCCAGGTGACCGCCGTCTTCGAGGACGGGACCGACATCTATTTCGCCCGTCAACTGATCAACGAGCGCCTGCAGATCGCGCGCGGCCAGTTACCCCCCGCGGTCGCGCCAGAGATGGGTCCGATCTCCACCGGCCTGGGCGAGATCTTCATGTACACCGTCGAGGCCAAGCCCGGCGCGCGCGGCCCGAACGGGCGGCCCTATACGCCCGAGGACCTGCGCACCCTGCAGGACTGGGTGATCAGGCCGCAACTTCGCAACACGCCCGGGGTCACCGAGGTCAACACCATCGGGGGTTTCGAACGGCAGTACCATGTCACCCCCCTGCCCGAGCGCCTGTCGGCCCATGGGCTGACCCTGAGCGAGGTGATCTCGGCCCTGGAGCGCAACAACGCCAATATCGGCGCTGGCTATGTCGAGCGGTTCGGCGAGCAATACCTGGTCCGGGTCCCGGGCCAGGTCGCGGGGATCGACGACCTCAAGGGCGTCATCGTCAGCAACCGCGGCGGCGTGCCGATCCGGGTCGCCGACGTGGCCGATGTCGGCATGGGCGAGGAGCTTCGCACCGGGGCGGCCACAGAGAACGGCGCCGAGGTCGTGCTGGGCACAGTCTTCATGCTGGTGGGCGAGAACAGCCGCACCGTGGCCCGCGCGGTCGCCGCGCGCCTGGAGGAGGCCGCCAAGGCCTTGCCGCCCGGCGTCACCGCCGTGCCGATCTATGACCGCACCGATCTTGTCGACCGCGCGATCAAGACGGTGGCGACCAACCTCGTCGAGGGCGCCCTGCTGGTCATCGTCGTGCTGTTCCTGCTGCTGGGGAACATCCGCGCGGCCGTGATCACCGCCGCCATCATCCCGTTCTCCATGCTGCTGACCATCACCGGCATGGTGCAGTCCAGGGTCTCGGGCAACCTGATGAGCCTGGGCGCCCTGGACTTCGGCCTGATCGTCGACGGGGCCGTGATCATCGTCGAGAACTGCCTGCGGCGGTTCGGCGAGGCCCAGCATCGGCTTGGCCGGGTGCTGAGCCGCGACGAACGCTTCAGCCTGGCGGCCACCGCGACGGACGAGGTGATCGGCCCCTCGATGTTCGGCGTGCTGATCATCACCCTGGTCTATGTGCCGATCTTCGCGCTCACCGGGGTCGAGGGGAAGATGTTCCACCCCATGGCCATCACCGTCGTGATCGCCCTGACCGCGGCGATGATCCTGTCGCTCACCTTTGTCCCGGCCGCCGTAGCGCTCTTCGTGACCGGCAAGGTCGAGGAGAAGGAAAGCCCGGTGATGCGCGGCGCCCGGCGCCTCTATCAGCCGGTCCTGGAGACGGCGCTGCGGCGGCGCGGGACCTTCGTGGCCGGCGCGGTGGCCTTGGTGGCGCTGGCGGGCTTCGCGGCCAGCCGCATGGGCTCGGAGTTCGTCCCCAATCTCGACGAGGGCGACATCGCCATGCACGCCCTGCGCATCCCCGGCACCAGCCTCAGCCAGGCGATCCAGATGCAGACCGCCCTGGAAGCCCGGATAAAGTCGTTGCCGGAGGTCGAACGGGTGGTGGCCAAGATCGGCACCGCCGAGGTGGCGACCGATCCCATGCCGCCGTCGGTCGCCGACACCTTCATCCTGCTGAAGGACCGCAAGGACTGGCCAGATCCACGCAAGCCGCGGGCCAAGCTCGTGGAGGAACTGCAGGCCACCGTCGCCGAGGTTCCCGGCAACAACTACGAGTTCACCCAGCCGATCCAGATGCGGTTCAACGAACTGCTGTCGGGGGTGCGCGCCGACGTGGCGGTCAAGGTGTTCGGCGACGATCTCGACCAGTTGCTGGAGCTCGGTAACCAGCTGGAGGCCGTGGTCGGCGGTGTGGAAGGGGCGCAGGACGTCGGCGTCGAGCAGGTCACCGGCCTGCCAGTGTTGCAGATCACCCCCGACCGGGCGGCGCTCGCCCGGCTGGGCCTGAACATCGCCGATGTGCAGGACGTGGTCGCCACCTCCCTGGGCGGCGCGGTCGCCGGTCAGATCTTCGAGGGCGACCGGCGCTTCGACGTCATCGTGCGCCTGCCGGAAGACCTGCGCCGCGACGTCGATGCGATCGGCCGCCTGCGCATTCCGCTGGCGGCCTCGGGGGACGGGCCTCGCGGCTTCGTCCCGCTGGCCGACGTGGCCAAGGTCGAGGTGGAGATCGGCCCCAACCAGATCAGCCGTGAGAACGGCAAGCGCCGGGTGGTGGTCACCGCCAATGTCCGGGGCCGCGACCTGGGTTCCTTCATCGGCGAGGTCCAGCGGAAGGTGGGCGCGGAAGTGGAGATTCCCAGCGGGTATTGGGTCACCTATGGCGGGACCTTCGAACAGCTGATCTCGGCGGCCAAGCGCCTGCAACTCGTGGTTCCGGCGGTCCTGCTGCTGATCTTCGGCCTGCTCTACGCCCTATTCCGATCGGCCAAGGACGCGGCCATCGTGTTCTCCGGCGTGCCCCTGGCGCTCACCGGCGGGGTGGCGGCGCTGCTGCTGCGCGGCCTGCCGCTCTCCATCTCGGCGGCGGTGGGGTTCATCGCCCTTTCGGGGGTCGCGGTGCTCAACGGCGTCGTCATGGTCAGCTTCATCCGCAACCTGGTGGCCCAGGGCCGACCCCTGGATGACGCGATCTCCGAGGGGGCGCTGACTCGATTGCGGCCGGTGCTGATGACCGCCCTGGTGGCCAGCCTCGGCTTCGTGCCGATGGCCTTCAATGTCGGGGCCGGCGCCGAGGTGCAGCGACCGCTGGCGAGCGTGGTGATCGGGGGGATCATCTCCTCGACAATCCTCACCCTGCTGGTCCTGCCCGCGCTCTATCGCATCGTCCACGGTCGCGACGCGGAGGCGCGCGGGATGGTGTAGCGGCGGCCCTCCTCTCCCAGACCCTGGGCGCTTCAGATGGGCTCTTCTGAAGTGCTCAGGGTCTAACCCTTCATCGCGCAGACCTCGGCGGCCAATTGCTGGAAACCGGTCGTGTAGTCGGTCCAGGGGGTGGCCGGGCTGGGGTTGGCCGCGTTGATGAGCCCGCCGCTCTTGGCGTAGTTGGCGCCGCTGAGGAAGGTGGCGGTCTTGGCCTGGCAGTCGAAGGCCACCTGGTGGATCGACCAGGCCACCGGGGTCGGATTGCCGTTGAAGGCGGTCGGGCTGTCATAGAGGGTCTGGACCGAGGTGGTCTTCACCGCCCCCTGGGTGGCGATCACGCCGGAGGTGAAGGACCAGGCGGCGAAGCTGTCGCGGGCGACGCCCTCGTAATAGGGCGCGCCCTGCAGGGCCAGGGCGAGGCCGGCGGCGAGGATATTCATCACTGCGCCGTCAGTCCGGCGGTTTCCATGACGCCGTCCGGGCCCGGCACGCCGGTGACCGTGACCGACATGGTGCCGCTGCCGCCGCCGTTGTCCTGCACGTTGAAGACCACGATATTGGGCTGCTTCAGGGTGATGAGCTTGACCCTGGTGAAGCCGCCGTCGGTCCCGTTGACCAGGGGCTTGGTGTAGGTGGTGAAGCCGTCGGCGTCGGGCGCCGGGATCTCCGAGGCCGGCCGGCAGCCGAAGAACTTGATGGGTCCGGCGGTCGGATCCACGGCCCAGGCCGCGTCCGACAGGCATTTGGGATCCAGGATGATCCCCGCCCCGCCCATGGCCGAGGCGCTGGATCCGGTGGTCAGCAGGGCGAGCGCGGTCGCGATCAGCAGACGCTTCATGGTCGTGACTCCGAGGATTGCGCGGTTCAGGAGCCCGGGCGGGCGCCCAGGGTGATGGTGTAGGACATCTGAGCCGGGGTCGGATGGCAGCTGGCCATCGGGGCGTCCTCACGGCAGACCCCCTTGGGGGTGTCGTAGCCGACGCTGACGGCCACGGCGGTGGTCGCCTTGCGATAGCCGGTGGCGGTTCCCGTGGGCCCATCGGCGTCGGCGTTGTGGTCCTGGGTCCAGCCCTGGCCCTTGAGCATGGCGTCCAGCTTGGCGCCGACGGCCTGGAAGCTGGGCCCGAAGACCTGGCCCGTGCCGCTGAAGGTGATGGTGCAGCCCGGCGCGTCGGCCAGCCCCGGATAGGAGACCGGCCCGGTCGAGAGCGTCGAGGTCGCCGAAAGCGCGGCCTCGGCCCCGGACTTGAGGGCCGCGCAGGCCGCCGGTTCCGGCGGGGCGGCCCGCGCGGTCCCCAGGGGCGCGAGGGCGACCAGGGCGACGAACGCCGCGTGACGAAGACCCACCAGACCGCGCATGACCACCCTCCCGCGTTTGGAGAGGAGCCTCGGTCAGGCCCCGGGGCCTGACAAGCGGCTGATGACCCGAATTGTGGAGGCCGCGCCCCGCCGGTCGCGGTGGCGCCGCCTATTCGTTGCGCCGCGGCTGCCACCAGACGCCGGAGTCGGCGGGCATGGGCGCGTCTAGGGCGTAGCACATGAAGAGGGCGTGGCCGTCCAGGACGTCGCGGGCCTGCTGCTGCGCCTTCAGTTCGGCGACGCGGGCCTCGCAGGCCGGCCGGGTGTCGAACGGACCCTCGATCGGACCGTAATAGTGCTCCGACCGGCGGCCGTCCGGGCCGTCGCCGACCACGTAGGAACTGGAGACCACCACGTACTGCCCCGGCCCGCGATAGACTCCGGCGGACGCGGGGGCGGCGGCCAGGCTCAGGAGCCCCAGGCCCAGGGCGAGGCGAAGGAACATGCGAACCTCCAGGATCGGGCGCAACGCCGCGCCCCGAGCGGAGAGGCTACGCCCTTTCCGGGGGCGCGGCGAGCGGGGGCAGACGGACGACACAACGCGCTCCTCTCCCGCTTGCGGGAGAGGTTGGGTGAGGGCCTTGCAGGCGGGCCGAATGCGCGGCGGCGCCGAGAGACCTCCGCTGCGCGGAGGCCCCCCCACCCGACCTCTCCCCCGCGAGCGGGGGCGAGGAGGAGGTCGGCGGAGCCTTAGGCCGCGTCCTCCACCTTCAGGCTTTCGCGCAGGGCGCGTTTGAGGAACTTGCCCGAGGCGTTGCGGGGGATGGCTTCGTCGAGGAACCAGACGTAGCGGGGGGCCTTGTGCTTGGCCATCAGGGTCATGCAGTGGGTCCGCAATTCGTCGGCGGTAAGGCTGTGGCCGGGGCGGAGCAGGACGGCGGCGCCGACCTCCTCCCCCAGGCGCTCGTCGGGGACGCCGAAGACGCAGACCTCGGCCACGGCGGGGTGGCGATAGCAGGTGGCCTCCACCTCGGCGCAGTAGACGTTCTCGCCGCCGCGCAGGACCATGTCCTTCTTGCGGTCGACGATGAAGATGAAGCCGTCCTCGTCGATGCGGGCCACGTCGCCGGTGTGCAGCCAGCCGTTGGTGATGCTCTCGGCCGTCGCGTCGGGGCGGTTGAGATAGCCCTTGATCACCGGGGCGCCCTTGACCCAGAGCTCGCCCACATGGCCGGGCGGCACGGTCTGGCCGTCGTCGTCCACGCAGCGGGCCTCGAAGGTGGGCATGGCCGGGCCGCAGCTGTCGGGCTTGTCGACGAAGAAGTCGGCGGCCACCGAGGTGATGATGCCGCAGGTCTCGGTCATGCCGTAGCCGGTGTTGGGCCGGGCGGTGGCGACGGCGGAATCGATCTTGGCCACCAGGTCGGGCTGCAGCTGGGCGCCGCCGCCGCCGAGCGACAGCAGGCTGGAGGTGTCGGTCGTCGCGAAGTCGGGGTGGGTGATCACCTCACGGGCCATGGTGGGCACGCCGCTCATGGCGGTGATCTTCTCGCGCGCGATCAGCTTCAGGGCCTCGCCCGGATCCCACTTGTACATCAGCACCATCTTGCCGCCGCCGGCGGTGAGCGCGTAGGCGGCGCAGTTGTTGGCGGTGACGTGGAACAGGGGGGTGACGATCAGGCCGGCGGGGATGCCCGGGGCCGGGGCGGCGGCGGGATCGATTCCGTTGGCCCGCATGGTGGCCAGGCCCTGGACCTGACCCGAGAAGCCCATGTTCATCAGGTTGGCGACGCAGCCGCGATGGGTGAGCTGGGCCCCCTTGGGGAAGCCCGTGGTGCCGGAGGTGTAGAAGATGCAGGCGTCGGCGTCGGGGTCGATCTGCACGTCGGGCATGTCGCCGCCGCGGCGGGTGACCTCGGAGAAGGGCAGGACGCCCTGCGGCGGCTCAGCCATGCGGGTGACGATGAGGCGGACGCCCTGCGCCATGGCCGGGCGCTCCAGGATGCGGGCCAGGCGTTCCTCATCGCAGAAGACCACCTTGGGGGCGCTGTCCTTGAAGGCATATTCCATCTCGTCGGTGACCCACCAGGCGTTCATGCCCACGCAGGCGACGCCGAGGCAGACGCAGGCCCAGTAGATCAGCATCCATTCGGGATAGTTGCGCATGGCGATCGCCACCCGGTCGCCGGGGCGCACACCCTCGGCCCAGAGCCAGGCGGCGATGGCGTTCACCTTCTGATGGGCCTGGGCGTAGGTGATCCGCTCGTCCTGGTAGACCAGGTAGTCGCGGTCGCCATAGGCGGCGGTGGACAGCCAGACGGCGCGGATGTTGGGCGGGGCGTTCTTGAAATTGCGGATCAGGTTCCCGCGAACCTCGATCTCCTCGATCTCGAAGGGTTGGCCCGGGGCCGTCAGCTCGGCCCAGGCCTGCTTGAGTTCCTTGTAGTGCATCTCGTCCCCAACGCGTTTTTGATTTTTGGCTGAAGCTCCATAGTGTCGGAATTCCGCAGGGTGCGCCAAGCGGGAAACGGGGGGACGGCAAATGAAAACCTACCGCATCGGGGTGATCGGCCTCGGCCAACGGATCGCCCACGTGCTGGCGGCCATGAAGGAGGTCGGCTGGAGCCTGGAGGTGGCCGGCCACGTCGACCCGGGGCCGGTGGGGGCGCCGATCCTGGCCGCCGCGGGGATCGATCCGGGGGTCAGCTACCCCTCCCCCGGCGCCCTGCTGGCCGACGGGCCCTATGACCTGGTGATGATCGGCACGCCCAACCACCTGCACATGCGCCATCTCGGCCTGGCCATGGCGGCCGGCTATCCGATCTTCGCCGAGAAGCCGATCGTGCGCACGGTGGAGGAGACCTATGCGCTCGCCCGCGCCCTGGCCGAGCCCGGCCGGCCGCCGCTGTTCATCGGCCTGGTCATGCGCTCCATGCCCATCGTCCGCGAGGTGATCAAGCGCGTGGACTCAGGCGAACTGGGGGAGATCGTCTCCATCGACGCCACCGAACACCTGAACGTCGAGCACGGCGCCTATCTGGCCCGCAACTGGCGGCGCAAGCAGGAATGGGGCGGCAGCTACCTGCTGGACAAGGTCTGCCACGACTTCGATATCTTCGGGCGGATCGTGGGCGCGCGGCCGTCCAAGGTGGCGAGCTTCGGCGGGCGCAAGATCTTCCGGTCCGAGCGGGCGGGCGCGCCGCGCACCTATGACGACGGGACGCCGGCCTATGTGGCCACCAACCCCGGCTGGATGGGCGCCAACGACGCCTTCGAGAGCGACATGGACGTCACCGACCACCAGACCGCCATGGTGGAGTACGAGAACGGCGTGCGGCTGTCCTTCCACGCCAACAGCCATGTGAGCCTGCCCGAGCGGCGCTGGTACGTGGCCGGGACCGACGCCACCCTGATCGCCGACCTGGTGCGCAACAAGCTGATGATCCGCCGCACGCTGAGCCGCCAGAAGCCGGAGCGGATCGACTATGGCGGGGTCACCGCCGACAGCCACAACGGGGCCGACCAGGCCATGGCGCGGGACCTTCTGGCGACGCTGGAGACCGGGGTCGCGTTCCCGGTGACGCCGTTCGACGCCATGGAGGCGGGGCTGACGGTGATGGCCATCGACCAGGCGATGGAGACCGGGACGATGCTCGACTGCGGGGAGATGTGGGCGGGGTTGGATGAGGCGCAGGGTTGAGGCTCCTGGTTCGTGGGGTTCGTGGGGTTCGTGGACAATCTGATGGGCCTTCGCGGCGTCGCGGCTTCAAGAATTGGAACCACGAACCTCACGAACCACACGAACGGGCTACCCCCTCCCCTTTCGCCAGGATGAACGGCGCCTTGCGCGCTTGTCACGACAATGTCGGGCGAGTATCCTCGCTGTGATCGAGGACACCGACATGACTAGCCCCGCCTCTCGCACCGAAAAGCTCGACCTCCGCCTCACCGCCGCCGCCAAGCGCGTGCTGCAGACCGCCGCCTCGGCGAGTTCGCGGTCGGTGAGCGAATTCGTGCTGGAGAGCGCCCTGGCGCGGGCGGCGGAGACCTTGCCGGATCGCCAGCATTTCGGGCTCGACGCCGAGCAGTGGGCGGCGTTCCAGGCGGCGCTCGATGCGCCGGCGCGCCCCCTGCCCCGGCTGATCGAACTGCTGGAAACCCCGAGCGTGTTCGAGACTTCCGAAAAGGGATGAGCGGCCTGCGCATCGAGAAGCTGCGGCGCGAGCACGTCGTCGAAGGCTTCGACTGTGGCAAGGAGGGGCTCAACCGGTTCCTGGTGCGCCACGCGCTCCAGAGCCAGCAGGCCGGCGCGTCAACGACCTATGTGGCGACCGACGGGGACAAGATTGTCGGCTATTACAGCCTGGCGGTGGGCCAGGTGGACTATGATGACGCGCCTGAGCGACTGGTGAAGGGCCTGGCGCGGCATCCGGTTCCGATCATGCTCCTGGCCCGGCTAGCGGTGGCCGCGGAATGGCAGGGGCGCAGGCTCGGGGCCGGATTGCTGAAGGACGCCAGCCTGCGCACGCTCCAGGCCGCCGGGATCGCCGGCATCCGGGCGCTTGTCGTTCATGCCAAGGATGACGAGGCCAAAGGCTTCTACGAGCGGTTCGATTTCGTGGCCTCGTCGAGCGATCCGTATCATCTGATGGTGCTGGTGAAGGATCTGCGGGGCCGGTTCTAAGCGCACAGGATCTCCGCGAGCGCCGCCAGCAACCTCCCGGACTGCTCCTCCGTCCCGACAGTAATCCGCAGATACTCCCCGATCCTCGGCGCGTCCCAGCGGCGCACCAGGATGGCGCGTTCGCGGAGGGCTGCGGCCAGGGCCGCGCCGCTGTGGTCGGGGTGTCTCGTGAAGACGAAGTTAGCACTCGACGGCAGAGTCTCGAAGCCCAGGGCGGTGAGGCCCTCCACCAGCTTGGCACGCGTGGCGGTGATGGTGGCCAGGGTCGCCTGGAAATAGCCCTCGTCCTGCACCGAGGCGATGGCGCCGGCCTGGGCGGGGCGGCTGAGGGGGTAGGAGTTGAAGCTGTCCTTCACCCGGGTCAGGGCCGCGATCAGGTCGGGATGGCCCAGGGCATAGCCGACCCGCAGGCCGGCGAGCGCCCGGCTCTTGGAGAAGGTGCGGACCACCAGCAGGTTGTCGTGGGTGGCGATCATCGGGATGGCGGTCTGGGCGCCGAAGTCCACATAGGCCTCGTCGATCACCACGGGGGCGTTCGGGTGGTCGGCCAGCAGGGTCTCGATATCGGCCAGCGGCAGGGCCACGCCGGTCGGCGCGTTGGGGTTGGGCAGGATGATGGCGCCGGCCGCGCGGCGGTAGTCGGCGACGCGGATGTTGAAGGCGTCGTCTAGGGGGATGGTCTCCGCCTCGATGCCGAACAGGCGGCTGTAGACCGGATAGAAGCTGTAGCTGATGTCGGGGAACAGCAACGGCGCCTCGTGCTTCAGCAGGGCGGCGAAGGCGTGGGCCAGGACCTCGTCGGAGCCGTTGCCGACGAAGACGTTGGCCGACTCCAGGCCGTGATAGGCGGCCAGCACCCGGCGCAGGGCGGTGGCCTGCGGGTCCGGATAGAGGCGCAGGGTGTCGCGGGCCTCGGCGGCGACGGCGGCCAGGGCCTTGGGCGAGGGGCCGAGCGGGCTCTCATTGGTGTTGAGCTTGATGAGGCCGGCGATTTGCGGCTGCTCGCCCGGGACATAGGGCGAGAGGGTGTGGGTCAGGTCGCTCCAGAGGCGGCTCATGGAATCCTCGGGCCGTGGGTTTGCCGTGTCTTACAGCCTGGAAAGCGCCCTGCCCCCCTTGTTCGTGACGTTCGTGTGGTTCGTGGACGATCTGATGGGCCTCGCGGCGTCACCGCTGGAAGAGATGGAACCACGAACCTCACGAACGTCACGAACAGACCACCCCCGCCCTCTTTCCCAATCGTCATCCTCGGGCCTGTCCCACGGCTGTCCGGTTCACGCTGGGCGCAGGTCCAAGGTCAGCTGTCTTGGATCTGTGGGCGAGGGTGGTGGGGGCCTGGTGAGCTGGTCGAGTGCGCGTCGGTGCATGAGGTTGGCTCGGACGAGGCGGGCGAAGG
>NZ_JAUSLW010000081.1 GCF_030645195.1 Phenylobacterium sp. | reverse complement strand
CCGGCGACACCCTGCGCGTGAACGTGAAGATCAAGGAAGGCGAGCGCGAGCGCGTTCAGGCCTATGAAGGCGTCTGCATCGCCCGTCAGGGCGGCGGCATCAACGAGAGCTTCACCGTCCGCAAGATCTCCTTCGGCGAAGGCGTGGAGCGGGTGTTCCCGACCCACTCGCCGATGATCGAATCCATCGAGGTGAAGCGTCGCGGCGTCGTCCGTCGCGCCAAGCTCTATTACCTGCGCGACCGTCGCGGGAAGTCGGCCCGGATCGCCGAACGCTCCTACACTGGCGGCGCCAAGGCCTCCGAAGCGTCTCCGGAAGCCGCCGAAGACTAAGGTCTTCGACACCTCCGAGTTTCCAAGCGGCGGCCCTGGCGACGGGGCCGCCGCTTTCGTTTCCACTCGGTGTCATCCCGCATGCAGCGCCGCAGGCGCGGAAACCGGGATGACAGCTAGGGGGTGTTCACCCACGCCTTCCAGGCCTTCATCACCGGGGCGAAGTCCGTCGGCTGAGTCTCGTACAGCAGGACGTCGTCGTCGAAGGTCACCCAGGGCTGGGCGCTGGACACCCAGAAGGCCGAGACCGGGTGCAGCCAGCTCGTATCGTCCAGCGTGCCGGGGCGGATGATGAGGGAATGCGGTCCGCCCGGCGGCTCGGTGAAGACCCGGGTCCCGCAGTCGGGACAGAAGCGCTGCGGGATCACGGTTCCGGACTTGGCCTTGCGCAGCCAGGTCGCGGGCTCCCCCTGGGTGATCTGGAAGTCCTTGCGCAAGACCGGCATGGCCATGGAGAAGGCGCTGGCCGTGAGCGTCTGGCAGTCGGCGCAATGGCAGGTATAGACCGCGATCGGCGGGGCGCGCAGCTCATAGCGGATCGCCCCGCAGGCGCAGCCGCCCTGGATGGGAAAGCTGGGCAGCCGGCTCATGCGGGGGGCCTTTCCAGATATTGCGGCAGGCCGTCGTCGAGGACCAGCCAGACGCGCTTGGTGGAGGTGAAGATGTGCATGTCGGGGGCCAGGGCGTCGGGATCGTCGAGGGTCGGCAGGCTGACGGCGATCCGGGCCGGCGCGTCCTTAGGCTGCGCGAACACCAGGGTCCCGCAGCGGACGCAGGAGCGGCGCATCACCCGCTCGGAGGTGGGGTAGTCCAGGGTCTCGCCGCTCCAGCTGACATCATCGGCGGCGAACATGGCGCGGGCGAAGAAGGGCGCGCTGGTCGACCTCTGGCACAGGGTGCAGTGGCAGGCCCGCACATTGAGCGGCGTTCCCCGCGCCTCGTAGCGCACCTGGCCGCAGAGGCAGCCGCCGGTCATCGCCCCTCCGCGAGATAGCCGCCGAGTCCCGCCACCAGATGGTCGAACATCAGCCGCATGCGGCGGCTGCCCTTCAGGTTCTCGTGCATGGCGATCCAGCATTCCATCTG
>NZ_JAUSLW010000077.1 GCF_030645195.1 Phenylobacterium sp. | reverse complement strand
AAGATGGGCATGCTCGAGTCCCTGGAGCAGGCGCTCTATTTCTCCACAAGTTCCTACTCCACCGTTGGCGAGACCGGCGCGATCCTGCCCGAGCGCTGGCGCATCGTGGGCGTGCTGGAGGCCATCAACGGCATGCTGTTGATCGGCTGGTCAACGGCCTTCCTGTTCCAGATCCTGCACCACCTGATGTGGAACGACGGCGACGACCATCCCCTGCCCAGGGGCGCCATCGCACATCGGGCCAAGTCGCACGGAGCTAGCCGCCCGTCCTCGGGCGATCAGGCCTAGGGCCGCCGGGGTGACCGGGGATGTCTTCCCGGCTTGGATCGACCGCTGGCGCCTGACCCCGGACGGGGCGCCGTTCACCAGCCTTGGAGGACGGCTCCTGCCTGTCCGCCGCGATGGTGTGGCCGCCATGCTCAAGGTCAGCCACGCGCCCGAGGAGATCGCCGGCGGCGTCTTGATGGCCTGGTGGGACGGGCAGGGGGCGGCCCCGGTCCTGGCCCATGAGGGCGAGGCCCTGCTGATGGTCCGCGCCATGGGCACGGGCTCGCTGGCGGACATGGCGCGGTCCGGTCGGGACGACGAGGCCAGCCGCATCATCTGCGCGGCCCTGGACGGGCTGCACGCGCCCCGGCCCGGGCGCCTTCCGTCGAGCCTGAACCCCTTGCCCGACTGGTTCCGGGCGCTCGGCCCCGCCGCCAACGGCCATGGCGGCGTCCTGGCCAAGTCCCACGCCATGTCAAAGCGGCTGCTGGCCGACCCGCGCGAGGTCTGCGTCCTGCACGGCGACGCCCACCACGGCAACTTCCTGGATTTCGGAGAGCTCGGCTGGCTGGCCATCGACCCGAAGGGGCTGATCGGTGACCGCGGCTACGACTACGCCAACCTGCTGTGCAACCCGGACCTCGCCACGGCGGTCGCGCCCGGCCGCATCGCCCGGCAGGTCCAGGTGGTGGCCCAGGCCGGGGACCTGGAGCCCGCACGCATCCTGCAATGGCTGCTGGCCTATGCCGGGCTGTCGGCCTCCTGGTTTCTCTCGGACGGCGACAACCCCGCCGGCGCGTTGCAGATCGCCGAGATCGCGGCGGCGGAACTGGGGCTCTAGGCGCTGGCCAGGTGTTTGTTGTCGCCTCGCTGCAGCGGATCGCGCAGGGGCTGGCCGTTCTGCGCGAACTCCAGGGAGATGGAATTGATGCAATAGCGCAGCCGGGTCGGCGGCGGGCCGTCGGGGAAGACGTGGCCCTGGTGGCTGTCGCAGCGGGCGCAGCGGGTCTCGATGCGGATCATCCCGTAGCTGACGTCCTTCACCGCCACCACGTGGGCCTCGTCGAGGGGGGCGAAAAAGCTCGGCCAGCCGGTGCCGCTCTCGAACTTGGTCTT
>NZ_JAUSLW010000072.1 GCF_030645195.1 Phenylobacterium sp. | reverse complement strand
GGCGTCGACAGCTTCAAGGGCCACAGCTTCCACACCAGCCGCTGGGACTACGACTACACCGGCGGCGACTCCTTCGGCGGCCTGAGCGGCCTGAAGGGCAAGCGGGTCGGCATCATCGGCACCGGCGCCACCGCCGTGCAGTGCGTGCCGCACCTGGGCGAAGGCGCGGGCGAGCTGTTTGTTTTCCAGCGCACGCCGTCCTCCATCGATGTTCGCAACAACACCCCCACCGATCCGGCCTGGGCCGCCAGCCTTGAGCCCGGCTGGCAGCAGCAGCGGATGGACAATTTCAACATCCTGCTCTCCGGCGGCTGGCAGGAGCAGGACCTCGTCAATGACGGCTGGACCGACATCATCCGCAATCTCGGCCTCATGGCCCGCCAGCGGGCCGAGACCGCCGGCGGCCAGGTCGATCCCGCCGAGCTGATGCAGCTGGCCGACTTCAAGAAGATGGAGCAGATCCGCGCCCGCGTGGACGCCGTGGTGGCCGACCCGTCAACCGCCGAGGCCCTGAAGCCCTACTACAACCAGTTCTGCAAGCGCCCCTGCTTCCACGACGACTACCTGGCCGCCTTCAACCGGCCCAACGTCCACCTGATCGACACCAACGGCATGGGCGTGGAGCGGATCGACGAGACCGGGGTCTGGGCCAACGGCAAGCACTATGAGCTGGACTGCCTGATCTACGCCACCGGCTTCGAGGTGGGCACCGACTATACCCGCCGCGCCGGCTACGAACTGCACGGCAAGGGCGGCCTGACCCTGACGCAGAAGTGGAAGGACGGTCTCTCCACCCTGCACGGGATGCACGCCCGGGGCTTCCCCAACTGCTTCATCTTCTCCAACGCGCAGTCCGGCTTCACCGCCAACTTCCCGCACATGATGAACGAGCAGTCCAAGCACCTCGCCTACATCGTCAGCCACGCCCTGGACCACCAGGTCCGCACCGTCGAGGCCTCGGAACAGGCGGAGGCCGACTGGGTGGCGACCATCGAGTCCCTGGCCATCCTGCGCCAGAGGTTCCTCGAGGAGTGTACCCCCGGCTACTACAACAACGAGGGCAAGCCCTCGGCGCTCGCCGCCCGCAACGGCTCCTATGGCGCTGGGCCCATCGCCTTCGTGAAGGTGCTGGAGGACTGGCGCGCGGAGGGCTGCCTGCAGGGGCTGGAGCTCGGCCGGGATTAAGGACCGCGGCCAAGCCCCCGCTCGTCATCCCGGCCGCAGCGCAGCGGAGAGCCGGGACCCAGGGGCGGCGCGCGGGGCCCCTGGGTCCCGGATCGGCCTAGCGGCCGTCCGGGATGACGCCAAGGTGCGCGGTCAATGAGCGTCTGCGATTAAGCCTTCTTCACGAACTCGGTCTTCAGGACCAGGTCCTTCACCTTCTCGGCGCGGCACTCGATCTCGTCCTCGTTATCGGTGAGGCGGATGTTGCGCATCAGGGTGCCGCGCTTGAGCGTCACCGAGGTCCCCTTGACCTTGAGGTCCTTGATCAGGGTGACGGAGTCGCCCTCGGCCAGGAGGGCGCCATTGGCGTCGCGAACATTCATGGCGGGCATCCCGGACCGGTTTCGAGGAGCTGTGCTGTAGAACCCGGGCGCGGCCTCGACAAGTCTCAGGGTCGATAGAGATGGTTGGCCGGCAGGCCCAGCCGGCGGCAAGCCAGGGCCGGCGGGCCGTCCTCGACGACGATGCGGTCGGCCAGGCCGCCCAGGGTCCTCACCAGGGCCCGCGCCCAGGGCTTCAGGTCCCAGCGGCGGTCGAGGCCGAGGATGTCGCGGACCTCGGCCGGGACGATCTCCACCGCCGCCCGCACCAGCAGGCCCTGCAACGGCCGCAGGGGGCCCGGCAGCAGGTCGGCGGTCGCCATGATGTCGAGGAACTCGAAGACGAAGGGCGAGGCCTCCATCCGTGGCCGCATGGCGGCGAACAGGGCGCTCATCCCGGCCACGTCCGTGGGCGCCCCCACGGCCCCGTAGAGCCGCGCCGCCGGCGCCCCCTCGGCGTAGAGCCGCGACAGCGCCGCGTCGCTCAGCGGCCGGGCATAGGCGCTGTAGGCCTGGGCGAAGCCGAACCCCGCCGTGGCCTGCACCCAGTCCAGCAGCAGCGGGTCGTTGGCGCGGTAGGCCGCCCCGCCGGGGGTGTAGCCCTCCACCCTATCGTGCCGCCGACGCACCCCCTCGATCATCGCCTCGGCCCGGCTGCGGGCGGCGTAGACCGTGATCATCGCCGCCAGACCGGTGCGCCGCAGGCGGCCGCCGGGATCGCGGCGGAAGCTGGAATGGTCCCAGACTCCGGAGCGGACCCCGGGCTCGGCGAACTCCAGGATCACCGCGGCCACCCCGCCGATGAACAAGGCGATGGGGTTCTTGAACACGCGCCAGGAGATCGAGTCCGACCCCGCCAGGGCTGGCTCGCCGAGCGGCGTGGAGAACACCTCCCCGCCCCCCGGCAACAGCTCCGCCGCCGCCGCGCTCAGCCGCCGGCGCACCAGGCCGGGCAGGACGATCTCGGAGGCGGCGGCGGTCATGGAGGCTCCTAGATGGATCCGAGATAGTCGCGTTTGCCCACCGGCACGCCCTTGTGGCGCAGGATGTCGTGGGCGGTGACCACGTGGAAATAGAAGTTCGGCAAGGCGAAACCCAACAGGTAGTCCGGGCCCGTGAACGACGGCTTGAGCGGTCCGAAGTTCAGGGTGATGGTCCGCCCCTCGCCGGCGTCGACATCGGCCGGCGAAAGGCTCTCCAGATAAGCGATCGTCTTGGCCACCCGTTCCTGAAGCTGCGGGAAGGTGGTCTCGGTGTCCTCCATCTTCGGCGAGGCGACGCCGCTCAGGCGTTCGCCCGAGAGCTTGGAGGTGTCGCTGGCCCGCTGCACCTGGGCGGCGAGCGCCAGCATGTCGGGCGCCAGCCGCGCCTCGATCAGTTCGGAGGGGTCGATCCCCGTCTCGGCGGCGTGGGCCGCGCCCTTTTCCAGCAGCTGGGAGAGAACCTTCAGCCCTCGAACGAAGACGGGGACCGAGGCCTGGTGCAGGGAGATCGACATGGAGACGTCCTTGGAAAATGGCCGGCCCACCTCGGGCCGTGAAGCCCATATGGGGTCGCCCGCCCCAAAGCGCGACCACGCCATATTATTCCCTATTCTTCCCTATTGACTCAAATATAGGTCCGCTTTAGGGCATCCTCATGATCTCCACCCCGCCCCACCCCGGCCAGGACCTGTTCACCGTCGATCAGGTGGCCGACCGCCTACAGCTGCATCCCAAGACGGTGCGCCAGTACATCCGCGACGGCCGGCTGACGGCCACCCGGATCGGCAAGTCCTACCGCATCGCCGCCCGCGACCTGGCGGCCCTGGCCGGTGAGGCCGCCGCGGTCGGCGAGCCGGAGGTTCTGGGAACCCGCGAGGTGCAGGTGGCCACGACGGTGGATATCCACGCCGTCGATCCCGACACGGTCCACCGGCTGACCACCCTGCTCACCGCCAACCTCAACGGACCTCAGGACCCCGGCCGCGCCGCCCGCCTGGACCTGATGCACGACGCGCGGCGCGGCCGGCTGCGCATCGTCATCGCCGGCGGCCCCAAGGTCACCGCCGACCTGCTGCGTCTGATCCAGGCCGTGACCGAGCCATGAGCGGCGTCGAGATCCTGAACGGCGCCCGCGTCTGGCTTTGCGACGCCGACGGTCCGCGCCTCTCCACCGGCCGCGACGCCACCGACATCATCGGCGACGCCTATGGCTCCGATGTCGTGGCGATCGCCCTCCCCGCCGCGCGCCTGAGCGACGACTTCTTCGACCTCAGCACCCGCCTGGCCGGGGAGTTCGTCCAGAAGTTCGTCAACTACGGCGTCGCCCTCGTCATCGTCGGCGACATCTCGGCCCACGTGGCGGCCAGCACCGCCCTGCGGGACTTCGTCTACGAGTCCAACCGCGGCCGCCATCTCTGGTTCGCGGGCAGCCTGGAGGCGCTGGCCGAGCGCCTTTGACGCCAAGGCAGGCTTGCACCAGGTCCACGATCGGCCGACCCTCTCGCCCAACCAGAAAAACCACAGGGCGGAGACCGACCATGTCCATCGACTTCGAGATTCCGGCGGAGGCCAAGGCCATCCGCGCCAAGGTGCGCCAATGGGTGCACGACGAGTGCATCCCCGCCGAGAAGCGCCTGGTGGACAAGGAGTCCTTCAAGACCGTCCTGGCCGAGCTGCGGACCAAGGCCCGCGCCGCCGGCCTCTGGCTCCCCTTCATCCCCAAGGAATATGGCGGCATGGGCCTGGGTCCCCTGGCCAACGCCCTGGTGCAGATGGAGCTGGGCGAGAGCCACCTCGGCGCCCTGTCGATGAACAGTCAGGGTCCCGACGACGCCACCATGCTGACCCTGCTGGCGCACGGCACCGAGTTCCAGAAGGAGAAGTACCTCAAGCCGCTGCTGAACGGCGACAAGCGCGTCTGCTACTCGATGACCGAGAAGGCCGCCGGCGCCGACGCCACCGGCATGCAGACCCGGGCGGTGAAGGACGGCAACGAGAACTACATCCTCAACGGCGAGAAGTGGTTCTCGTCCGCCGCCAGCGCCGCCGACCTGGCGGTGGTCATGGCCATGACCGACCCCGACGCGCCGCGCCACCAGCGCTACTCCACCTTCATCGTCGAGCTGCCCAACCCCGGCTACGTCATCAAGCGCGACATCGGCACCATGGCCGTCCACGGCCCGCTCAGCGAGATCATGGGCGGCGGCCACTCCGAGATCGAGATCAAGGACCTGAAGCTCCCGGCTGAGAACCTGCTGGGCGGCGAGGGCCAGGGCTTCAACATGGGCCAGCACCGCCTGGCCTACGGCCGCCTACGCCACGGCATGCACAATGTCGCCATGGCCCAGCGGGCCCTGGACATGGCCGCCGCCCATGTGACCCAGCGCGAGACCTTCGGCAAGAAGCTGTCGGAGCGCCAGGGGGTGCAGTGGATGCTCGCCGACTGCGCCAGCGAGCTCTACATGGCCCGCCTGATGCTGCTTCACATCGCCTACAAGGCCGAACGCGGCATGGACCTGCGGCAGGAGAACTCCATCGCCAAGGTGTTCCTGGCCCACATGGTCCACAAGGTGGTGGACACCGCCATCCAGCTGCACGGGGCGCTCGGCTATTCCACCGATACGCCCCTGGCCGCCTGGTACACTCACATCCGCTCGCAGCGGCTGGTGGACGGGCCCGACGAGGTGCACCGCTGGACCGTGGGCCGCAACGTGATCAAGGCCTATGAGCGCGACGGCACCACGGCGGCGGCGGCCGGCGGCGACCTGCTCTAGCATCCGAGGCCAACGGCGCGCCGGAACCCTCTCCGCGCGCGCCGGGTTCCTCTGGTCAGAACCAGAGGAGCAAGGCCCGCCGCGACACCGCCAAGGGCGCGCCGCCGTAGCCGACATCGGGACGTCAAAAAACACCGGCGCCAAGGCCCGGTGGATCAGATCGGAAAGGATCAAGAGGCGGGACGCGCCGGAAACCGGCGGCCCCGCCATCCAGAACTAGAGGATTTGCAGCTGAGCCGCGGAATCCTTGCCGCTCTTGCGGTCGCGCTCGACTTCGAAGCTGACCTTGTCACCTTCGTTCAGTCCGCCGAGGCCCGCGCGTTCAACCGCCGAGATGTGGACGAAAACGTCGCCGCCACCGCCCTCAGGAGCGATGAAGCCATAACCCTTGGTCGCGTTGAACCACTTCACAGTACCAGTCGCCATTGTCGTCCCTATCTCAAGTGAGTGAATCCGCAGTGGCAGAGGACGGCCGCCGACGCAAGCGTGCAAAATTTTCGGCGACAGCTCCCAAGGACCGCAAAGCCTTGCGCGCAAAGGTTCGGAGCGCTCCCGCCTCCAGTCAAAAAGGTGGCCTCGCCGACGGCGCCTGACCGCCCCGGGCGGAGCCTTCCGGGCCCCGGTGGACAGGGTCTGGCCCCATTTCGCCGGCCTCGCCGCCAGTTGAACTACGCCGTCGGGTCCGGCCGATATTCGAACGCCACCAGATAGACCTGCTCGCCGGGGCCATGCTTGGCGGTCTTCAGCAGGTCGACGACGCCCTCGAAGCCGGAGTCCCGCGCCAGCTTCGGGGTGACGTCGGCCAGATCGATCCGCGCAAGCGCGGTCACCTCCACCGCGCCAGCCCCCAGCCGATAGCGGCCGCCGACCTTCACCCGCGGGCTCTGCCATATCCGGACGCTGCAGGTGATCTCCCCGCGCATGATCGGCTCGCGCAGTTTCTTGGTGAAGGTCATGACCGCCGCTCCCTCTGGCGGTCGCCATCCTGGCGCCGGAGTCAAAAATCGGGAAGCGGCGCCATTGACGGGGTTCACGCCGGCTCCTAGCGTCCCGCCTCTTCTTTGACATCGAAGGCGGCCCCCATGCCCCAGATCCTGGTTCAGGACCTGGCGAAGACCTATCGCGTGGCCGAACGCGCGCCCGGCATGCTCGGGGCCGTGCGCGGACTCGTGCGTCGCCGCTGGCGCACGGTCGAGGCCCTGAAGAACGTCAGCTTTTCCCTGGAGCGCGGCGAGCTGCTGGGCTTCATCGGGCCCAACGGGGCGGGCAAGTCCACCACCATCAAGATCCTGTCGGGCATCCTGCGGCCCGATTCCGGCCGCGTGGAGATCGAGGGTCTGGTCCCCTACGCCGACCGCATCAAGCACGTCGCCCGCATCGGGGTGGTGTTCGGCCAGCGCACCCAGCTCTGGTGGGACCTGCCGGTGATCGATGGCTTCGATCTGCTGCGCGACATCTATCGGGTCGATCCCCAGCGCTACAAGGCGACCCGCGACGAACTGGTGGCGATGCTGCGGCTGGAGAAGCTGCTGGACCAGCCTGTGCGCCAGCTCTCCCTGGGCCAGCGGATGCGCGCCGAGATCGGCGCGGCCCTGCTGCACGAGCCTTCCATCCTCTTCCTCGATGAACCCACCATCGGCCTGGACGCCCCTTCCAAGCTGGCGGTGCGCGAGTTCGTCAAGAAGCTGAACCAGGAGCATGGCGTCACCGTCCTGCTCACCACCCACGACATGCACGACATCGAGGCCCTGGCGCAGCGGGTGATCGTCATCGGCCATGGCCGGGTGCTGGCCGACAGTCCCTTCGAAGCCCTGCGCGCCGATGTCCTGGCCGAGCGGCGTCTGTTCGTGGACTTCGCCCAGGACGCGCCGGCCCTCGACCTTCCGGGGGTCGAGGTGCGCAACCGGGACGGCCGCTCCCTGGAGCTGGCCTTCGATCCGCGCATCACCAGCGCGCCCGCCCTGATCGCCGCCATCACTGCCCGCCACGCGGTGGAGGACATCCATGTGGAGCAGCCGGCGATCGAGGAAGTGATCGCCAGGTTCTACGACCTGCACGGCGCGAACGAGGCGTGAGCCGTGGACGCGCTTCGCCCCTACGCCGCGGCCTTCAGCTCGCGCTTCCTGCTGATGATGCAGTACCGGGCCGCGGCGCTCGCCGGCTTCTTCACCCAGTGCTGGTTCGGGGCGGTCCACGTCATGGTCCTGGCCGCCTTCTATCTCGGCGCCCCTGAGGCGGCCGCGGCCAGCCCCATCAGCCTCTCCCAGGCCGTCACCTACACCTGGCTGGCCCAGGGGCTCCTGGCCGTCATGCCGTGGGTTGGAGATCCGGAGATCGCCGACGGCGTCCGCACCGGCGCCATCAGCTATGACCGCCTGCGCCCGGTGGACCCCTACGCCCTCTGGTATGTCCGCGCCGCCGGCTGGATGACCGCCCGCCTCGCGCCCCGCGTCGCGTTGATGATCCTCGCCGCCGGGATCGTCCTGCCCCTGATCGGCCAGGGCCAGTGGGCCTGGCGGCCGCCGGCCAGCCTCTCGGCGGCCCTGCTGTTCGCCCTCTCGGAGGCCCTGGCCATCGCGCTCGCCTGCGCCATCATCATGCTGATCAATATCGTCGTGGTGGCGACCCTGAACGCCCGCGGGGTCAACATCCTGATGCAGCCCCTGGTGATCGTCTTCACCGGCAACCTGCTGCCCCTGGCCCTCTATCCCGACAACCTCCGCACCTTCCTCTTCGTCCAGCCCTTCGCCGGCACGCTGGACATCCCCAACCGCATCTATTTCGGCGCCCTGGCCGGCCAGATGGCCTGGGTCGGCATCGGGCTGCAGCTGTTCTGGATCACCACCCTTGTCACCCTGGGCCGGTGGTGGCTCGGCCGGGTGATGGCCCGCCTCGAAGTGCAGGGAGGCTAGGCCGATGAACGCGCTCGCCCTGCTTGGCCGCTACTTCGCGGCCTCCATGCGCAGCCAGATGCAGTATCCGGCCTCGGCCCTGATGCTGACGGTGGGCCAGCTCGCCTCCACCGCCATCGAGATCGTCTCCATCTGGGCCCTGTTCGACCGCTTCGGGGCGATCAAGGGCTGGGAGCTTGGCGAGGTGATGTTCTTCTACGCCTTCGTCGGCGTCAGCTTCGCCTTCGCCGACTTCCTGACCCGAGGCTTTGACGTGTTCGGCAGCGACTTCGTGCGTACCGGCGCCTTCGACCGCCTGCTGCTCCGCCCCCGCTCGGCGGCCCTGCAGCTGGTGGGCCACGACTTCCGCATCAGCCGGTTCGGCCGGTTCTTCCAGGCCGCCATCGTCCTGGCCGTCGCCACCCAGATGCTGCACTTCGTCTGGACGCCCCAGGCCATCGCCCTGGCGCTGTGGACCGTGGCCGGCGGGGTGGCCCTGTTCAGCGCCCTCTTCGTCCTGCAGGCGGTGCTGGCCTTCTGGACTGTGGAGAGCCTGGAGGCGGTCAACGCCCTGACCTACGGCGGGGTCTATGCCGGCCAGCTCCCCATCAGCCTCTATGCACGCTGGCTGCGGACCTTCCTGATCTTCATCGTGCCCCTGGCCTGCGTCGCCTACTTCCCGGTCCTGGCGATCCTGGGCCGCAGCGACCCCCTGGGCGCGCCCGACGAATTCCTGCCGGTCGCGCCCCTGGCGGGCTTCATTTTCCTGGGCCTGTCGCTCCTGGCCTGGCGCTTCGGCGTCTCGAAGTACACCTCGACCGGGAGCTGAGCCTTCGATGTCGATACAAGGTTGACACATCCTCTTGTTTGGCAAAGTGTCTACATTGTCGATACGAAGGAACGCTATGCGAGTTCAGATCAAGAAGTGGGGCAATAGCGCGTCGGTCAGGATTCCAGCCTCCGTCATGGCCGCAGCCTCGCTGTCCGTGGATCAGGCCGTCGAGGTGCGTGAGGAGGATGGGCGGGTGATCATCGAGCCCGTTCAGTCGCCGCGATACGATCTCGACCAGCTTCTCGCCGGAATGGCCGAAGAGACCTTCCCCGAGGAGATAGACTTCGGCGCACCGGTGGGTCGGGAGACCTGGTAGTGGCGGGCTATGTGCCGGAGGCCGGCGACGTCGTTTGGCTCGAATTCGATCCCCAGACCGGCCACGAGCAGGCGGGCCATCGCCCCGCCTTGGTTCTTTCACCCGCCCGCTACAATGGCCCCCGCGGCATGATGATCTGCTGCCCCATGACCTCGCGGATCAAGGGCTATGCCTTCGAGGTGGTCGTGAGCCAGGAGCCGCCGAGCGTGATCCTCGCCGATCAGGTCAAGAGCCTCGACTGGCGGGCGCGCCAAGCCAGGCGGCGCGGCGCGGTGGCGCCGGCCGTTCTGGCCGAAGTCAGGGCGAAGATCGCCGCCCTGCTCCAGATCTGACGCAGCTCGGCCCCTACTCGGCGGCCATCAGCACGCGGCCGGTGGTCAGCGCGGTCTTGGCGGCGAGCTCGGCCTTGGCCTGCTCGTATTCGGCGGCCAGGCGGTCCACCAGTTCGGCGACCGTGGGGATCGACTTCACCGCCCCGATGCCCTGGCCGCAGCCCCAGATGTCCTTCCAGGCCTTGGCTTCCTGGTTGCCGCCGGAGCCGAAGTTCATCTTGGAGGGGTCTGCCTGGGGCAGGTTGTCGGGATCGAGGCCGGCGCGCTCGATGGAGGGGCGCAGATAGTTGCCGTGCACCCCGGTGAACAGGTTGGAATAGACAATGTCCTCCCCGGTGCTCTCGACGATCATGTCCTTGTAGCCTTGGACGGCGCGGGCCTCCTGGGTGGCGATGAAGGCCGAGCCGATATAGGCCAGGTCCGCCCCCATGGCCTGGGCGCCGAGGATGGCGCGGCCGTTGGCGATGGCGCCCGACAGCGCGATGGGGCCGTCGAACCACTCCCGCAGCTCCTGGATCAGGGCGAAGGGCGACAGGCCGCCGGCATGGCCGCCGGCCCCGGCCGCCACCGGGATCAGGCCGTCGGCGCCCTTCTCCACGGCCTTGCGGGCGAACTTGTCGTTGATGACGTCGTGCAGGACGATGCCGCCATAGGAGTGGATCGCGTCATTGACCGCCTGCTGCGCGCCGAGCGAGGTGATGGTGATCGGCACGCGGTATTTCACCGCCAGCTCCACATCCTCCTCCAGCCGGTTGTTGGTCTTGTGGACGATCTGGTTAAGAGCGTAGGGCGCCGACAGGCGGTCGGGGTTCTTGCGGTCCCAGTCGGCCAGCTCCTCGGTGATCTGGGCCAGCCACTCGTCCAGCTGGCTCACCGGGCGCGCGTTCAGCGCCGGGAAGGAGCCCACGACACCCGCCTTGCACTGGGCGATCACCAGCTCCGGGCCGGAGATGATGAACAGCGGCGAGGCGATCACCGGAATACGCAGACGCTCGGCGAGAATGGGCGGCAGGGCCATGGGCAAGGTTTCCTCTGGTAATGCGTTTTGGATCTTATTTTTACAACGTATAAACAAGACGCGGAAACGTGCAAGCGGCTGACCCGGCGTGAACTTGACGGAGGCCACGCAGGCGGCACATCTGGGGCCCGATGACTGACCTGACCGCCCTCGCCGCCGCCTTCCCCGCCGTCACCGCCGCCGACTGGCGCGCCCTGGTGGAGAAGACCCTGAAGGACGCCTCCTTCGACAGCCTGACGCGCACCACCGCCGAGGGCCTGCCGATCGCGCCGCTCTACGAAGGCGCCGACCGGTCTCCGGCCTTCCCCCTGCGCCCCTTCGACGCCGAGCGTCCCTGGGACATCCGCGGCCGCATCACCCATCCCGATCCCGTCCGCGCCAACGCCGACCTGATGAGGGACCTGGAGGGGGGGGCGGCCTCGGCCCTGGTCCGCCTCGATCCCACCGGGGCGACCGGCGTCGCCGTCGGCTCGGCCGAGGGGCTGGCCCAAGTGCTGGACGGCGTCATGCTGGAGCTGGCCCCGGTGGCCCTCGACGCCGGCTTCCTGGGCCCCAAGGCCGCCGACTGGCTGGCGTCCGCCGCCAAGGGTTCGCCGGCCGCCAAGCTGTTCTTCCACCTCGATCCCCTCAGCGCCTTCGCCGAAGCCGGCGAGAGCCCCGGCCCCATCGAGAGCCATCTGGTCTCCGCCGCCACCGTCGCCCGGCGGTTGGCCGAGTCCTATCCGGACGCGGGCCTGTTCCTGGCCTCGGGCCGCGTGGTCCACGAGGCCGGCGGCGGCGAGGCCGGCGAACTGGCCTTCGCCATGGCCGCGGCGGTGGCCTACGCCAAGGCCCTGGTCCGCGCCGGCCTGCCGATGCAGGACGCCTTCGCGCGAACCGTTCTTGGTCTCTCCGCGGACGCCGACTATTTCGCCACCCTGGCCAAGCTGCGCGCCGCCCGGCTTCTCTGGGCGCGGGTCACCGCGGCCTGCGGCGTCACCGCCGCCCCGCGCGTCGAGGCCCTCTCCTCCCACCGCATGCTGGCGGCCCGTGATCCCTGGACCAACATGCTGCGCCTCACCGCCGCCGCCGTCGGCGCCTCCATCGGCGGGGCCGACAGCATCGTCCTGGGGAGCTTCACCGACGCGCTGGGCCTGCCCACCGCCTTCGCGCGGCGCCAAAGCCGCAACGCCCAGCTGGTCCTGATGGAGGAGGCCCACCTGGGCCGCGTCACCGACCCCGGGGCGGGCTCCGGCTATGTCGAGGCCCTGACCGACGAGATCGCCCGGGCCGCCTGGGCCGCCTTCCAGGCCATCGAGGCCAGGGGCGGCCTGATCGCGGCCCTGGCCGACGGCCAGGTCGCCGCCGAGATCGCCAGGGTGCGCGAGGCCCGCCTCGCCGCCGGCCCTCTGAAGATCGTCGGCGTCACCGCCTTCCCGCAGCCCGGCCAGGCCCCGGTGGAGGTGGAGCGCGCGACGCCCAGGGCCGTCGAGACTCCCTCGCCGCGCCTGCCCGGCCCCGACGGCCATTGCCCGGCGCTCGAACCCATCCGTCTCGCCGAACCCTATGAGGTGGCCGCGTGAGCGCCTTCCCCGACTTCGCCACCCTGCCCTTCGACGGCGAGGCCGCACCCGCCCCGGCCCCCAGCGCGCCCGCCTGGGAGACGCCCGAGGGCATCGCCGTGAAACCCGCCTATGGCGCGTCCGACATCGAGGGCCTCGACGACCTGGCCGGCTATCCAGGCCTGGCCCCCTTCGTGCGCGGCCCCTACCCGACCATGTACCTCACCAACCCGTGGACCATCCGCCAGTATGCGGGCTTCTCCACGGCCGAGGATTCCAACGCCTTCTACCGCCGCAACCTGGCCGCCGGTCAGATGGGCCTCTCCATCGCCTTCGACCTGGCCACCCACCGCGGCTACGACAGCGACCACCCGCGGGTGAAGGGGGATGTCGGCATGGCCGGCGTCGCCATCGACTCGATCCTGGACATGCGGACCCTGTTCGACGGCATCCCGCTCGACAAGATGAGCGTGTCGATGACCATGAACGGCGCGGTCCTGCCGATCCTGGCTCTCTACATCGTCGCC
>NZ_JAUSLW010000071.1 GCF_030645195.1 Phenylobacterium sp. | reverse complement strand
TCGAGGCCGGCCTGCCGATGCAGCGGGACTCGATCTTCCGCATCGCCTCGATGTCCAAGCCGATCGTTTCGGCCGCGGCCCTGACGATGCTGCAGGAGGGGCGCTTCGCCCTGGAGGACCCGATCTCCCGGGTGGCGCCGGAGTTCCTGCGGATGCGGGTGCTGCGCGATCCCGACGGGCCGCTGGAGGACACCGTCCCCGCCGACCGCCAGATCACCTTCGATGATCTGTTGACTCACCGCGCGGGCCTGACCCAGGCCGGGTTCCAGTCCGGCCCCATCGACGCGGCGCACCGCGAGGCCCTGGGCCCCGATCTCGACAGCCCACTGTCGCCCGACGCCTGGATCTCAGGCCTGGCCGGCCTGCCGTTGATCGGCCAGCCGGGGGCGGCCTTCACCTATGGCCGGTCCACGGATCTGCTGGGCCTGCTGCTGGCCCGCATGGAGGGCGCGCCGCTGGAGGAGGTGCTGCGCCACCGGGTGTTCGAGCCCCTGGGCATGACCGACACCGGGTTTTCCGTGCCGCCGGAGCAGCGCCACCGCCGGGCGGGGTTCTACGGGTTCGACATGACCGGCAAGCTGAAGAAGCTCGCCGCGCCGCCCGGCGGGGTGGCCTTGCCTGAGCGCCCCGACGACATGGAATTCGCCTCGGGCGGGGCGGGCCTTTGGTCCACCGTGGACGACTACCTGGCCTTCGCCCGCATGTTCGTGGATCCGTCGGTGGAGCTGCTGTCGCCGGAGACGCGCGCCCTGATGACCACCAACCAGCTCACCGACGCACAGCGGCTGGGGGCCGGCATGTTCGGCATGCCGACCTTCGGGACAGGCTCGGGCTTCGGCCTGGGGGTCGCCACGGCGCTGGATCCCGCCACCGCCCCGGTGATGCGCGGCAAGGGCGGGGTGGGCACGGTGGGCTGGCCCGGCGCCTATGGCGGCTGGTGGCAGGCCGATCCCACCAACGGCTCGGTGGCCATCCTGCTGATGCACAACATGCTGGAGCTGGAACAGCTCACCGCCGGCTACGGCCTGGGCGGCTACGGCGCGATCATGGAGTTCCACGCCCTGGCGACAGCCTAGGGGCGACGCGGACCCCATCGACGGTGGCCATTTCACAGTGTCGCCGAAACCCGCACCGTAACCCGCTCTAGCTCTGTTCGAACCGGACGCGCTGGTAGGTGTTCGGCCCGAACAGCACGGCGGTCAGGAACAGGAAGATGAATTCCGCCGCCAGCAGCCGCCAGGCGCCGGTCTGTTCCGCCACGCTGAAGGCCTCCAGCGCGTCGCGGCCAAAGAACAGCCAGGCGCCCCCCTCGACCACCAGGGCGGCCATCCCCCAGCCTACGGCGTCGAGTATGGCCTTACCGGCCGTCCAGGCGGCCCGCAGCCGGAAGAGCAGGCCAAGCCCCCCCAGCCACCATGGCGCCCACAGCCACCCGGCCAGCATCGCCGAAAGCGGTTCGGCCCAGCCCGGCAAGGCGGCGACCAGGGCGGTGATCAGGCTGCGCGGCGCCTGCGGCTGGATCGCCAGCGCCAGATGCGGGACCGCATAGAGGGCGGCGAACAACAGGAAGAAGGGGGCCATCCAAATCGCCGGGCGTCCATGGACCTTGCGCCAGGCCTTCACCTCGGCCGCCTCCGCCGGGTCCCGACGGGCCTTGGTCGCCCGCCGGGTGACCTTCTGGCGAGGCGCCGGGTTGGCGGGCCTCGGCCGCAACGCGGCCAGCGCGGCCTTGAGCCGCGCCCACAGCGTCGACAAACCCGAGGGCTCGGGTCCGCTGACCGTCGGTTGGTTTCGTCCGCCGTCCATGCCTTCCCCCCGGAAGCCTCCAGGGCAGGATGTACCAGTCGGAGAACGGCGTCACGCGAGTTGTGGTGGCTATGGCGCGCTCCTGGAAATCCACGCGCTGGCGCGAACTAGTGGCCGTACCCAACCTGCGTGCCTCCAGTTTTTCCTTCTCCCCTTGCGGGAGAAGGTGGCCCTGCGGAGCAGGGTCGGATGAGGGGTCGATAGGCCTATCGGGTTAGAGCGGTTGGATCGTGCGCGGAGAGTTGAGCGTGACCCCTCATCCGACCGGTCTCCGACCGGCCACCTTCTCCCGCAAGGGGAGAAGGACGTGCGTAGCTAATTGCGCAATTGGGTATGAACCAGATCGCGGACGTCATGGAGGTCATGGACGACAAGGACGCAGAGCGCGCGAATGTCCTCCGTCGGCGCCATCAGATCGGGGGCCATGACGGTCATCATGCCGGCCGCCGACGCCGACCGGACGCCGATGTGGGAGTCCTCGAGGGCCAGGCAGAACCGGGGTTCGACGCCAAGCCGCTCGGCGGCTTTCAGGAAGGGATCGGGCGCGGGTTTGCCGTTCTCGTAGTCGCCGCGGCAGACGATCGCGTCGAACCGCTCCGTCAGGCCATGCGAGGCCAGGTGACGCTCGACGGTGGTTCGAGATGACGAGGTGGCGATGGCGCGCGGCAGCCGGACCTGGTCCAGGAATTCCAGCAGTTCAGGGGCGCCCGGCTTCATGGCGGGCCTGTTCTCGGCGACCAACCAGAAGTGGCGTCGCCAATCGGCGTGGAAGTCCTCGAACAGGAACGCCTCGCCGAAGTGCGAGCGGAACAGGTCCCCGCATTGCGACCGGCGCACGCCGATGGACCCGTTGTAGACCTCGTCCGGAATCTGATGACCAGCTTCGGCGGCGGCGGCCAGCAGCGCCTCTTGCCAGAGCGCTTCGGTATCGAACAGCAGGCCGTCCATATCGAAGATCACGGCGCTCGGGCGATAGGGCAAGGTCATGCTGTGGGCGTCCTTCTGTCAGCCCTGCCCCTCAAGTTGCCGAGCCATGGCCTGTAGCGACGGCCATGGCGGGCCCTTGCGCAGGGTGTCGATGAAGTGTGTGGCCCACTGCCGGCCGTTCGGGAACTGGTCGCTGGCGTCCCACCGCCACGCCGCGACCATCGCGAGAACGAGAGCGCGGCACTCGCTCAGCAACGCCTGATCAACGTCGCGATAGTGCTCGGGGACCGCCTCAGGCACGTGGGCCAGATCGAACTCGATTGGCCCGAAACAACAGGTCTCAAGGTCGATGAATAGCGGCCCGATCTTTGTACTCAGCACATTGCCGGGGTGCGGTTCGCCGTGAAGCAACTGCTCCGCCGCGCCGCGCGCCACAATCGTTCGCCTGAGGCTCTCCAACATGCCGCTGAGAAGGCGCCGGTCCGCGTCGGCGAGTTCCGGTGTTTGGTCCTGGTTCGCCACGAGCGCCTGGGCTTCCGCGACGCGGTCCGTGAAGTGCGGCGCGGTGATCTCGATCGTCCGCATGCCTGCGTGCAGACGCCAGAGCGCATCTGCGTAGTCGGCTGGCGCGAGTTCGGGTGTCACGGGCGCGTAGTAGGTCCAAAGCGTAATCGCGAAGTCGTCGCGCTCGTAGACCAGCGGCGGAACCCTGGGTTCGAGAGCCGCCGCGGGAGCCTCGATCTCGGCGAGCCGCCCGGCAAGCTCGACCTCGAACTGCGCAACCTGCTCCGCCATGGGCGCGACCCGGGCGAATGCGTCACAGGGCTGTAGACGCAAGGCGAGCTTGTTTGAGTTCTGAAGCACGACCGCGTCGTCGGCTTGGAGGCCAAGCGCCTTAGCGGTCGAGATGGCCGCGGCCACCGCACGCTGAAGTTCAGGGACCTGCAAGGGCTGCTCCCTCTGTCACCGAATTCCGATGACTAAAGCTCTTCAAGAAGGCGTCTGCCGGCTGGAGATTCAGTGAAGGCAAATTCGTCGAACTCGATATGAACCTCGCCGCGATCCTCCGTGGTCCCCGGCTTCACCAGCAGGAACCGGTGGGCCATCCTTGGCGGAGCACCCGAGAATTCATCGCACCAAATTTCCGTGGGGCGCATTTCCAGTGCGCCCTCAAGAGCCTTTTGGCCCAGGACGATCCGACCACCGCCATAGCGAATAAGCGTGTGCCAGTAGCCGCGCTGCAGGTCACCGGTCAGCAAGCGAAGTGACAGAACGCCTTCGGAGTGGTCCAGCCGGTCCACGTAGGCGTCGTTCAGGCTGATGCTCGTGGCGAACCGCCAAACCTGCCCGCCTTGGTCGAGAGATGCGACGTAGGTCCGATACCGCGCCTCGATCTCCCCGCATTCCTCGTCGGAGAGATCGCCTGAGGCCCAGCCGCGCGTGAAGTACTCCATGCGACGAAGCTACGCGTGGAGCGTGCCTTCAGCAACGCGAGCGCGGCCTGGCTTGTGCTGTTTGAAACGGACTCCTGCCCATGAGCCCAAACCAAAACGGCCCGGAGCGTGAGCTCCGGGCCGTCCTGGTCTTGTCCGTAGATCAGGTCGCTTAGGCGAACTGGCCCATGGTGTTGTGGACGCCGCCGGCCTTCAGGGCCGCTTCGCCGGCGAAGTATTCCTTGTGGTCGTCGCCGAGGTCGGAACCCGACATGTTCTGGTGCTTCACGCAGGCGATCCCTTCGCGGATCTCCTTGCGCTGGACGTTCTTCACGTAGCCCAGCATGCCCTGCGAGCCGAAGTATTCCTTGGCCAGGTTGTCCGTGGACAGGGCCGCGGTGTGGTAGGTCGGCAGGGTGATCAGGTGGTGGAAGATGCCCGCGCGCTTGGCGCCATCGGCCTGGAAGGTGCGGATGCGTTCGTCGGCTTCCACGGCCAGATCGGTGGTGTCGTAGTCGACGCTCATCAGCTTGTCGCGGTCATAGGCCGAGACGTCCTTACCGGCCGCCTTGTAGGCGTCATAGACCTGCTGGCGGAAGTTCAGGGTCCAGTTGAAGGACGGGCTGTTGTTATAGACCAGCTTGGCGTTGGGGATCACCGCGCGGACGCGGTCCATCATGCCGGCGATCTGCTCGACGTGGGGCTTCTCGGTTTCGATCCACAGCAGGTCGGCGCCGTTCTGCAGCGAGGTGATCGAGTCGAGGACGCAGCGGTCTTCACCGGTGCCTTCGCGGAACTGGAACAGGTTCGAAGGCAGGCGCTTGGGACGCAGCAGCTTGCCGTCGCGGTTCAGGACCACGTCGCCGTTCTTCAGGTCGCCCTGGGCCACTTCTTCGCAATCGAGGAAGCTGTTGTACTGGTCGCCCAGGTCGCCGGGGGTGGTGGAGACCGCGATCTGCTTGGTCAGGCCGGCGCCGAGCGAGTCGGTGCGGGTGACGATGACGCCGTCCTCGACGCCCAGTTCCAGGAAGGCGTAGCGGCAGGCGCGGACCTTCTGCAGGAAGTCCTCGTGCGGCACGGTGACCTTGCCGTCCTGGTGACCGCACTGCTTTTCGTCGGAGACCTGGTTTTCGATCTGCAGGGCGCAGGCGCCGGCCTCGATCATCTTCTTGGCCAGCAGGTAGGTGGCTTCGGCGTTGCCGAACCCGGCGTCGATGTCGGCGATCACCGGCACGACGTGGGTCTGGTAGTTGTCGACGGCGTCGAGGATGGCCTTTTCCTTGGCCTTGTCGCCGGCCGCGCGGGCGGCGTCGAGGTCGCGGAACATGCCGCCCAGTTCACGGGCGTCGGCTTGGCGCAGGAAGGTGTAGAGCTCTTCGATCAGGGCGGGCACCGAGGTCTTCTCGTGCATCGACTGGTCGGGCAGGGGGCCGAACTCGGAGCGCAGGGCCGCGACCATCCAGCCCGATAGGTAGAGGTAGCGGCGGTCGGTGGTGCCGAAGTGCTTCTTGATGGAGATCAGCTTCTGCTGGCCGATGAAGCCGTGCCAGCAACCCAGGGACTGGGTGTACTGCGAGGAGTCGGCGTCATAGGCCGCCATGTCCTTGCGCATGATGCCGGCGGTGTAGCGGGCGATTTCCAGGCCGGTCTTGAAGCGGTTCTGGACGCGCATGCGGGCCACCGACTCCGCGTCGATGGCGGCCCAGGGGCCCTTCTTGGAGTCGATGAGCTGGCTCATCTGGATGATATGGTCTTGGTACGCCATGGGAGCCTCGATGCGAGAGGTGAAGTTGAGCGGCCCGTACCAAGGCGCTTTGGTCCTGTGGAGTCGCTCCGAGGTCTAGCTGTCAATCTTTACAGGAAATGCTTGTCATGATGTAATGTCATGACAACGGAACTTGTAATTAACATGGCCGCCGAACGTCGCCTCTATGTGGGTCCGAGCCTGCGCCGCCTGCGCCGCGACCTGGGCCTGACCCAGGCCGACATGGCCAGCGACCTGGAGGTCTCGGCCTCCTATGTCGCCCTGCTGGAACGCAACCACCGGCCCCTGAGCGCCGAGATGCTGCTGCGCCTGGCCCAGACCTACAAGCTCGACATGACCACCCTGGTGGGCAGCAGCGGCGCCGACGAGACCGCCCGACTGCAGGCGGTGCTGAAGGACCCGATGTTCGCCGACATCGACCTGCCGGCCCTGGAGACCTCCGACCTGGCCGGCAACTTCCCCGGCATCACCGAGGCCCTGCTGCGGCTCTACACGACCTATCGCGAGGAGCAGCTGGCCTTGGCCGACCGGGGCGCCGAGACCCACGAGACCGGCGGCGAGGGCTCCGACGCCACCGACCCGGTGGCGGAGTCCCGCCGCTTCCTGGCCGCGCGGCGCAACAGCTTCCCCAGCCTGGACGACGCCGCCGAACGCATCGCCCAGGCGGTCGCCGGCCATGACAACCTGGTGGGCTATCTGAAGGCGCGGCACGGGCTGAAGGTGCGGCGCCTGCCGTCCAGCGTGATGGTCGGCTCGATTCGCCGGCTGGATTGGCACCGCAAGGAGATCCTGCTGGACGACGGTTTGGACACCGCCAGCCAGATGTTCCAGCTGGCCCTGCAGCTGGCCTATCTGGAGATGCGCGAGGAGATCGACGCGGTGCTGGAGGGCGGGACCTTCGTCACAGACAGCGGCGAGCGCCTGACCCGCCGGGCCCTGGCCAGTTATGCGGCCGCGGCGGTGATCATGCCCTATTCGGCCTTCGCCCGCGCCGTCGAGGCGCGGCGCTACGATGTCGAGGCCCTGGCCCGCCAGTTCGGCGCCAGCTTCGAACAGACCGCCCACCGGCTGACCACCCTGCAGAAGCCGGGGCAGGAGCGGGTGCCGTTCTTCTTCATCCGTGTCGATCCGGCCGGCAATGTCTCCAAGCGGCTGGACGGGGCGGGTTTCCCCTTCGCCCGCCATGGCGGCGGTTGTCCCCTGTGGTCGGTCCACCAGGTGTTCCGCACCCCGCGCCAGATCGTCACCCAGTGGTTGGAGCTGCCCGACGGCCAGAGGTTCTTCTCCATCGCCCGCACCGTGACCGCTGGCGGCGGGGCGTTCGGCAGCGCCCGGGTGGAGCGGGCCATCGCGCTAGGCTGCGCCGCCGAGCACGCCGGCAAGCTGGTCTACACCCAGGATCAGCCGGGGTTTGGGGCGGAGGCCGCCACCCCCATCGGGGTCACCTGCCGCCTGTGCCATCGCACCGAATGCACGGCCCGATCGGCGCCTCCCATCGGCCGCCAGATCCTGCCCGACGACATCCGGCGCACCAGCCTGCCCTTCGGCTTCTCCGACAGCTGAACTTTCAATTGGGGGCTTCAAAGCCGCGCGCTTCCGTGCAGTAAAGCGCCCGACGAAAATGGTCCGCCGCCGGCGCGACGGATCTCTGGCCGCCTATTTGAGAGCTCGGTACGCAAATGGACATCAGCAACGCCCTGGCCGTCGACGACATCCTGCACGCCTTCGTGGAGCAGGAGCTCCTGCCCGGGACCGGCGTGGCGCCCGACGCCTTCTGGGCGGCGCTGGAGACCATCCTGGCCGACTTCACGCCGCGCAACGCCGAGCTGCTCGCCCGCCGTGACGCCTTGCAGGACCAGATCGACGCCTGGTGGAAGGCGCGGAAGAGCAAGGCCTTCGACGTCGGCGAGGAGACCGCCTTCCTGCGCGAGATCGGCTATCTGCTGCCCGAGCCCGCGCCCTTCGAGATCGCCACCCAAGGCGTCGATCCGGAGATCGCCAAGGTCGCGGGTCCCCAGCTGGTGGTGCCGGTTTCGAACGGACGGTTTGCGCTGAACGCCGCCAACGCCCGCTGGGGCAGCCTCTATGACGCCCTCTACGGCACCGACGCCCTGGAGCCGCCGACCGGCGCCAAGGGCTATGATCCCGCGCGCGGGGCCAAGGTCGTGGCCTTCGCCCGCGGTCTGCTGGACCGCGTGGCGCCCCTGGCCAAGGGTTCGCATTCGGACGCCACCAGCTATGTCGTGAAGGACAAGGCCCTTGTCGTCAGCCTGAAGGACGGCTCGACCACCGGCCTGAAGGACGCCGCCCAGTTCGCCGGCTGGCGCGGGACCGCCGAGGCGCCGGAGGGCGTCCTGCTGGCCCACAACAGCCTGCACCTTGAGATCCTCATCGACCGGACTCACAGCATCGGCAAGGACGACGCCGCCGGCGTCGCCGACGTTCTGGTGGAGGCCGCGCTCACCGCCATCCAGGACTGCGAGGACTCCGTCGCCGCCGTGGACGCCGAGGACAAGGCCGGCGTCTACCGCAACTGGCTGGGCCTGATGCGCGGCGACCTCTCGGCCAGCTTCGTCAAGGGCGGCCAGACCGAGACGCGGCGCCTCGACGCCGACCGCACCTATGCCAGCCCCAAGGGCGGCGAGCTGGCCCTGCGCGGCCGCAGCCTGATGCTGGTGCGCAATGTCGGCCACCACATGCTGACCGACGCCGTGACCTTCAACGGCCAGCCGGTGTTCGAGACCGTGGTGGACGCCCTGATCACCGTCACCGCCGCCCTGCACGACATCAAGGGCGCGCGCCGCAACAGCCCGGCGGGCTCGGTCTATGTCGTGAAGCCCAAGATGCACGGGCCCGACGAAGTGGCCCTGGCGGTTCGCCTGTTTGATTTGGTGGAGGACGCGCTCGGTCTCGAACGCAACACCGTCAAGCTGGGCATCATGGACGAGGAGCGCCGCACCAGCGCCAACCTGGCCGCCTGCATCCACGCCGCCCGCGAGCGGATCGTGTTCATCAATACCGGCTTCCTCGATCGCACCGGCGACGAGATCCACACC
>NZ_JAUSLW010000070.1 GCF_030645195.1 Phenylobacterium sp. | reverse complement strand
AGGCGGCCGCTCGCGGGGTCGTCGGTGACCAGGGCCAGGCCCGCCTGCTCCACGGCGGCCTTGGCCTTGGCATAGGCCGCGCCGGGGGCGGCGGGCAGCAGCAGGGGCCGGGCCTGGGCGCAGGTCTCGGCGTTGATCTCGGCGACGCGGCGGCCGGCATAGGCGCCGGCGTCCAGGCGGGTCATAGGATCGGCCTCCACCAGGATCGCCTCGGGCCCGCGCTCGCGCATCATCTTCTCGGAGAAGGTCAGCGGCATGCTCCAGTCGGTGGAGACGTCATTGATCGGCGGGTTGGTCACCTGTTCCTGGCGGGCCCAGACATAGGCGCCGAAGGTGGCGCCGCAGATCGCCAGGACCAGCAGGGCCCGGGCCCAGAAGCGGCCGAAGCCCGCGAACAGGGCGATGATCACCCCCAGCAGGCCGGCGGCCACGGCCACCAGGGCCACCTTGGGCGCCCATTCCAGGGCGATGACCCCCAGGCCGGTCTTCCAGTCCATCAGGCCGTAGCGGGTGCCCAGCATGCCGGCGCCCACCATCAGGGCCGGGGCTAGGGCCGCCAGGGTGGCGAGATTCAGGTAGAAGCCGGCGAAGCCCCCGCCCCGCTTGCGCGGCTTGCGGCGCTCGTGCGGCAGGGGCATGGCCAGGGGCGCCTCCGGGGCTGCCTCGGGCTTGGGAAGATCGGCGTGCGCCGCGGCGTCGGCCCGCGGCTCAGCGGGAAAAGGGGCGCCGGCCTCCGCCGTGGCCTCCGGCGCATCGGCGGCGGGGAACTCGGCCAGGGTCGGCGTCACCACGGTCAAGCCGGAATATTCCTGCTCCTGCACCGGCTTGGCGGCCGGCGACCAGGCGGTGTGGTCCATCTGCGGCGGCTCGGAGGGCGCGGCATGACCCTCGGGCTCGGGCGCATAGATCTTGGGCTCCGGCGGGGCGGCCAGGGCCACGCCGGCGGCCGCGGCGGCTGCGGCCGTGGGCAGGACATAGTCGGTCATCCGGGTGCGGATCAGCTTCTTGTCGATCTTGCCAGTGGCGCCCAGCGGGATGTCGTCGACGAAGACCACGTCGTCGGGCATCCACCACTTGGCGATCTTGCCTTCGAGGAAGGCCAGGAACTCCTCCTTGGTGGCGGTCTGGCCGGGACGCAGCTTGACCAGCAGCAGGGGCCGCTCGTCCCACTTGGGGTGGGGCATGCCGATGACGGCGGCGAGCTCGGCCTTGGGGTGGCCAGCGGCGATGTTCTCGATCTCGATGGTGCTGATCCACTCGCCGCCGGACTTGATGACGTCCTTGGCGCGGTCGGTGATCTGCATGAAGCCGTGCTCGTCGAGGGTGGCGACGTCGCCGGTGTCGAAGAAGCCCTGGTCGTCGAGGATCTCGCCGCCGTCGCCCTTGAAGTACTCGCCCACCACGAACGGGCCCTTCACCAGCAGCTTGCCGAAGGTGTGGCCGTCGCGGGGCAGGTCGTGGCCCGCGTCGTCGGTGAGCCGCAGGTCGATGCCCAGCGGCGGGCGGCCCTGCTTGAGCTGGAAGCGCAGCTGGGCCTCGTCGTCCATGGCCGCGATCTTGTGGTTCGGCGTGGCCTGGGTGCCGAGCGGCGAGGTCTCGGTCATGCCCCAGGCGTGGGTGACGGCCACCCCGTAGTCGTCGCGGAAGGCGCGCACGATGGCCTCGGGCACGGCCGAGCCGCCGATGACCACGCGCTTGAGGCTGTTCAGGGTCCCGTTGGTCTCGCGCAGGTGGGTCAGCAGCATCTGCCAGACCGTCGGCACGGCGGCCGAGAAGGTGACCTGTTCGCTCTCCAGCAGTTCGTGGATCGAGGCGCCGTCCAGCTTGGCGCCCGGCATGACCAGCTTGGCGCCCACGGCGGGCGCCGAGAAGGCCACGCCCCAGGCGTTGGCGTGGAACATCGGCACCACCGGCAGGACGGTGTCCAGGGCCCCGATGCCGAGCACGTCGGCGCCCATGGTCACCAGGGTGTGCAGGAAGTTGGAGCGGTGGCTGTAGAGCACGCCCTTGGGATTGCCCGTGGTGCCGGAGGTGTAGCAGAGGCCGGCGGGCGAATTCTCGTCGAAGCCACCCCAGACCGCGTCCTCCGACACCTGGCCGATCAGGTTCTCGTAGGAATGGGCGCCGGGCAGGTCGCCGGTCATGTGGGCGTCGTCGGTGAAGACGATGATGTGCTTAACGGTGGGGATCTGGTCGCGGATGCCGGCCAGGATCGGCAGGAAGGTCAGGTCGGTGAAGATGACCTTATCTTCGGCATGGTTGATGATGTAGACGAGCTGTTCGGAGAACAGGCGCGGATTGAGGGTGTGACAGACCGCCCCCATCCCCATGATCCCGTACCAGGCCTCGATGTGGCGGGCGGTGTTCCAGGCCAGGGTCGCGACCCGGTCGCCCGGCTGGATGTTCAGACCCCGCAGGACGTTGGACACCCGCTTGGCCCGGGCGTGAACCTGCGCATAGGTGGTGCGGACGATGGGGCCCTCGACCGAGCGCGAGACGATCTCGCGGTCCCCGTGCCAGGACTTGGCGTGGTCGAGTATCCGGTCGACCGTCAGCGGCCAGTCCTGCATCCTGCCTTGCATCGAAAGCGTCCTCCAACTTCGGCCTCTTCAGGGCCGCGATAGGCTAATTTCACGCGCGCGTTAGCGCAACGTCGCGCCCTTGAGACGCGAGGGGTTAGGGTTACCACCTGCGTCAGGCGTGCGCGACAGGCCAGCGCCCCGTCCCGCCGTTGTCGATCAGCAGGCCGGTCAGGGTGCGGTCGGCGTGCTGTGCGCGCCAGGTCAGCATGGCCTGGGCGTGGGCGAGCACGACACCGGTGTCGGTGACTGGGGTGCGCCAGGTGGGGTCGGCGGCCAGGTCGAAACAGAGCCAGTCGCCGTCGCCAAACTGGACATAGGCGGCCGCCTCCGACCGCAGCACCGCCAGGTTCTGGCGCTCCATCCGCCGGTCCCAGGGCCAGGCCTGCGGACCCTTGGGGATGTTGGAGCCCCGCCAGTCGAACTCCCAGTGGGCGGCGGTGCGCCAGTGAGGCGGGTCCTCGCCCTTCAGGAAGGGCGTCAGGGGCAGGCCGTCGCACTGGTCGGGAACCGGGATGCCCATGGCCTCGCAGAGGGTGGGCAGGATGTCGACGTTCTCGGTGAAGCGTTCGACCACCGTCCCGTGGCCCCGCGCCTCCCGCGGATCGCGGACGATGCCCAGGATATGATAGCTCTCCTCGAAGAAGCCCGACTTTTGGATCAGGCCGTGGTCGCCCAGTTGCTCGCCGTGGTCGGCGGTGACGACGATGAAGGTGTCCTCCCACTGGCCCGAGGCCTCCAGGGCGGCCCAGACGCGGCCGAGTTGGTGGTCCACCTCGCTGACCATGCCGAAGTACTGCGCCTGCAGCCTGGCCATCTCCGCGGGGTCTTCCGGGGCGCCAATGACCCGCATCAGGCCGTCGTGCAGGCGGTGGCGATTCTCCGCCGGCGCGATGGGGGCGGCCATGTCGGCCGGATCGTACATCTCGGCGAAGTGGCCCGCCGCGCCATAGGGCGGGTGCGGGCGAAGCTGCGACAGGTGGGCGAACCAGGGCCCGTCCTGGCCTGAGATCCAGTCCAGCAGGACGTCGGTGTGATAGGCTGATAGGCTGTGCTTGGCAGGCCGGCCGGGTTCGCCGCCCACCGCGCCCTCATAGTCGTCGGGGACCTCGTGCCCCAGGTCCCGCAGCCAGCGGACCCAGACGCCCGGATCGTGGGTGGCGAAGTTCAGGCCGACCTCGAAGCCCGGCAGCACGCCCTCCCAGGACTTGAAGCGGGGATCGTCGGGCCCGGTGGCGTCACGGGGATCCACCGCCTGGTCGGTGTAGCCGAACAGGGTGGGGACGTAGCCCGCCCGCCGCGCGGCCTTGGCCACATTGTCCAGCCGCCGGTCCAGGGGGGTGCCGTTGGCCACCACGCGGTGATTGAGCTGATAGGTCCCGGTGTAGAGGCTGGCCCGCCCCGGGCTGCAGGGGGCGGCCTGGCTGTAGTGGCGGGCGAACCGCACCCCCTGCGCCGCCAGCCGGTCGAGGTTGGGCGTGCGCACGACGGGATGGCCCGCCGCCGAGAGGGCGTCGCCGCGGAACTGGTCGAGGGTGACGAGGAGGATGTTCACCCCGCCACCATGGACGAGGCGGGGCGGCCGCGAAAGCCTCCGTCAGGCCGCAGCCGAACGCGCCGCGGCCCGGGCGTCGCGGCGGAACTGGCGGGCCACCCGTTCGAGCATCTCGGCCCCGCTGAACGGCTTGATCAGGGCGTCGCAGGCGCCGAGGCTCAAGGCGCGCTCGATTTCCGCGGCGCCGGGCTTGTTTCCCATGACCAGGACCGGGAAGGCTATGCCTTCCCCGCGCGGATCGAGGGCGCGCAGCACCTCGAACCCGTCCATTTCCGGGAGGTTGAGGTCCAGCAGAAGCGCGTCGGGGCCCACGGTCTCGATGGTCTCGAGCGCCGCCGGCCCCGTGCGGGCGACGAAGGTCTGGCCGCCCAACAGCTCCAGCCGGATCTGCAGCAATTCCAGCACGGTACGGTCGGCGTCGCAGATCACGATCTTGCGGCCTTGGATCTTGAGGGTCATCGACGGTCGCCTTTCCGCGCAGGGGTTGGGATCAGGTCAGAACAGGTCAAGGTCGCCCGCCTCGTCGCCGTCGTTGAGACCCTTCTCCTCGCCGCCAAGGGCGCTGAACATCCGGTCGGCCAGGGCCGCGAGGGTCATGTCGCCGAGCGCGTCCTGCACCGAAGCGGTCACGTCGTCGGAAATCTCGTCGCTGAGGTGACGGGCGAAGGCGGCCAGGCTGGTGAGCTGCTGGCCCAGCAGATCCACCGTCTGCATGCCCTCCACCAGCTTCTCGCGGTGCTCCTGGGGCAGGATGTGCATCAGCTCGCCGACCAGGACATCGAGCTTCATGCAGCGGGCGCCCGCCAGCTCGATCTCCCAGGAGAGCACGCCCACCATGTTGGAGACGCTGGCCTCCAGGACGTCCGCGGTCTGCGTCTGCGCGCCCATAACACCGATCCCCGAGTTGTGTCGGAAGACCCTGTGCGGTCGCGGCTAACAGACCATGAATCATGGCCCCGCCTGCGACGTCCCCGCACAGGTCCAAAATGGGGTGTCCGCAGCGCCGGTCAGGGGCGGGCGTAGCGGGTGGACCAGGCCTCCGCAGAGTCCTCGGCGGGGCCCGAGGCGTCGACACGGGTCCAGGCGACCTGGCCGACATCGCGGGCCAGCTGCATCGTCAGGGTGGCGAGGGTGGCGTCCGAGGCGTCGCCGGTGCGGCCCTGGATGCGTCCGGCCAGGATCTCCGGGGCGGCCTCCAGCCAGACCCCGTGGAAGGGGACGCCGGCCCGCGCCGCCAGGGTCTCGACCCGGACCCGCAGGTTGGGCTGGATGAAGGTGGCGTCCAGCACCACGGCCCGGCCGGCGGCCAGCAGATCGGCGGCGTCGGCGAACAGGGTGTCGTAGACCTGGTCGTAATAGGCCTGGGAATAGACCTCGCTGGAGAGCGCCTGGTCATGGGCGGCGCCCAGCAGCCGCTTGCGCACCTCATCGGTGCGCAGGACCACCGCGCCCGGCGAGGCGCCGAGGCCCGGCGCGATCAGCCGGGCGAAGGTGGACTTGCCGGTCCCCGACAGGCCACCCACCGCCGCCAGACTGGGGGCCACGGGGGTCAGGTGGGCGACAGCGGCGTCGAGATAGGCCTGTGCGCCTGCGTCATCGCCGCTGTTGGCGCAGACATGGGCCCGGACCGCGGCGCGGACCGACAGCATCAGCGGCAGGGCGGTCAGGCCCTGGCGCAGCTCGCGCCCCCAGACCCGGGCGGCCTCGTCCAGATAGGCCGACAGGACGCGGACCGCGGCGTCGGAGCGCCGGCGAAACTGCAGGTCCATCAGCAGGAAGGCCAGGTCGTACTGGACGTCGATCTCCGAGAGCACGTCGTTGAACTCAATGCAGTCGAAGAGGATCGGCCGGCCGTTCTCCAGCAGGATGTTCCCCAGGTGCAGGTCGCCGTGGCAGTGGCGGCCGAAGCCGGCGGCGCGGCGAGCGTCCAGCAGGGGCTCGCGACGGAAATATTCGGCGTCGGTGGCCGCGACCAGGTGCTCGACCCGTTCGGCGCCCAGGCGAGGCGCCAGGCCCCGCAGCAGGTGGGCGTTGGAATCGATGGTGTATTTCAGCGCCGCCCCGCCGCCCCCCTTGGGCCGGACCGGGGCCGCGGCGTGGAAGCCGGCCACGGTGCGGCCGAGCGCGTCGGCCAGGGAACCGTCGACGGCCCAGGGCTGGGCGGCCAGCACCGCATGCTCGTCGAAGCGGCGCATCTCCAGGGCGAACTCGACGGTCTCGCCGGGGCCGTCCAGCTCCAGCCCGCCGTCGCCCGCGCGGCTGACCCGTCGGACGGCGCGGTAGATGTCCGACGCCGCGGCGCGGTTGAAGCTGAGCTCCCGCTCCAGGGCCCAGTGGCGCAGGTCCAGGGTGGAGTAGTCGAGATAGCCCAGATCGACGTGGCGCTTGACCTTGAAGGCCTGGTCGCCGGCCAGATAGACCCGGGCGCAGGCGGTCTCGATGGCGCGCTCCGAGCGGCCCTCGAACCAGGCCGCCACCTCGGCTTCGTGGCCGTCGGTCAAGGATAGAGCCGTTTCGTGGTCCAGCCGGAGCCCTCGCGCTGGAAGACCAGGCGCTCGTGCAGGCGGAACGGGCGGTCGCGCCAGAACTCGATGACGTGGGGGGTGATGCGGAAGCCGCGCCAGTGCGGCGGGCGCGGCACCTTGGAGATGCCGAACTTCAGGCCGAACTCGGCGATGCGCTTCTCCAGGGCCAGGCGGTCGGGCAGGGCCTGGGACTGGTGGGAGGCCCACCCGCCGATCTGGGCGGGCCGGGCGCGGGTGGCCCAGTAGGCGTCGGCCTCGGCGTCGGTGACGTGGGAGACGGGTCCGCGGACCCGGACCTGGCGGCGCAGGGACTTCCAGTGGAACAACAGGGCGGCCTGGGGATTGGCCGCCAGCTCGCGGCCCTTGGCGCTGGTCTCGTTGGAATAGAAGACGAAGCCGCGCTCGTCGGCCTCCTTCAGCAGCACCATGCGCACGTCGGGCAGGCCGTCGGCGTCGGCGGTGGCCAGCGCCATGGCGTTGGCGTCGTTCAGCTCCTTGTCCAGGGCCTCGACCAGCCAGGCGTTGAACAGGGCCAGGGGGTCCTCCTCCGTCAACAGCGGCAGGGGGTGCGCCTCCGTGACGCTGCGGACGTAGTCGTCCTCGCTCGGCGAGGCGGGGATGGCGGGCTTGTCGGTCATGGTCGGCATATAGCGCAGGCAGGACCCAGCGTCAGGGGCTTAACCCCGCATTGACCGCGTCTTCACTAAGACTGCGCGGGATGGTCGGGGCGAACACAACCACGATGAGCGTGAAGCGGGCGCGCGAGGTGCTGGGGGCGGGCCTGCTCGCCGGCCCCGCCGAACTGCGCCGCGCCTTCCGCGAGGCCGCCAAGCGCGCGCATCCCGATCGAAAGGGGGGTGACGCCGAACGCTTCCGCGAGGTGGTGGAGGCCTATCGCATCCTGCAGATCGCGCCCGCGCCGCGCGACCGGGTCAGCCAGCCGCCGGCGACGGTGACCCGTCCGGTCGCCGCCTCCCCCACCCTGTCGGTCCCGCCCCTGGTGGCCATGACCGGCGGCAAGGTGGAGCACCGCCTGCCCGACGGTCGCCGGGTGAAGATCGACCTGCCCCCCGGTCTGCGGGCCGGCGACACCGTCCGCGCCGGCGACGCCGAGCTGGAGGTGGCCATCCGCGGCGACGGCGAGATGCTGGTGCGCGGCGACGACCTCTGGATCACGGTGAAGATCGAGCCGCGCCTGCTGGCCGAGGGCGGCCGCATCGGGGTCGACACCCCGCTGGGACGCCGGGTGGTCTGGATCACCAGGAAGGCCTGCGAGCGTGGCCTGATCCGCCTGGTGGGCCAGGGCCTGCCGGCCCGCGCCCGCCACCGCCAGGGCCACCTGTTCCTGCGCCTGGCCGCCGACAGCGCCAGCGGGGATTCCGCGGCCAGGGCCCAGCTCCGCCGGTTCGCCGCGGCCTGGGCGGCCTAGCCTAACCGGCCGTCGGCGTTTAGAAGCGCCGCCATGTCGCACAACACCTTCGGCCACCTGTTCCGTGTCACCACCTGGGGCGAAAGCCATGGGCCGGCGCTGGGCTGCGTCGTCGACGGCTGCCCGCCCAACATCAAGCTCACCGCCGAGGAGATCCAGGTCTGGCTGGACAAGCGCCGGCCAGGGCAGGGCAAGTTCGTCACCCAGCGCCAGGAGCCGGACGCGGTGAAGATCCTGTCCGGGGTCTTCCAGGACGACCACACCGACGGCCAGGTCACCACCGGCACGCCGATCTCGATGATCATCGAGAATGTCGACCAGCGCAGCCGCGACTATTCCGAGATCGCCCAGGCCTTCCGCCCCGGCCACGCCGACTACGCCTATTTCGCCAAGTACGGGGTGCGCGACTATCGCGGCGGCGGCCGGGCCTCGGCCCGCGAGACCGCCGCCCGGGTCGCCGCCGGCGCCGTGGCGCGCAAGATCCTGCAGGGCGTCACCATCCGCGGCGCGGTGGTGCAGATCGGGCCGCACGCCATCGACCGCGCGCGGTTCGACTGGGACCAGACCACCGAGAATCCCTTCTGGTGCCCGGACACGCAGATGGTGAGCGTCTGGGAAGAACACCTGGAGCAGGTCCGCAAGGCCGGCTCGTCCACCGGCGCCATCGTCGAGGTGGAGGCTGTGGGCGTGCCCGCCGGCTGGGGCGCGCCGATCTACGGCAAACTCGACGCCGAATTGGCCGGGGCGCTCATGTCCATCAACGCCGCCAAGGGCGTGGAGATCGGCGCGGGCTTCGCGTCTGCCGCCTTCTCCGGCGAGGAGAACGCCGACGAGATGCGGATGGGCAATGCGGGCCCGATGTTCCTCTCCAACAGCGCCGGCGGCATTCTCGGCGGCATCTCCACCGGCCAGTCGGTGGTGGCGCGCGTGGCCTTCAAGCCCACCTCCTCCATCCTCTCCCTGCGGCGGTCGATCAACGAGGCCGGCGAGGAGATCGACCTGCGCACAAAGGGCCGCCACGACCCCTGCGTGGGCCTGCGCGCCGTGCCGGTGGTGGAGGCCATGACCGCCTGTGTCCTGGCCGACGCCTTCCTGCGGCACCGGGCTCAAACGGGTGGTGAAGCTTACTTGCCCGGCAGGGTTGCGAAGGACTGAGCGCCGGGTCACGGCGACGCGGCGCGTTACATTCGCCCCTGCGGGATCGAATTGATCGAACAACATTATTTCGCGTTGACCGAACTTGTTACGCCCCGGTATTGAGCGCCTCCTACGCTTCCGGCCGTGCGATTCCGACGACCGTCGTGGCGTCCATTTTCTAGGTTAGATTGCAGCAGCGCCCCGTGCGGCTTGACCTTCTCAAGATCCTGCTCGTCGACGACAACCCCCACATCCGGGTGCTGTTGTCGGAGATCCTGCGCGCGGTGGGCGTGAACAACATCTACGAGGCCAGCGACGGCGCCGAGGCCCTGCAGCGCATGCGGGCCCACTCGATCGACATCGTCATGACCGACCTGGCCATGGAGCCCCTCGACGGCATCGACTTCGTGCGGCTGCTGCGCAATTCGGCCGACAGCCCCAACCAGATGGCGCCGGTGATCATGATCACCGGTCACTCCACCCTGCGGCGGATCCACGAGGCCCGCGACGCCGGGGTCAACGAGTTCTTGGCCAAGCCCCTGACCGCGCGCGGCGTGCTGGATCGGCTGCAGAAGATCATCGACCACCCCCGGCCCTTCGTCCGCACCGACGACTATTTCGGGCCTGAGCGCCGCCGCAAGGTCGACCCCAACTATGACGGCCCCCGCCGCCGCGCCGCCGACCGCGCCGCCGCGGGCCCGGTCCCGCGCTCTCCGAAGCGCTGAGGCGCCGCAGCCCCGCCACCTTTTGGTATGGTTTGGCGGTTAACCGTACGGGACCACCCGGGGACCCCAGCATGAAACTCGCCCGCACCGCCGCCACCGGCGCCCTGTTCCTGGCCCTCGGCCTCTCCCAATCCGGCTGCATCGCCATGGCCGCCGGCGCCGTGGTGGGCACCGCGGTGGGCGTCACCGCCAGCGCCGTCGGCATGACGGCCAAGGGCGCGGGCATGGTGGTGGGCGCGGTCATCCCCGGCGACGGCAAGGCCGACGAAGAAAACAAGCGTCGGCGCTAAAGCGCCAGGGCGCAGCTCTCGTTGATGGTGGGGCGCGAGACCACGATCCGGCACAGGCCGGGGAACGGGGCCTTCAGGCGCTCGGCGAAATAGAGGCAGAGATGCTCCAGGGTCGGGCGCTCCAGGCCGGGCTTCTCGTTCAGCAGGCCGTGGTCCAGCTCGGCGGCCACCCCGCGCAGGGCCGCGTCCAGGTCGGCCAGGTCGGCGACCCAGCCCACCGGCTCCTGGGGCGCGCCGCGGACGGTGGCCTCCACCTTGAACGAGTGGCCGTGCAGCCGCGAATAGGGCCGGTGCTCGGGCCCGTCCTCGAAGTAGTGCGCCGCGTCGAAGGTCGCGGACTTGGTGATCTCGAAAATCGGGGCGTTCATCAGCTGTCTTTGGCGTCGCCAAGCGCGGGTGCGGCTTAGGGAATGCCGAGATATTTGTGGGTTTGGACGCTTAAACGCCACTGGGGGTGGGCGAGGCAATAGGCGATCGCCGCCTGGGTGTTGGCCAGCCGGTCGGGGCCGTCCATCGGCTGGAGCAGAAGCCGCTCGAAGTCCCACCCCTCGAAGGCGGCCGGATCGACCTCCGGTTGGGGGAAGACCAGCTTCAGTTCCTGGCCGGAGCGCTGGACCACCGGGGCGTCGGCCTTGGGGCTGACGCAGATCCAGTCGATCCCGGCGGGCGCCGCCAGCGTGCCGTTGGTCTCCAGGGCGATGGTGAAACCCCGGGCGTGCAGGGCCGCGATCAGGGCCGGGTCCAGTTGCAGCAGCGGCTCGCCGCCGGTGCAGACCACCAGGCGGTTGTCGGGACCGCCCCGCCACTGGGCCGCCACCGCATCGGCCAGGGCGTCGGCGGTGGCGAAGCGTCCGCCGCCGGGACCGTCCATGCCCACGAAGTCGGTGTCGCAGAAGGTGCAGACCGCGCCGGCGCGATCCTCCTCGCGGCCCGACCAGAGATTGCAGCCCGCGAACCGGCAGAACACCGCCGGGCGGCCGGCCTGGCCCCCCTCCCCCTGCAGGGTCAGGAAGATCTCCTTGACCGCATAGCTCACAGGGCGAGCTCCGGGCGGGCGGCGGCCACCCATTCGCGCCAGCCCCTGATGCGCAGATCGCAGGCCGGGCAGTCGCCGCAGCCGTGGCCCCAGGGGTGCAGGTCGCCGCGCTCGCCGCGGTAGCAGGTGTGGCTGTCGGCGACGATCAGCTCCACCAGCGCCTCGCCGCCGAGGGTCTTGGAGAGCGCCCAGGTCTGCGCCTTGGTCAGCTTCATCAGCGGGGTCTCGATGACGAAGTCCTGGGCCATGCCCATGTTCAGCGCGGTCTGCAGGGCGTCGAGGGTGTCGCGCCGGCAGTCGGGATAGCCGGAGAAGTCGGTCTCGCACATGCCCCCCACCAGGAAGCGGGCGCCGCGGCGGTCGGCGAGCGCCGCGGCATAGGTGAGGAACACCAGGTTGCGGCCGGGGACGAAGGTGTTGGGCAGGCCCTTCTCGGTGATCTCGAAGGCCCGCTCGGTGGTCATGGCGGTCTCGCCCACCGCCCCGAAGCCAGTCAGGTCCATGACGTGGTCCTCGCCCAGCTTGCCGGCCCACTGGGGGAAACGCTCGGCGATGGCGGCCCGAACCACCTGGCGCTGGGCCATCTCCACGGCGTGGCGCTGACCGTAGTCGAAGCCCACGGTCTCCACATGGTCATGGCGCTCCAAGGCCCAGGCCAGGCAGACGCTGGAGTCCTGGCCGCCGGAGAACAGCACGATGGCGCGCGATGCTTGGCTCATGGCCCCCATATGCGGCAGCCGAGGCCAAATCGGAAGGCTCGCGCGGCGCCGCGTCACGCCGCCGCGCGGCGAAGCGACAACAGGGGTGATGCACATTCGCCGATGAGGCGACCGCTAGATCGCCTGTCCCTTGCGCGCTCAGGTTTTGTTGCCCCTAGGGAAGCACGAAAGAACCTTGGTATTTGCGCCACATGACGTCGAAAAGATGCTGAGTGAACGCCGTTCACCTATCGGCGTCCGTTGACAGACTCTAGCTCGCGGCGTGACCGTAACGATTGCTGGGGCAGCCGCCGCGTGTTCCCGGCCGAAAATATTGCGCGGCGAATGCTGACAGACCGGACCGGCGTAGAAAGTCCGGCTGTCTTGGGAGGAAACGTAGAATGTCCAAAACTCTGCACCTGCGGAGCCTGCTGGTCGTTGGCGCGAGCGCCGCGGCCCTGACCGCGATGAGCTCGCCCGCCTTCGCCCAAGGCGCTAACGTCATCGAGGAGCTCGTCGTCACCGCTCAGCGGCGCGAAGAGTCCCTCCAGGACGTTCCCGTCGCCGTCTCGGCCTTCTCCGAAGACAGCCTCCGCGTCCAACGCATCGACGGCGGGCAGAACCTGCTCCAGGCCATTCCGAACGTGAACTTCTCGCGTTCCAACTTCGGGGGCTACAACCTCTCCATCCGCGGCATCGGCACCAAGGTCGTCGGCAGCGGCGAGGCCGGGGTCAGCTTCCACCAGAACAACACCCCGCAGAGCGCCAACCACCTGGCCGACGCCGAGTTCTACGACGTGGAACGCGTCGAAGTGCTGCGCGGCCCGCAGGGCACCCTGTACGGCCGCAACGCCACCGGCGGCGTGGTCAACGTGATCACCGTCAAGCCGGCCGTCGGCGACGAGCACATGAGCGGCTGGCTGAGCGCCGAGTACGGCAACTACAAGACCACCCGCCTCAAGGGCGCGGTCAACGTTCCGCTGAACGACTACATGGCCATGCGCTGGGCCGCCTCCTACGTGAAGCGTGACGGCTACGGCGACAACACCTACACCCACAACGACATCGACGACCGCGACCTGTCGTCGTCGCGCCTGCAGTTCCGCATCAAGCCGAACGACGTCCTGGACGTGAACGTCCTGTGGGAGCACTTCAACGAGAAGGACTCCCGCTCGCGGATCGGCAAGCAGCTCTGCATCCCCGATCCCGGCCCGGCCACCATCGGCGGCGTCGCCACCGGAGCCAACCGCAACTTCTTCAGCCAGGGCTGCCTGCCCGGCTCGCGCTACCAGAACGCCGCCTACGGCGCGGTCAACTCCGTCGCCACCCTCGGCGGCCTGCTGGCCCAACTGGGCGGCCTGTCCAACGGTGACCTGAACGCCGGCAAGATCCAGGACCACAACCTGCTCAACATCGAGTCGGTCACCGACCCGATCTACCAGGCGCAGCAGGACTTCTTCCAGATCGACGCCTCCGTCGCCCTCACCGACAGCCTGACCTTGGCCTCGCTGACCGGCGTGAATTACAACGAGGGCTATTCCTACCAGGACTACAACCGCGTCGTCGGCACGGGCACCTTCTCCCCCGTCGGCTTCATGGCCTTCGTCGCGCCTGGCGGCTTCGTGACCGACCCGCAGGTCGGCCGCGACAACAAGCTGCGCGCCTTCGACCTGGGCCGCACCGACAGCAAGGAATTCAGCCAGGAACTGCGGCTGTTCTCCAACTCGGAAGGCCCGCTGAACTTCAGCGTCGGCGCGCTCTACACCAAGGGCCAGTCGGTCACCGACTACTACGTCTTCGCCAACTCGCTGACCGCCTTCGCGCAGCTCAGCGACCTCGGCGGCATCCCCAACACCTATCCCTACTACGTCGACCCGAACTTCCCGCCGTCGGATAACGAGGGCCGCAACTACTACGACTCCCGCGGCCACGGCACGACCACCTCCAAGGCGGTGTTCGGCGAAGTCTACTGGAGCCTCAGCGACACCCTGAAGCTGACCGCCGGCCTGCGCTACACCGACGACCACAAGGTGCTCGACTCCACGCCGATCACCCTGCTGGCCGGTCCGACCAAGACCGCCCCGCCGCCCGGCTCGGGCGTGATCGCCAACCCGAACTTCACCGGCGGCCGCGGCGCGGCTCCCTCCGTACGGGTCGACTATCAGAACGCCGCCACCACCGGCCGCCTGAACCTGCAATGGACGCCGGAGCTCAGCTTCACCGAGGCGTCGACCTTCTACGCCACCTATGCGCGCGGCTATAAGGCGGGTGGTTTCAACACCCCGTGCGACGCCACCACCCCGGGCTGCTCGGCGACGACCAGTTCGTTCGCGCCGGAACAACTCGACGCCTTCGAACTCGGCACCAAGAACAGCCTGCTTGGCGGCAGCCTGATCCTCAATGCCACGGCGTTCTACTACAACTACAAGGGCTATCAGATCTCCAAGATCGTGAATAAGTCCTCGCAGAACGAGAACGTCGACGCCAAGATCAAGGGCGTCGAGATCGAAAGCATCTGGGAACCGATCCGCAACCTGCGCTTCAACCTGCAGTACGGCTGGCTGGACACCGAGATCCAGAACGGTGCCTCGATCGACACCATGAACCGCACCCAGGGCAATCCGAACCTGGTGGTGGTGAAGGCCACCGACGGCTCCAACTGCGTCGCCACCACCTCCGGCGTCGCGACCCTGCTGACCATCGCGCCGTCCGCGGTCCTGGGCATCTGCTCGGGCCTGCCCGCGGCCCTGGCCGGCGCCATCGGGATCTACAACTACCCCGCGGGCGTCGCGACGGCTCCGGCCTTCGTCAACAACGCCCCGGCGGTCAACACCGTGGCCAATATCGGCCAGGGCATTCCGGTCGCCCTGACCGGCAAGGAGCTGCCGAACTCGCCGAAGTGGACCCTCGGTTTCGGGGCCCAGTACAAGTGGATGTTCGACAACTGGGATCTGACCGCCCGCGCTGACTACTATCGTCAGGCCGACAGCTACGCGCGGATCTTCAACTCCACGACCGACGCGCTGGAAGGCTATCAGAACGTCAACGCCACCGTGACGCTGAGCAACTCCGACTGGGGTCTCGACGTCCAACTCTACGGCAAGAACCTGACCGACGAGCAGCCGATCACCGACCTCTACCTGACCGACGACTCCTCGGGCCTGTTCACCAACACCTTCACCCTCGAGCCGCGCCAATACGGCGTGACCGTGACCAAGAAGTTCTAGTCTCCCCCAACCGGGAGCGCCTTTTGGGGCGGCGGGGAAACCCGCCGCCCCTTTTTCTTGCCCGACGCCAAAATCCCCTGAACCTGGACGCTGGCGTCAATTCGTTGATGCGGTATGTCCCACCGCTCGGACCCACCGGACGAACGGCCAAGCTTTCCCTGGGATTAACAAGCCGGCCAAAGAACGTGGGTCAGTTTTGTACCGCCGGTTTGAAACTGCGGTACTTCGGCCACAACCGCGCGAAAGCGTGACCGATTTCAGCCCACTTGTCGGCCTTCACATTGACGACGCCCGGCGCGCGACAGAGGTAGCGCGCTTCCAGGGGCCTCCCCGCGCCTGGTTTTCATCAGATTCGTGCATGCAGGCGGAAGAGGACGCAGGTCCCGCCGCCTTGGAGGATACATGTCGTCAATCAACCGTACGCGCCTGCGCACCGCACTGGCTGTCGGGGTCTCGACCCTGACCCTGGCGGCGATCGCGGCTCCGGCCTTCGCCCAGGACACCAACGACTTCACCATCGAAGAGCTGGTGGTCACCGCCGAAAAGCGTGAACAGGCCCTGCAGGACGTGCCCGTCGCCGTCTCGGCCTTCACCTCCGCCCAGCGCGACGTCGTGGGCATGAACAACATCCAGGACTTCGTGAACTTCACGCCGGGGATGAACTATTCCGGCACCGACCGGGTGTCGCTGCGCGGCGCCGGCCGCAACACCTTCTATGTCGGCAATGACCCGGGCGTGGCCGCCTACACCGATGGCTTCTATTCCGCCTCGTCGTCGGAACTGTTCAAGTCGCCGCTGTTCGTCGAACGCACCGAGATCCTGCGCGGTCCCCAGGGCACCCTCTATGGCCGCAACGCCATGGGCGGCGCCATCAACACCATCTCCAAGCGTCCCGCCGACACCTTCAGCGGCGAAGTCCGCCTGATGGTCGGCAACTACGAGCACACCAAGATCGAGGGCGTGGTCTCGATCCCCGTGGCCGAGAACCTGCGCTTCAAGATCGGCGGCAGCAACGACCTCCAGCGCGAGGGCTTCATCAAGAACATCGGCGGCGCCAATGACGGCGGCGCGATCAAGCGCACCTATTTCGAGTTCCAGGCCGAAGCCGAGCTGGGCGACAACACCAAGGCCTGGCTGCGCTATTCCCGCACCGGCTGGGACGACACCACCGGCGTCGGCGACCGTCTCGCCAACCTGGTGACCCCCTACGACACCACCCGCGTGTTCCAGCCGATCGGCGGCCTGATGCCGAACCCGGCCTATGGCTACGGTGTGGCCAATCCGGGCGTTGCCGATCCCTACACCCAGAACACCAACCGCGACGGCTACGGCCACCTGCGCGGCAACCACGTTCTGACCGCCCAAGTCACCTATGACCTGGGATGGGCTGATCTGAAGTACATCGGCGGCTTCCAGCAGTATAACTACCAGACCGGTGGCGACTACGACAACACCAGCCGCACCGCGGCCATCGCCATCCCCGGCATGGCGGTCCCCTACTACCCGGACCAGACCACCGACTTCAACGAGCACAAGCGCTACTTCTCCAACGAGCTGAACCTCACCTCCAACAGCGACGGCCCGCTCTCCTGGATCCTCGGCCTTTACCAGTACCACGAGGAATACAAGCAGCGGATCCAGCTGGGCGCCCCGCAGCAGTCGCAGCTCGCCACCCCGCTGACCTTGCTTGGCACGCTGGCCGCGCCGAACCCGCTGCGCAACTTCGCCGACCAGAACGCCAGCCTGGAATCCAAGGCCTGGGCCGTGTTCGGTCAGTCGACCTACAAGTTCAGCGACTCCTGGGCCCTCACCGGCGGCCTGCGTTACACCGTCGACGACAAGGACGGCTTCGAGACCCAGCGCCTGATCATCCAGTCGCCCTCGATCGCCTCCGGCGCCGCGGCCTTCGACGTCTCCAGCGACATGGATCCGGCCACCCCGGGCGTGCAGAACTTCCGCAGCATGTCCGACAGCTGGAGCGCCGTCACCGGCACCCTGAACCTGGACTGGACCCCCGACACCGACACCCTGGCCTACGCCAAGTACAGCCGCGGCTATAAGTCGGGCGGCTTCCTGCTGGGCACGCTCGCCCCGCAGCCCAAGGCCGACCAGGAAAGCGTCGACGCCTACGAGATCGGCCTGAAGAAGACCTTCAATGGTCGCTTCATCCTGAACTCCTCGGTCTTCTACAACGATTTCAAGGACCTGCAGCTCAACCTGTCGCAGCTCAACGCGACCGGCACGGCGGCGGCCTCGAACTTCGTCAATGTCGACGCCAAGGCCTGGGGCGTGGAACTGGAAGCCCAATGGCGTCCGACCGAAGCCCTGCAGATGATGGCCTCCTACGGCTATCTGAACACCGAGATCACCCGCGGTTGCTGCTTCTATGACCCCGCGGACCCCTCGGCCCTGCTCGCCAGCGCCCAACCCAAAGGCGGCAGCGCCACCACCAACGGCGTGTTGCTGGTCTTCCAGGATCTGAAGGGTTCGCAGCTCTTCCAGTCGCCGGAGAACAAGTTCGCGTTCAACGCCAACTACACCTTCGACTTCGCGCCGGGCTCGCTGATCCTGTCGGGCACCTACACCTGGACGGACTCGACGATCTACCAGCCCTTCAAGGACCCGGCCTTCGAGGTTCCGGCCTACGGCACCGCCGACCTGCGGGCCCTGTGGAAGGACGCCGATGACAAGTACACGCTCATCGCCTCGGTGAAGAACGTGACCGACGAAGAGGGCTTCACCTCGACGGGCTCCACCAACCCCACGGCGATCTTCGGAAGCCCGAACCCGGGCCTGGTGGTGGGCGGCACGCCCTATCTGCGCCAGACGGGAACCGCCATCACGCGGGGCCTGATCGCGCCGCGGACCTACAGCCTGGAATTGCAATACCGGTTCTAGAGCATTTTCCGATAAGTGTGAAACGGTTATCGGATCGAAAAATGCTCTAACCTTTTGAATTAGAGCCCTTTTTATCCGATCTGATTGAAGCAATCAGATCGGAAAGGGCTCTAGAGCGAGGCGGTCCGCCCCCTGGGCGGGCCACTTTCCCAAGGCTACGCAAGGGGCGGCGGAGCAATCCGCCGCCCTTTTTCGTCGGCGGCGCCAGGAAATCCGGCCGCGGTTCGAACGCACAACCCCAGTTTGGGAATTTAACGTCTCCGCAAGCGCTTAGGCGCATTCTGAGCATAAGTTCCCCGGCGCCGGCGATAAATGTCCCTTCCTGATTTCTTCTTCGAACGGGTCACCAGCGAAATCCATCAGCAGATGGAGGGCGTGCTGGCCCTTGCCGAGCGCCTGGCGCGCCAGCCCCTGAGCGCCGACGCCCAGACCTGCGTGGCCGGTGTGGCGGAGGCCGCGGCCTGCGTGCGCCAGATCCTGGCCTCCAGCGCCGACCTCAAGGACGCCGCCACCAGCGGCATGGCCTTCGAGCCCGCGCCCAAACGCCTGCGCGACCTGGCCGACGAGATCGAGGCCCGCTGGGGCCAGAAGGCCGCCAAGTCCGGCGTCACCCTGCTGGTCTCCTATGACGGGGCGCCGGAGATGACGGCGCTGATCGACTCGACCCGGGTCATGCAGGCCTTCGACGGGTTCATCGCCCAGGCCCTGGCCGGTGTCCGCCACGGCGCGGTGGAGGCGACTTTACGCGCCCACGCGGCCGGCGACATGCTGCGCCTGGAGGGTCGCGTGCGCGGCGGCGGCGAGCGCAGCATGGGCGACAAGCCCTTGGATATTCAGGAGATCGAGGCCCTGTTCGGCCTGGAGACCGCACTCTCCGTCGAACTCGGCCGCCAGATCGTCAAGGCGGTCGGCGGCGAGATCCGCACCGAGGCCAACGCCGGCGCCGGCGAGACCCTGGTCTTCGAATTCACCGCCCCCCACGCCGTGGAGGCCAGTGACGAGCCCCTGGCCGACGAGAGCGGGGGCCACCGCGCCGCCCACATCCTGGTGGTGGACGACAACGCCACCAACCGCATGGTCGCCGAGACCCTGTGCGAGATGTTCGACTGCACCTCCGAATCGGCCGTCGACGGCGTGGAGGCCCTGGAGGCCGCCCGCACCGGCCGCTTCGACCTGATCCTGATGGACATCAAGATGCCCCGGATGGACGGGGTGACCGCCACCCACGCCATCCGCGCCCTGAAGGGCGCCGCGGGCAAGGTGCCGATCATCGCCCTCACCGCCAACGCGGACCCCGAGGACGCCGCGGGCTACCTCGCGGCCGGCATGAACGGCGTGGTGGAAAAGCCCATGAAGCCCGAGAACCTGCTCCGCGCCCTGCAGGAAAACCTCGGCGGCGGCAGCGACGAAGAGTCGGTCGCGGCGTAAGGGCGCTCACCGAGCTTCGGTGGCTCTCACCCTCTCCGCTCGTCCCGGCGAAGGCCGGGATCCAGGTGAAACCCACTCCGACCCGGTGAAAACCGAGGTGCGTCGGAGCAAGTCTTCCTACCTCTGCGGATGAATCTGGGTCCCGGCCTTCGCCGGGATGAGCGGTTGGGGGACCTCCCCCTACTCCTTCAACCGCACCGTGACCTTGGCCGAGAGACCGGGACGCAGGCGGCTGACCTCCGGCTGGCCGGGGTCGAGCTTCAGGCGCACCGGCACCCGCTGCACGATCTTGGTGAAGTTGCCCGAGCCGGGTTCGAAGGGCAGCAAAGCAAACTCCGACCCCGATCCCGGCGCGAAGCTGTCCACATGGGCCCTGAACTTCACCCCGGGCAGGGCGTCGACGCGGATGGTCGCCGCCTGGCCGCGCAGCATGCGCTCGACCTGGGTCTCCTTGAAGTTGGCGGTGACGTAGAGGGTGTCCATCGGCACCAGGGTCAGCAGGCGCGTGCCCGGCGCCACATAGTCCCCGGGATTGGCCTGGCGATCACCGACGGTCCCGGCGATGGGCGCGCGGATCACCGCGTGGTCGGCGTCCTGCTGGGCGAGACTGAGGGCCGCCAGCGCCTTGGCGTGGGCGGCGCGGGCGGAGTCGAGGGCCGCCAGGGCCTCGCCGCGCCGGCTGCCGGTGACGGCGGCCTGGTTGCGGCTGACGGCGTAGGCGGCGCGGCTCTGCTCGGCCACGGCGCTGGCGCTGACCGCCTCGGCGCGGATCCGCTCGGCGTCGCGGCGAGCCACAGTGCCGCTGCCCACCAGGGATTCGTAGCGTTTCCAGTCGGCCTGGGCGCGGGCCGATTGGGCGTCGGCGGCGCGGATCCCGGTCTGGGCCTCATGCACAGTGGAGGCGGCCAGGGCCTCCTCGGCCGCCAGCCGCGACAGGGCCCCCTCGGCGGCGGCCACCGAGGCGGCGGTCATGGCCACCTCGCCCCGGGCGGCGGCCAGGCGGGCGGCGTATTCCTCGGGGTCCAGCACGATCAGGGGCTGGCCGGCCGTCACCGCCTGGTTGTCGGCCACCAGCACCTGGGCGATCAGGCCCTTCACCCGCGGCGCCACCACGGTGCGGTCGCTCTTGAGATAGGCGTTCTCGGTGGTGACCGTGGCCTTGGGCGCCCGCAGCCAGGTCACCCCGCCGGCCGCCAGGACCACGGCCAGGGCGAGCACGATCAGGGCCCGGGTCGGCGGCTTCCTGCGGACCTTCAGGGGCACGACCTTAGGCCCCTCCTCATAGGTCGCCGCGCTCATCGGTCGAACACCAGGAGCGTGCTGGTGGCCGTGGCGTAGAGGCGGCCGTTCAGGTCGGTCAGCCGGCCCTCGGCGAAGGCGGCGCGGCGGCCGATGGAGATGACCTTGCCCTCGGCGCGGACCGGACCAGTGTGTTGGGTCATGGCCCGGTGATAGCCGACCTTCAGCTCCAGGGTGGTGTAGCCCTGGCCCGGCTTCAGCTTGGAATGGACCGCGCAGCCGACGCAGCTGTCCAGCAGGGTGGCGGCGAACCCGCCGTGCACCGTGCCGATGGGGTTGTAGACCCCGGCGTGCGGCGTGGCGCCGAACACCACCCGGCCGTCGTCGATCTCCACGTGATCGAAGCCCATGGTGTGGCCCATGCCCGCCGGCGGGACCGTGGGATCGAAGAAGATCGCGCGCAGTTGCTCGAGGCCGCTCAAGGCCGCGAAGTCGATGACGTCACTCACGGATGTTCGCCTTGTTCCGGGGAGGAAGGGGCAAGGCCCATGCGGGCCTTGATGCGGGTGCGGCTTTCGGCCAGCAGCCGATCGGAAAGCTCGGGATCGGAGACCGCGCGTGAGAGGGCCACGGCCCCGGCCATCTCGGCCAGCAGGGAGCCCGCCAGGCCCAGGCGCTCCTCGCCGCCCTTCAGACGCGTGGCGATGATCTCGATGAGACCGTGGACCCCGGTGTCGAAGGCCTCGCGGGCGGGCGCTCCCTGGCGCGGGATATCCGACGACAGCAGGGCGATGGGACACCCGCGCTCGGGATGGTCGCGGTGGTCGGCCGAGACATAGAAGTCCACGAGGCCCGCCAGCAGGACCTCGGGATCTTCATGCCGCGCCAGCCTCGACAGACGCCAGCGGCTCTGGGCGAAGGCCGCCTCCACCGCAGCGCCCACCAGGGCGTCCTTGGACTTGAAGTGGGCGTAGAAGCCGCCGTGGGTGAGGCCCACCTCCCCCATGATCTCGGCGACGCTGACCCGGTCGGGGCCCAGCCGGCGCATCGCGCTCGCCGCGGCCTTCACCACCCGCCGCCGGGTTTCGGCCTTGTGATCTTCGCCATAGCGCATTGCGCGTCTCCGATTTATATGATGACCATAATATAATGGTGCGCGGGTCCGCAAGAGCAATGGCATGAGCGATCAAACCGCGGTGGGACGCCTCTCCGAACGGCGCAAGCTGCTGATCTTCGGGGTCATGGCGTTCGGCCAGTTCATGGCCCTGCTGGACATCCAGATCGTCGCCGGCTCGCTCGGCTCCATCCAGGCGGGGCTCTCGGCCGGGCCCGACGAGATCGCCTGGGTGCAGACGGCCTATCTGATGGCCGAGATCGTCATGATCCCGCTGGCGGCCTTCCTCTCTCAGGCCATCTCCACCCGCTGGCTGTTCACCGCCTCGGCGGCGCTGTTCACCCTGTCGAGCCTGATGTGCGGCCTGGCCTGGGACATCGATTCCATGATCGTCTTCCGGGCCATCCAGGGCTTCACCGGCGGGGCCATGGTGCCCACGGTGTTCGCCACCGGCTTTGCGATGTTCGACGGTCCCAAGCGGGCGATGATCCCGGCCATCCTGGGCATGGTCTCGACGCTCGCCCCCACCCTGGGCCCCAGCGTCGGGGGCTGGGTCACCAACGTGGCCGACTGGCGGATGCTGTTCTTCATGAACGTCATCCCGGGCCTGGCCATCACCCTGATCCTGCCGGTCCTGGGCAAGGTGGACGAGGCTGACCCGGCCATGCTGCGCAGGATCGACTGGCTGCACGTGGGGTCCCTGGCTGTGTTCCTGGGGGGCCTGCAATACGTGCTGGAGGAGGGGCCGCGCCACGAATGGTTCACCGATCCCGGCGTGGCCTCGGCGGCCTGGATCTGCCTGGTGGGCGCCGCGGTCTTCTTCGAGCGCACCTTCTTCTCCACCATGCCGGTCCTGAAGCTGACCCCCTTCAAGCGGCCGACCTTCGCCATGGCCTGCGTGCTGAACCTGGTGATCGGTTTCGGGCTCTATTCGGCCACCTACCTGACCCCGGTCTTCCTGGGGCGGGTGCGGGATTTCAGCAGCCTGCAGATCGGGGTGACGGTCTTCGTCTCCGGCCTGACCATGGCCATCGCCGCCCCCATCGCCGCCCGCCTCTCCACCCGGGTGGACGGGCGCTATGTGATCGGGGTGGGGTTCGGCTTCTTCGCGCTCGGCCTGTGGATGTTCTCCAACATCACCGCCGACTGGGGCTTCGCCGAGCTGCTGGTTCCCCAGGCCGTACGCGGTTTCGCGGTCCTGCTCTGCATCGTGCCGGCCGTCGGCATGGCCCTGAACGGGGTGGCGCCGGCCGAGCTGCGCTACGCGTCTGGCCTGTTCAACCTGATGCGAAACCTGGGCGGGGCCATCGGCATCGCCGTGGTCAACACCTGGGTCGTCGACTTCGGCCGCGTGCATGCCCTGCGCCTGGGGGAGGCGATGTCGGTCCATCCCGAGCAGGCCGGCGGAGTGGTGGCGGGGCTGACCGCCTACGCCTCGCGCTTCACCCCGGACGCCGCCCTGGCGCTCGGCCAGGCCCAAAGCCAGCTGGCCCGCATCGTCGGGCGCCAGGCCGCGACTCTCGCCTTCGCCGACACCTTCCGGCTGATGGCCTGGCTCTTCATCCTGGCCCTGGTGATCGTGCCCTTCTGCAAGCCCGCCCCCACCGACGCCGTCCCGCCGAACGAGCACTAGCTCATGATCCCGGCATGGAGGATGCTGCCCCCAAATAGGGGGCGAGACGCCATGACATCCTTCTACGACCGCAAGATCCTGCCGCGCCTGCTGACCTGCGCCTGCACCTCGCCGCCGATGATGAAGCAGAGGGCCAAGATCGTGCCCTTGGCCAGCGGCAAGGTGCTGGAGCTGGGGATCGGCATGGGCTTGAATCTGGCCTTCTACGATCCCGCCAAGGTCAGCGCCGTGGTCGGCGTCGACCCCTCCCCGGAGCTGCGGGCCTTGGCCCAGGCCGCGCCGCGTCCCGAGGGGCTGAAGGTGGAGGTGGACAAGGGGACCGCCGAGGCCCTGCCCTTCGAGTCCGGCAGTTTCGACACCGTGGTCTGCACCTTCACCCTCTGCTCGGTGCACAATCCGGCTGCGGCCCTGGCCGAGGCCCGCCGGGTGCTCAAGCCCGGCGGCCGCTTCCTGTTCTGCGAGCACGGCCTGGCCCCCGACGCCGACGTCGCCAAGTGGCAGAGGTTCTGGGACCCGCTCTGGAGCCGCATGGCCGGGGGCTGCCACCTGACCCGCCCCGTCGCCAGCGCCATCGCCGCGGCGGGCCTGAAGCTGCAGGGGGTCGAGACCATGTACGTCCCCGGAACCCCCCGCATCGCCGGCTGGAACGAGTGGGGGACGGCGGTCGCCGCCTGAGGGTGTTTGGGCTTGCGCCCGGCCCAGGAGGTCGCGCTGTAGCCTGTTTAAGTTTAGCGCGTGACGGGCGCCTGAAGCGGTAGCCACTTCAGGCTGTCACGCGCTAGGGTGGAGCGGTTGCGGCGCGCGGGGGCGTCCTGAGTTGGGGGACTAGGATGGCGGCGCCGAGCATCGCGGAGATCGTCTCCGTCCTCCTCTATGATGAGGGCAACGCCTGGATCGGCAGCCAGGTCACCTTCAGCTTCCCCCGCGCCGGCAGCCAGTGGCCCGGCTACGCCGTCGATGACGAACAGGCCAACGCCGACTACGCCGCCCCGACCGACGCCCAGGACGCGCGGTTCCGCGCCGCCCTCGACGCCTGGGACAAGACCATCTCCATCAACCTGGTGGAGACCGACGACCTGACGGCCCCGGGCCAGATCCGCATCGCCTTCACCGATGTCAACGACTTCACCGACAGCGAGAACACCGACGCCTACGCCTACCGTCCGCCCGCGCCGGGTTATCTGCCGTCGGCCTGGTCAGGCGATGTCTGGCTGGACGAGAGCCTGCAGACCAACACCTTCGCCTCCGGCTCCCTGGGCTATGAGATGGTCCTGCACGAACTGGGGCACGCGCTCGGCCTGCAGCACCCCTTCGGCCCGGGCGCGGTCCTGCCCTCCGGGTACGACAACATCCGCTACACGGTGATGTCCTACGACCTCTACCAGGACGCCTACCATGTGACGGTAGAGCCGGTGGACGGGGTCAATCGGCTGGTGGGCCGGGCGGTGGGCCCCTCCACCCCCATGGTCTTCGACATCGCCGCCCTGCAGGCCAGGTACGGCGCCGATCCGACGACCGCGGCCGGGAACACCACCTACACCTGGTCCCAGGCCACGCCCTTCATGCAGGCGATCTACGACGCCGGCGGGACCGACACCTTCGACCTGTCGAGCCATACGCGGTCCTCGATCGTCGACCTGACGCCGGGGGCCTATTCCTCCATCGCCTACTATTCGGCCCAGGCCCAGGCCAACTACTGGAACAGCCTCTATCCCAACGCCGGGACCGCCATCACCGACTTCATCATCGATCCGGAGACCTACACCTGGTCCAACAACCTGGGCATCGCCTACGGGACGGTGATCGAGAACGTGCTCGGCGGCTCGGCCACGGACACCATCCTGGGCAATGACGCGGGCAACTATCTGAACGGCGGCGGCGGGAATGATTTCCTGCGCGGCTTCCTCGGGGATGACAGCATCGTCGGCGGGAGCGGCTTCGACGACACCCATGGCAACCAGGGCGCCGACACGGTGCGTGGCGGCGACGGCCCCGACTGGGTGGTGGGCGGCCAGGGCAATGACATGCTGTTCGGCGACGCCGATGGCGACGTGGTCTACGGCAATCTGGGCGCCGACACCCAGGACGGTGGCGACGGCGTCGACTGGGTGCGCGGCGGCCAGGGTGACGACAGCCTGTCGGGCGGGGCCGGCGACGACTGGATGTCCGGCGACCTGGGCGATGACACCCTCAGCGGCGGGGCCGGCGCCGACATCTTCCACACCTGGGGCGCGGCGGGGATCGACCGGATCACCGACTTCAGCCGCGCAGAGGGCGACCGGGTCCAGCTCGACCCCGGAACCGCCGCCACCGCCAGCCAGGTCGGCGCCGACGTGGTGATCGACATGACGGGCGGCGCCCGGATGATCCTGGTGGGGGTCAATATCGCCAGCCTCGGCGGCGACTGGATCTTCGGGGGCTGATGAGCGTCTTCGAGACCCCGCGCCTGATCCTGCGGCCCCGCGGGCCCGAACACCTGGAGGCCTGCCTGGCCATCAACGCCGACCCAGAGGTGATGCGCTATCTGGGGCCGGTCTGGCCGCCGGCGCGGTTGCGGGTCCACCTGACCAAGCAGCTTTCCACCGACTGGGGCGCGGGCCTGGGCTACTGGGCGATCTTCCGCAAGACCGCGCCGGAGGAGATGCTGGGCTGGGTACTACTAACCCCGCTGGAGGGGACCGACGTGGTCCAGATCGGCTACCGGCTGAAGCGCTCGGCCTGGGGCGACGGGATCGCCACCGAGGCGGCCCAACGTCTCGTGACCCATGGCCTGGAGACCCTCGGCCTGGCCCGCCTCGCCGCCTGGGTCCATCCGCGGAACGCTGGGTCGAAGGGCGTGCTCACCAAGCTCGGCTTCGTTCCCGACGGCCAGTACGAGGACAACGGCCAGATCCAGGACCTCTACCGGCTGACGCCCGCCGCCCGGCAGCCCTGAGCAAAGGCGTTCAGCATCGCCGCGGGCGGCGCGTCATAGGGCCCGAATCGCGTGGCCCCATAGGAACCCTGGATCACCCGAGCGGTCTGCAGGACGATCAGCAGGTCCTGGGTGATGGGGCCCGTGGCCTCCAGACCCTCGGGCGCGGTGAGGGACTCCGGCGTCACCGCGAGCGCGAAGGGTTCGCCGTCGAAGCCCACCGACAGCCGGTCCTCGCTGCCGATCGGGATGATCTTCTCCACCGCCACCCGAAACTCGGCGGGATCGCGGGCGCAGCTCAGCCGGATCGGCGGAGTCTGGAGGCTGGGCGTCTCTGGCGCATAGGCCAGAGCCGTCCCCGCCCCGGTGACGATGGTCGACCAGTGCGACGGCGGGGCGGGCGGCGGCTGCGGGCCGGAGGCGGGGGCGCGGCCACAGGCGGCCAGGGCCAGCAAGGTCAGGACGGAAAGCGAGGCTCGGAAACGCATGGCGCCACTCCTAGCACAGCCGCGCCGCGCGGCGACGGCCTGCACGCCCGACGGGATCGCACTCAGCCCAGCCGCCTGCGGCTCAGGCGTCCTTGAGCCGCCACCACTGGTTCTTGCCGCCATTCCAGGGGAAGGACAGGATCGTGCGGCCGTCCTCCATGACCCCGTGGTCGATATCGATCACCTGCTTCTTGTTGTAATTGTTGATCGCCACCCAGGGCGCGGGGTCCAGCCCGTCCATCTTGCACTGGAACAGCAACAGGTCGCGGGCGTCGCCGCGCTTCTGGGTCAGGGCCAGTTGCAGGTGCCAATGGGCCAGATACAACCCGCTGGCCTCGTGGCGGAAGTAGTAGGCGCCATCGTCGTGCGCATCCTCCATCACGAAGACCGTTCCGGCGCTGTGGTTCTTGGCCCGCAGCACCGGCCGCTGGTCGAGGCGGACGGTATAGTCGGTGGCGCCCACCACCATTTCCGTCGGCTGGCCCGAGGTCTCGTAGGCCACGATGTGCACGCGTCTATCGGTCATGTCGCTCTCCCGCCGCTGTCGCGAGTCTCGGTTGAGATCACAGCGCTATGCGAAACCTGCCACAGGCCCGCCGCTAAACCCAGGATTTGATGTTGGGGAGTCGCTACTTTGGCGACGCGATCTCCGCGGGTGGTAGCTGGAGGCGGGCTCGAACCGCCGACCTGTGGGTTATGAATCCACCGCTCTAACCAACTGAGCTACCCAGCCATGAGCCACCCGCGGAGGCGCGGGTTATAGGGTGGGATGTTCGTCGCTTCAAGCGGCTTGGGTGCGGCGCAAAGCCCGGCTAGAGTTGCGGCTCATATGAGCGTGCTCCACCTCCTTGGAACGGCCGGCGAAGGCGGCGCGGAGACGTACTTCGTCGACCTGGTCTCAGGCTTGGCGCGGGCCGGCGTCGCCCAGGCCGCCGCCATCCGTCCCAACGCCAACCGCCAGGCCCGTCTGGCCGCCGCCGGCGTCCCCGTCGAGACCTTCCGATTCGGCGGCCCCGTCGATCTGCTGACCAAGCCCAAGGTCGCCGGCTTCGCGCGGCAGCAGGACGTCAAGCTCGCCCTGGCCTGGATGAACCGCGCCGCGCGCCACACGCCCAAGGGTCCCTGGGCGCGGATCGGCCGGCTCGGCGGCTACTACAATCTCAAATATTATCGCGGCTTCGACGAGCTGGTGGCCAATACCGAGGACATCGCCGAGTGGATCGTCAGCCAGGGCTGGCCGGCGGGCAGGGTGCGCTGCATCCCCAACTTCGCCGCCGTCCCCGCCGAGGCGCCCGCCGCCGACCGCGCCAGCCTGGGTACGCCGACCAACGCGCCCCTGCTGCTCTCCATGGGCCGGCTGCACGAGGCCAAGGCCCACGACGTCACCCTCCAGGCCCTGACCCAGATTCCCGACGCCTTTCTGTGGATCGCGGGCGTGGGGCCGCAGGAGGCCAGACTGAAGGCCATGGCCGCGGCGCTGGGCGTCGCCGACCGGGTGCGGTTCCTGGGCTGGCGCACCGACGCCTCGGCCCTCTATCGCGCGGCCGATGTCTGCGTCTTCCCCTCCCGCTACGAGCCCCTGGGCAATGTGGTGATCCAGGCCTGGGCCCACGGCCTGCCGGTGGTGGCCGCCGCCAGCCAAGGCCCCGCCGCCCTGATCGCCGACGGGCAGGACGGCCTGCTGGTCCCGGTGGACGAGGCGCAGGCCCTGGCCGCCGCCATCGCCCGCCTGCTGGCCGACCCCATGCTGCGCATCCGCCTGGTGCAGAACGGGTCGGATCGGGTGGAGGCGGAGTTCTCCGAGGCCGCCGTGGTGGCCCAGTGGCGGTCGCTGTTCTCCGACTACGGAGCCGCCTGATGTGCGGCATCGCCGGGGTGCTGCACGGGACGGCCTCCGCGCGCCCGATGATCGAGACCCTGACCCATCGCGGCCCCAACGGGGTGCGCACCGAGCAGGTGCGCGGCGGCTCTGTGGCCCACGCCCGTCTGTCGATCATCGACCTGGAGGGCGGCTGGCAGCCCCTGCACGCGGCGGGAAACACCGTCATCGGCAATGGCGAGATCTACAACTATCTCGAGCTCACCGCCGAGTTCGGCCTGGAGGGCCAGCTCGCCACCGGGTCGGACTTCGAGCCCCTGCTGCACCTCTACGCCCGCGAGGGGGCCGCCGCCTTCCAGCGCCTGCGGGGCATGTACGCCTTCTGCCTGATCGGCGCCGACGGCCGCACCTGGCTGGTGCGCGACCCCTTCGGCATCAAGCCCCTCTATGTGCTGGAGCAGGACGGCGCGGCCTATTTCGCCTCCGAGCCCCGCGCCTTCGCCAGCTTGCTGGACGCCGACCTCTCGGAGGACCGGGCACACGAGCTGCTGGCCTTCAACTACACGCTTGGCGGCGAGACCATCTTCAAGGGCCTCAAGCGCCTGGCCCCCGGCGAGATCGTCGAGGTGATCGACGGGAAATTGCAGGCGCCCACGCGGCGGCCCTTCCTCTCCGCCCCGCCCGCCCGCGCCGTAGCCGATGAGGCGGCGCTGATCGACCAGCTCGACGCCGTGCTGGAGGACAGCGTCAGGGTCCACCAGCGCTCGGACGTGCCCTACGGCCTGTTCCTCTCCGGCGGCATCGACTCCGCGGCCATCGCTGCGCTGATGTCGCGGCTGAACGCCCGGCCGGTCACCGCCTTCACCTGCGGCTTCGATGCGCCGGGCGCGAAGGACGAGCGGGCCCAGGCCGAGCGGGTGGCCAGGGCGCTGAACCTGGACTGGCGCGAGACCCGCTTCGACGAGGCCGACTTCTGGCGGATCTTGCCGCAGGTCGCCTGGGCCCTGGACGACCCCACCGCCGACTACGCGACCCTGCCCACCTACAAGCTGGCGGAGGCCGCCAAGGGGACGCTCACCGTGGTGCTCACCGGCGAGGGGGGCGACGAGCTGTTCGGCGGCTATGGCCGCTATCGCAAGGCCCTGCGCCCCGCCTGGCTGGGCGGCCGCCTGGCCGAGCCCCGCCCCGACGACGCCCAGGCCCTGGCGCGCTGGCGTGTCCAGGCCAAGCCGCCCGCCGGCCTCACCCGGCTGCAACAGGCGCAATGGGCCGACATCGCCACCTGGCTGCCCAATGACCTGCTGCTGAAGCTGGACCGCTGCCTGATGGCCCACGGCCTGGAGGGGCGCACGCCGTTCCTGGACCCGAAGGTGGCCGACTTCGCCTTCCCCCTGCCCGACCGGTTCAAGGTGCGCGGGCGCTACGGCAAGTGGTTGGTGCGCAAGTGGCTGGAGCGGGTCTGTCCCGCCGCCGATCCCTGGGCCCGCAAGCAGGGCTTCACCGTCCCCGTGGACGCCTGGATCGCGCCCCGCGCCACCGACCTGGGCGAACGGATCGGCAAGATCGAGGCGGTGCGCCGGGTGCGCACCCCCGAGGCCGTGCGCGCCGCCTTCCAGGGGGGCGGCGCCGAGCGCTGGCCCCTGCTGTTCTTCGCCGTCTGGTCGCTGATCCACCTGGAGGGCGCGGCGCCGGACGAGGCCCTGGCCCAGGTGGTCGGTGCGATTTGATTATTGATTTCAAGGAGATTTCCATGCGTCGCCTGTTGCTGCTCACCACCGCCGCGATCCTCGTCTCGGCCTGCGGCCCCACCCAGGCCGCCCCCGGCGCGCCCGTGGAGACCCGCGCCCCCAACGGGGTCGGCCAGACCCCGGCCTTCCCCGGCCAGACGCGCGCGCCCGAGATGAAGGTCGGCGTCGAGTACGAGGTGAAGACGGTGGCCGAGGGCCTGGCCAATCCCTGGGCCATCGCCTTCCTGCCCGACGGCAGGATGCTGGTGACCGAACGCCCTGGCCGCCTGCGGATCGTCGGCGCCGACGGCAAGCTCAGCGAACCCGTCACCGGCCTGCCCGCCGTCTACGCCAAGGGCCAGGGCGGGCTGCTCGGCCTGGCGATCGATCCGGCCTTCGCCAAGAGCGGCCTGATCTACTGGAGCTACGCCGAGAACCCCGAGGGCAAGTTCACCAACACCGCCGTGGCCCGCGGCAAGCTGGTGATCGGCGCGGATGGGACGGGCGCCATCGAAAACGCCCAGGTGATCTTCCACCAGGCGCCGTCGCTGGAATCCACCCTGCACTATGGCGGCCGGCTGGTCTTCGCCCCCGACGGCAAGCTGTTCGTCACGCTCGGCGAACGCTCCATCCTGCCCGGCCGCATGCAGGCCCAGCGCCTCGACGGCCTGCTGGGCAAGATCGTGCGGCTCAATCCGGACGGCTCGATCCCCGCAGACAATCCCTTCGTGAAGACGCCCGGCGCCAGGCCGGAAATCTGGTCCCTCGGTCATCGCAACCTCCAGGGCGCGGCGCTCAACCCCGCCACCGGCAAGCTCTGGACCGTCGAGCACGGCGCCCGCGGCGGCGACGAGCTGAACATCCCCGCCGCCGGCAAGGACTATGGCTGGCCCACCATCACCTACGGCATCGAGTACCAGGGCGGCCCCATCGGCGCCGGCCTCACCGCCAAGCCCGGCATGGAGCAGCCGGTCTACTACTGGGACCCGGTCATCGCCCCCTCGGGCCTGGCCTTCTACACCGCCGGCCTGTTCCCCAAGTGGAAGGGCAGCCTGTTCATCGGCGGCCTGGGCGGCAAGTCGGTCACCCGCCTCACCCTGGACGGCGACAAGGTGGTGGGCGAGGAGCGCATCGCCACCGAACTCAACGAGCGCATCCGCGACGTGGTGGTGGGCCCCGACGGCGCCCTCTACCTGGCCACCGACAACGCCGAGGGGCGGATCTTGAAGCTCGTGCCGAAGGGGTAACTCAACACCCGCGTCATCCCGGCCGCAGCGAAGCGAAGAGCCGGGACCCAGGGGCCGCGATCAATCCCCCTGGGTCCCGGGTCTCCCTGCGGTCGCCCGGGATGACGGTGGGATTAGGCCGCCACCCTCCCCAGATCATCCCGCGCCTCCGCGGCGATCTGGAACGACCGGCGCCGCGCCGCGTGGTCGAAGATCTGCGAGGTGACCATCAGCTCGTCGGCGCCGGTGCGGCCCACGAACTCCGCCAGGCCCATCCGCACGGTGTCCGGCGAGCCGATGATGGCCTGGGACAGGGCCGAGGCCAGGCCCGCCTGGGCCATGGGATCGAGCCGCTCGCCATAGCCCTCCACCGGCGGCGGCAGGGGTCCGGGCTGGCCGGTGCGCAGGTTGACGAAGGCCTGCTGCAGGGAGGTGAACAGGAACCTGGCCTCCTCGTCGGTGGGGGCGGCCACGATGTTCAGCCCCAGCATCACATAGGGCGTGTCGCCATAGGCCGAGGGCTGGAACTGGGCGCGGTAGAGGCCGATGGCCTGCATCATCTGGGCCGGGGCGAAGTGGCTGGCGAAGGCGAAGGGCAGACCGAGCGCCGCGGCCAGCTGGGCGCCGAACAGGCTCGACCCCAGGATCCAGACCGGCACCCGGGTCCCCTCGCCGGGCACGGCGCGGACCGCCTGGTTCGGCTGGGCCGGCTCGAAATAGTGCAGCAGCTCAAGCACGTCCTGCGGGAACTGGTCGACATCGCCGCTGAGGGTGCGGCGCAGGGCGCGCGCGGTGAGCTGGTCGGTCCCCGGCGCGCGGCCGACGCCCAGGTCGATGCGCCCCGGATGCAGGGCTGCCAGGGTCCCGAACTGCTCGGCGATCACCAGGGGCGCGTGGTTGGGCAGCATGACGCCGCCGGCCCCGACCCGGATGGTCCGGGTTCCGGCCGCCACGTGGGCGATCACCACCGAGGTCGCCGCGCTGGCCACCCCGCGCATGTTGTGGTGCTCGGCCAGCCAGTAGCGGTTGTAGCCCAGCGCCTCGGCGTGCTGGGCGAGATCGAGCGTGTTGCGCAGGGACTGGCCGGCGTCGCCGCCCTGCAGGATCGGCGAAAGGTCGAGGACGGAAAGCGGGGTCATGGGGCCCATATGGGAAGCCGCGCCGCCAGAGTTAGAGGCCCAGGCGCGACACCACCTCTTCGCCGATGGCCAGCGAACTCGTCAGCCCCGGGCTCTCGATGCCGAACAGGGTGACCAGGTCCGCCATGCCGTGCGCATCGGGCCCGTCGATGCGGAAGTCCGGCTGCGGTTCGCCGGGGCCATGCAGCTTGGGACGGATGCCGGCATAGTCGGGGGCGAGCGCCCCGTCCGGCAGGCCCGGCCAGAACTTGCGGATATAGGCGTAGAACTCCCCGGCCCGGGCCGGATCGACGCTGTAGTCCAGGGCCTCGACGAACTGCAGGTCGGGGCCGAACACCGCCTGGCCGCCGAGGTCGCGGCGATAGTGGGTGCCCAGCGCCCCGGGGATCGGCGGCGGATAGATCAGCCGCGCGAAGGGCGCCTTGCCGGTCAGCCGGAAATAGACCCCCTTGCCATAGTGGCCCTCAGGGATGGTCGCCTTCGGGAAGCCCTCGATCTGCGCCGCCACCGCCTGGGCCGACAGGCCCGGCGCGGTCACCAGCAGGCGGCAGGTCAGGGTCGTGGGCTCGGCCCCGCCGGCGCGGACCGACCAGCCGCCGCCCGCCAGCGGGCTCGCGCCCTCGAAGGGGGTGGAGGTCACCACCGCCCCGCCGGCCGCCTCGATCTCGCCTTCCAGGGCCAGCATGTAGCCGTGGCTGTCGAACACCCCGCTCTGGGGGGAGACCAGGGCCGCCTCGCACTTCAGCTCGGGCTCCAGGGCGTGGACCTGCGCCTTCGACAGGTGGGCCATGCCCTCCACGTCGTTGGCGCGGGCCTGCTCCAGGATGGCGTCCAGCCGCCCGACCTCGTCCGGCGTGGTGGCCACCACCAGCTTGCCGCAGCGGTCATAGGCGACCTTGTGGCTGTCGCAGAAGGCGTAGAGGGCCCGCCGGCCCTGGACGCAGAGCCGGGCCTTCAGCGACCCGCTGGCATAGTAGAGCCCGCCGTGGATCACCTCGGAATTGCGCGCCGAGACCCCCTCGCCGATGATCGGCCCGGCCTCCAGCACCGCCACCGTCAGTCCGCGCTTGGATAGCCCATATCCGCAGGCCAGGCCCACGGCGCCCGCGCCCACCACCACCGCGTCGAAATCGAAATCCGCCATGGTTTTGTGGGTAGCCGATGCGGCCAGCGAGGCCAACCGGCCAGGTCCCTCATATGATCATTCACCGGCAAGGCGTCCCTTGCGCGCGGCGGCGGCCCGACCCAAGCTGGCGGCCTGCCCCAGAGGACCCGATGCCCGAAACCGACGCCGCCGGCCTGCCCCTCACCGGCGCCAGCCCTCGCGCGGCCGCCGACTATCGCCAGGCGGTCAGCCTCTATCACAGCCTGCACGGCGCGCCCCTGCCGCTCCTGGAAGCCGCCATCGCCGACAGCCCGGCCTTCGTCATGGCCCATGTGCTGAAGGCCGACATGCTGCTGGTGGGGACCTCGCCGGAGGTCACGGCCATGGGCCTCGCCGCCGTGGACGCCGCCCGCGACCTGCCCGCCACCGACCGCGAGACGGGCCACGCCGCCGCCGCCGCCCACATGGCCGCCGGCCGGTTCGCCGCCGCCGGCCGTGTGCTGGAGGACGTCTCCATCGCCCACCCCCGCGACGGGGTGGCCCTGCAGGCCGGCCAGCTGATGGACTTCCTGCTGGGCGACAGCCGCATGCTGCGCGACCGCATCGCCCGCGCCCTGCCCGCCTGGTCGCCGCAAACGCCCGACTATCACGCGGTGCTGGGCATGCACGCCTTCGGCCTGGAGGAGACCGGCCACTACGCCCGCGCCGAGGCCGCCGGCCGCGAGGCTGTCGCCCTGGAGCCCCGCAACGCCTGGGCCCAGCACGCCGTCGCCCATGTGCTGGAGATGCAGGACCGCCGCGCCGACGGCGTCGCCTGGATGCGCAAGGAAAACGCCGCCTGGCAGCGCGACAGCCTGTTCGGCGTCCACAACTGGTGGCACCTGGCGCTCTTCCACCTGGGCCTGGGCGAGACCGACGAGGTGCTGGCCCTCTATGACGGCCCGATCGCCGGGGACGGGTCGGACATGGCCTTCGACCTGCTGGACGCCGCGGCCCTGCTCTGGCGGCTGAAGCTGGAGGGCGCGGCGACGGAGGATCGGTTCTCCAAGCTGGCCGACGCCTATGAGCGCAAGGCTGGCTACGGCCTCTCAGCCTTCGACGACGCCCACGCCATGATGGCCTTCGTCGGCGCCGGCCGCGAGGCCGCGGCCCGCGACCTGCTGGCGGCGCTCGAAGCCGCCGCCTCAGGTGAAGGCGACAACGCCATGATGTCGGCCGATGTCGGCTTGCCGGTGGCGCGCGCGCTACTGGCCTTCGAGCAGGGCCGTGCCGGCGAGGCCTGCGACCTGCTGCGCGCCGTCCGCAGCCGCGCCCACCGCTTCGGCGGCAGCCACGCCCAACGCGACGTCATCGACCTGACCTTGATCGCCGCGGCGCAGGCGGCGGGGGAGAGCAGTTTGGAACGGGCGCTGGTGGCGGAGCGGGCGGCGATGCGGGGGTAATCCCAACCGATCGCCTCTGACGCACCTCATCCCCGGGCTTGTCCCGCGTTCGGTTGCACTACTCACGGGGAATCAAGAACGTTTGAAACCCCCAACCCAATCTTTGTGAGCAATACTCGCCCACTCGACCGGAAGCGGCTGCTCAAACGTCGACGGACCGTCTCTCAGCCCGGCAATCCAGGCAATGTGGTTATCCAACGCAACCAGATCGTCTGAAGCATGCTCAAGATTCGTTATAAATGCCTCGACTTCTTCAACGCTCTCATACTGTCGCTCGCTCCAAAGCTGCAGCTCTCGTTGCCTTGACTGCGGCCGTCGCACTTGAGCTCCAAGCTTCACGCGACTGATCACATCGCCAAATTCCCAGTGATCGTGCATCCAGCGATTCCTCTCCGGACGAAGCGTATTGTCCACGTAATCGAGGAGCTTCGCCGTCCGTTCATAGAATTGCGGGGACCGCGTTTCATCCACGTGATGGGCCAATGCCTTTACCGTGGCGATCTTCGCCCGCTCGTCCATGTTGGAAAGAGCAGTGTTCATAATATCCCACGGTCGAGGAGGCGCTTCGTCCGGATTTTCGAACGCAGGATTCAGGGCTGCAGCTATATGCAGCGACAGGTCATGAATTATGCCGTTGATGTACGCCCAATGCAGCGCGAGTGAACCGATCGCGTTGACGACACGCGTCATCCTGGATTGCTCTGGCATGATCGCTAAGGTCTACCAGCCAAGCTCGACTGACAAGTAATAGGGCTGCGTTCTAGGTTACCCCCACTGCCCCCATAGCGCCGCCTCCTGCGCCTTGGCCTTGGTCACCGAGGCGTCCTTGATGTGGCCGTAGCCGCGGATCTGCTGCGGGACCCCGGCGATCTGGACGGCCAGCGGCATCCTCTCGGCGCTGACGCCCGCCAGGATCTTGTCGAGCCCCGCCTCGTACTGCGCGATCAGCCGGCGTTCCATCTTCCGCTCCTCGCTGTGGCCGAACAGGTCGAGCGCCGTGCCGCGCAGGCCCTTGAGCCGGGCCAGGACGGGGAAGCCGTAATCCAGCATCCAGCCGCCGAAGGCGATCTTCTTCGGCCGGCCCTCGGAGTCCTTCGGCGCGATGATCGGCGGGGCGAGCCACACCTTAGCCTTGCCGCCCTTGAAGGTCGCGGCCTTCTCGGCCTCGAATCGGCCGTCGGAATAGAGCCGGGCCACCTCGTACTCATCCTTGTAGGCCATCAGCTTGTAGAGGTTCACCGCCACCGCGCGGGTCAGGACCTCCGAGCCGAGGATGGCCTCGGCCTTGGCCACCTGGTCCACGCGGTCGAGATAGCGCTTCGCATAGACGGCGTTCTGGTAGGCGGTCAGCTCCCGCCCGCGATGGGCGATCAGCTCCGGCAGAGGCATGGTCTCCGGCGTGGGGACATCGGCCTCGGCCTTGCCCCGCTGGCTCGGATCGTGGGCCACCCGGCGGCCTAGTTCGAAGGCCTGCAGGTTGGCGTCGGCCTGGACGCCGTTCAGCCGAATGGCGCGATAGACCGCCCGGCTGGAGATCGGGATCAACCCCTTCTGCCAGGCGAAGCCCACCATGATCATGTTGGCGTAGATGGCGTCGCCGAAGTGGGTTTCCGCCAGGTGGTGGGCCGGGCACTCGTCATAGGACTGGGTCGCAGCCGCGATCCGGCGGGCCATGCTGCCGGCGTCGAAGCGCACGTCGCGGTCGGTGACGAAGTCGGCGGTGGGCGCGAAGTCCTCGTTGCCGCAGGCCACGGTGCGGTCCTTGGCGTAGAGCGAGAGCGCGTCCGGCCCCGCCGCCGAGAGGATGTCGCAGGCGATCAGCACGTGGGCCGAGGCCGCCGGCACGCGGCCCCCCACGACAGTGTCTTCCAGCTCGCCGATGCGGACGTGGGAGAACACCGCCCCGCCCTTCTGGGCCAGGCCGGTCATGTCCACCACCGAGGCGGCGCGGCCGTCGACATGGGCGGCCATGGCCAGGATCGAGGCCACGGTGGTGACGCCCGTCCCGCCGATGCCGGTGAAGACGATGTTCTTCACCCCCTCCAGCGGCGCGAAGGTCGGCAGGGGCGTGGACTCCGCGGTGAGCGCCGGCAGGGCCTTGGCCTGGGCGTTCTCGCCGCCTTCGATGGTGACGAAGGACGGGCAGAAGCCGCCGAGGCAGGAATAGTCGGTGTTGCAGCTGGACTGGTTGATCTTCCGCTTGCGGCCGAACTCGGTGTTCAGCGGCTCGACCGAGACGCAGTTGGAGACCTTGGAACAGTCGCCGCAGCCCTCGCAGACCAGGGGATTGATGAACACCCGCTTGGTGGCGGTCTCCATGGCCCCGCGCTTGCGGCGGCGGCGCTTCTCGGTGGCGCAGACCTGGTCATAGAGCAGGACCGTGGTGCCCGGGGTCTCCCGCAGCATCCGCTGCACGGCCATCAGCTCCGAGCGCGGCTTGACCTCCACCCCCGGCGCCAGGTCGGTGACCTGCGCGTAGCGGTGGACATCGTCGGCCACGATCACCGTCTTGGAGACGCCCTCCGAGGCCAGCTGCCGGGTGATCTGGGCCGGGGTGAAGCCGCTCTCGGCCTGTTGCCCGCCGGTCATGGCCACGGCGTCGTTGAACAGCAGCTTGTAGGTGATGTGGGACTCAGCGGCGATCGAGGCGCGGATGGCGAGCGAACCGGAGTGGTTGTAGGTCCCGTCCCCCAGGTTGGCGAAGACGTGGCTCTCGGTGGTGAAGGGCGCGGCCCCGACCCAGGTCAGGCCCTCCCCGCCCATGTGGCTGTTCAGGTCGGTCTGGGGATCGGAGAAGCTGGCCATGTAGTGGCAGCCGATGCCGGCCAGGGCGCGGCTGCCCTCCGGCAGTCGGGTCGAGGTGTTGTGGGGGCAGCCCGAGCAGAAGAACGGTTTGCGCTGCTGTTCGGCGGCCAGGGTGACGGCGGCCATGGAGGCGGCCGAGACGCGGGCGAGATAGTCGTTCACCCGGTCCATGTGCGGCCCCGGCGGCAGGCGGTCGGCGATGGCCAGCGCCACCTCGGCCACCGACAGCGAGCCGAGCTCCGACAGTAGGGGATGGCCCCCCTCGTCGGTCTTGCCGATGATCTTCGGCCGGGCGTGGGCGGGCAGGTCGTAGAGGGCGGCGCGGGCCTGGACCTCGATCAGCGGGCGCTTGTGCTCGATGACCATCAGGGTCTCGAGGCCGGCGGCGAAGGCCTTCAGCCCCAGCGGTTCCAGCGGCCAGGGCATGCCGACCTTGTAGATGGAGACCCCCAGGGCCGCGGCCTCCTCCAGGCTGATGCGCATGGCCGCGAAGGCCTCGATGACGTCCTTGTAGGCCTGGCCCGAACAGACGATGCCCAGGCGCGGCCGGGCCGCCGGCAGCACCACGCGGTCGATGCGGTTGGCGCGGGCGAAGGCGAGCGCGGCGGGGAGCTTCTGGGTACGGAGCCGGCGCTCCTTGTCCAGGGGCTGGTCCTTCAGCCGGATGCCGAGGCCCCCGGCAGGCAGGTTGAAGTTGGCGGGCAGGACGAATTTGTGGCGGGCCAGGTCGACGTCGATGGTGACGCCGCTATCCATGGTGTCGGCGAGCGCGATCAAGCCCACCCACAGGCCGGAATAGCGCGACATCGCGTAGCCCAGCAGGCCGTAGTCCAGCACCTCCTGCACGTCGGCCGGCGACAGCACCGGCATCTCGAAGTCCTGGAAGGCGAACTCCGACTGCGACGGCAGGGTCGAGGACTTGCAGGTGTGGTCGTCCCCGGCCACGGCCAGGACCCCGCCCCTGGGGAAGGTCCCGGCGAAATTGGCGTGTTTGAAGGCGTCGCCGGTGCGGTCGACGCCCGGCGCCTTGCCGTACCACATGCCATAAACCCCATCGAACTTCGCGCCGGGGAACAGGTTGGCCTGCTGGCTGCCCCAGACCGCGGTGGCCGCCAGGTCCTCATTGAGGCCTTCCTTGAAGACCACCTCGCAGGCTTCCAGGTGTTTCCTGGCCCGCGTCGCCTGCTGGTCGAGGCCGCCCAGGGGCGAGCCGCGATACCCCGACAGGAAGCCCGCCGTGTTGAGGCCCGCCGCCTGGTCCAGGCGGCGTTGATCCATCAGGACTCGCAACAAGGCCTGCACGCCGGTGATGAAGACCCGGCCTTGGCTGAGCAGAAATTTGTCGTCGAGCGTCACATCCTGGTGCCGCATCGCAATTTCTTTCCTTTTGGGTTCCCTAACGAGGTTAGAAGATCATATAAGTGCGCCGCAATTGCTTGCTAAAGGCGTGCCCCTCGCAAGCGGTTCCGGGGCACGAATGAGGCCCATAAGCGCCAAGTGTGGGAGGAAAACTTGTCCGAGGCCCTCGACGCCGTCGATGCTAAGATTCTGGATCTCATCCAGCACGACGCCGGATTATCCGTCGCCGAGATCGCCGAGCGGGTCGGATTGTCCTCCAGCCCCTGCTGGCGCCGCATCAAGCGCCTGGAAGATTCGGGCATCATCCAGCGCCGGGTGACCATCCTGGACCGCGAGCTGCTGGGTCTGGGCTTCGAGGTCTACTGCACCGTCAAGCTCAGCCTGCCCACCAAGGACAACCTCAACGACTTCGAACAGGCCATAATCAAGCTGGCCGAGGTGGTGCAGTGCGCCACCGTCACCGGCTCGGCCGACTACGAGTTGCGGATCGTGACCCGGGACATGCACGCCTTCGACGACTTCCTGCGTGACAAGATCCTGTCCCTGGGCCTGGTGTCCAACATCGAGAGCCGGATCGTCATCCGCTCGGTGAAGAACACCACCGCCGCGCCGCTCGGCCTCGTCAGCCCCTATGTGAGCGCCCACAGCTAAGAGTTTTCCCGTGATCGATCTGGTCATCGAACAACGCCGCAAGGACCTGGGCGGGTTCGAGGTGGGCCGCGTCCTGCCCTTCCACTCGCACCGGATGGTCGGGCCCTTCATGTTCTTCGACCACATGGGCCCGGCCGAGTTCGCGGCCGGCTTCTCCCGCGATGTCGACGTCCGCCCCCACCCCCACATCGGCCTCTCGACGGTGAGCTACCTGTTCGAGGGCGAGATGACCCACCGGGACTCCGTGGGCGCGGTCCAGGCCGTGAAGCCCGGCGAGGTCAACTGGATGACCGCCGGCCGCGGCGTCACCCACTCCGAACGCTTCGAGACCCTGCGCGCCCACGGCGGCCGCCTGCACGGCATCCAGACCTGGGTCGCCCTGCCCGACGGCCAGGAGGAGATCGATCCAGCCTTCTATCACCACGAGGCCGCCGACCTGCCGACCTATGAGGCAAACGGCATGTGGGCCCGGCTGATCGTCGGCAAGGCCTTCGGCGCGGAGGCCAAGGTCAAGACCCATTCGCCGATGTTCTATGTCCACTGGGCCCTGGCCGCCGGCGCCAAGGCGCAGCTGCCGGCCGAGTATCCCGAGCGGGCCGCCTATGTGGCGCAGGGCTCCGTCGAGGCGGAGGGCCAGGCCTTCACCGAGGGCCAGATGATCGTCTTTAAGCCCGGCGAGCCCGTGCTGTTCACCGCCGTGACGCCCGCCATCGTCATGCTGCTGGGGGGCGAGCCCGTGGGGCCGCGCTTCATCGAGTGGAACTTCGTCTCCTCGTCGAAAGAGCGCATCGAACAGGCCAAGGCCGACTGGCGCGCCGGCCGCATGAAGCTGCCCGACGCCGACGACCAGGAGTTCATCCCCCTGCCCGAGCCAAGCCCGCCGGCCAACCCGATGTCCTGAACAACCGTCATCCCGGCCAAGGCCCGCTTGCGGGCCGCAGAGCCGGGACCCAGGGGGAACCGCAGTGCGCCTGCCCCTGGGTCCCGGCTCTCCACTTCGCTGCGGCCGGGATGACGGGGATAGGTTGGGTTACCCCAGCGCCTTGCGCGTCTGGTTCCAGTACTGCCAGCCGGTGATCAGGGTCACGCCAGCCGCGACCCACAGGGTTGTATGGGCGAACAGCGTCACCGGTTCACGGATGGCCGGGTCGGCCGGGAGCTGGAAGGCGCCCCAGGAGGCCACCAGCAGCTCCGCGCCCAGGGCTACCAGCTGGAGCGTGGTCTTCCACTTGGCCAGCAGCGTCACCGGCAGCTTGATCCCCTTGCCGGCGCCCACCTCGCGCAGGGCGCTGACCGTGAATTCGCGGAACAGGATCAAGCCCACCGGCAGCACCACCGCCGGCTGCGGCCCCAGCGCCATCAGGCCCAGGATCGCGCCGGCCACCAGCACCTTGTCGCCGATGGGGTCGAGGATCGCGCCCCAGACCGTCACGGCGTCCAGCTTGCGGGCCAGCCAGCCGTCGAAATAGTCGGTGACCGCAGCGATCACGAAGGCCCAGAAGGCGAAGCGCTGCAGGGCGAACTGCATGTCCGGCGTCAGGCGCGCGCTGACATAGGGCACGCCCCCCGCAGCCGCGGCCAGGGCCACGAACATCAGCACGGTGAGGACCAGGCGGCCGGCGGAGAGGATATTGGGCAGGGACTTCATCATGGCAGTCTAACGCTCCAGCCCAGCTTCCGTCGCTAGCTCTTGCGGAAGAAGTCGAAGATCCGCTGGGCGAGCGGCTCGCTGACCCCCTCCACCTTCATGATGTCCTCCACCGAGGCTCTGGAGACCCCGCGGGCCGAGCCGAAGGCGTGCAGCAGGGCCCGCTTGCGCCCCGGGCCCACCCCCTCGATCTCGTCGAGGGGGTTCTTCTTCATGTCGATGGAGCGCTTGATGCGGTGGGTGCCGATGGCGAAGCGGTGGGCCTCGTCCCGCAGCCGCTGCAGGTAATAGAGAACCGGCGACTTGGGCTCGAGCATGAACTGCGGCTTGCCAGCGACATGGAACCGCTCCAGCCCGGCGTCGCGGTCGGGGCCCTTGGCGACCCCCACCACCGGGATGTCGTCGACGCCCAGGTCGGCCATCACCTCCATCACCGCCGAGATCTGGCCCGCGCCGCCGTCGATCAGCACCAGGTCGGGACGGGGACTGGAGGCCTCGCCGCTCTCCTCCTCCTTGACCATGCGGCCGAAGCGCCGGCGCAGCACCTCCTTCATCATCCCGAAGTCGTCGCCGGGGGTCAGCTCGGTCCCCTTGATATTGAACTTGCGATACTGGGTCTTCTGGAAGCCGTCGGGCCCGGCCACGATCATGCCGCCGACGGCGTTGGTCCCCATGATGTGGCTGTTGTCATAGACCTCGATCCGCTCGGGCGGCGCCTCCAGGCCGAAGGCCTCGGCCACCCCGGCCAGCAGCTTCCCCTGGGCCGAGCTCTCGCTCATCTTGCGCCCAAGGGCCTCGCGGGCGTTGGTCAGGGCGTGGTCCACCAGCCCCTTCTTCTCGCCCTTCTGCGGCCGGCTGATCTCCACCTTGCGCCCGGCCTTCAGCGCGAAGGCCTCGCTGAGCAGCGCGCGCTCGGTGGGCTCCACATTGGTCAGGATCAGCCGCGGGATCGGCTTGTCGTCATAGAACTGGCCCAGGAAGGCGCTCATGATGTCGACGTCCTCGTCGGACTTGTCGACGCGGGGGAAATAGGCCCGGTTGCCCCAGTTCTGGCCGGCCCGGAAGAAGAACACCTGGACGCAGGCCTGACCGCCCTCGGCGAACAAGGCAAAGACGTCGGCCTCCTCCAGGGTCTCGGGATTGATCTGCTGCTCCTGGGCGACAGAGGCCAGCGCCCGGATGCGGTCGCGCAGGCGCGCGGCCCGCTCGAACTCCATCTCGTCGGAGGCCGCCTGCATCTCGGCCGACATCTTGCCGATCACCGCCCGGCTCTTGCCGCGCAGGAAGTCCTCGGCCTGCTCCACCAGGGCCGCGTAGTCCTCCAGGCTCACCAGCCCCGTGCAGGGCGCGGCGCAGCGCTTGATCTGGTGCAGCATGCAGGGCCGGGTGCGGCTCTCATAGACGCTGTCGGAGCACGACCGCAGCAGGAAGGCCTTCTGCAGGGTGTTCAGCGTGCGGTTCACCGCCCAGGCGCTGGCGAAGGGTCCGAAATAGTCGCCCTTGATGGTGTGGGCGCCGCGATGCTTGCGCAGCTGGGCGGCCGGGTGCTCGCGCCGGATGACGATCTCGGGGAAGCTCTTGTCGTCCCGAAGCAGCACGTTGAAGCGCGGCTTCAGCTGCTTGATCAGGTTGATTTCGAGGAACAGGGCGTCGGTCTCGGTGCGGACCGTGACGAACTCCATGGACCGGGTCAGGTCCACCATCAGGGCGATGCGCTGGGTGTGGAAGCGCCCCTGGGCGTACTGCAGCACCCGCTTCTTCAGGGAGCGCGCCTTGCCCACATAGAGGACCTCGCCGTCCTCCCCCATCATGCGATAGACCCCCGGCGCGTCCGGCAGGCGTCTCACCTCGTCCTTGATCAGGGCCGCGCCCTTCAGGGGCGCCAGGGTCACGTCCGTGGGCATGGGGCAGATATAGGCGAGTCCGCCGCGATGCGCAGCGGCGGCGCGACCTTTCGTCAGGCTTCGGTTTTCCGCCCGGTGCGCCTATGTACCAGGTTCGCTAAGAGTGACCTCGCTTGAGCGCCCCCGCGGGCTTCAAGGCTATGCGGGACGACGTGTTGCAGCAGATCGACTTCCAGGCCCTCTTCGACGTCCTGCCCAGCCCCTACATGGTGCTGGACCGGGCGCTGCGGTACGTCGCCGCCAACCAGGCCTATGTCCAGGTGGTCGGCCGGACCCGCGAGGAGCTGCTGGGCCGGGACATCTTCGAACTGTTCCCCGATCCCGGCGAGAGCGGCCGCCTGCTGCGGGCCTCCTTCCAGCGCGTCATCGAGACCCGCCACCCCGACAGCATGGCGCTGATCTCCTACGCCATCGAGCGGCCGGCCAGCCGCGGCGGCGGGATGGAGATGCGCTACTGGTCGGCGGTCCACACCCCCCTGCTGGGCGACGACGGCGAGGTGGCCTTCATCGTTCAGAACACCGTCGACGTCACCGAACTCCAGGCCCTGAAGGATACGGCCCAAGGTCCCGGCGCCCTGGCCCCCGGGCCCGGCGAGACCAGCCTGCTCCAACGGGTGCAGGAGGTGCAGGAAGCCAACCTCTCCCTGTTGCAAGAGACCGGCGAGCTGCGCGACATTTTCCGCCAGGCGCCCGGTTTCATGGCCGTGCTCACCGGGCGCGACCTCACCTTCACCCTCGCCAACGACGCCTATAACCAGCTCATCGGCCATCGCCCGATCATCGGTCGGCCCGTGGCCGTGGCCCTGCCCGAGGTGCGCGGCCAGGGCTTCATCAAGCTGCTCGAAGGGGTGATGGCCAGCCGCGAACCCTTCATCGGCCGGTCGATCAGCGTCCTCCTCCAGCGCGCGCCCGAGGGCCCGCCCGAGGAACGCTTCGTCGACTTCATCTACCAGCCGATCCTCGGCGCCGACGGGCAGGCGGCCGGGGTGTTCGTGGAGGGCAGCGACGTCACCGACCGGGTGCGCGCCGAGGAGCAGCAGAAGCTGCTGCTGGACGAGCTGAACCACCGGGTGAAGAACACCCTGGCCACCGTCCAGTCCATCGCCGCCCAGACCCTGCGCACCAGCCCGGACCCCCAGGCCTTCAAGGAGGCCTTCGAGTCCCGCCTGATGGCGCTCTCCTCCACCCACGACCTGCTCACCGCCTCCAGCTGGCGCGGCGCCGACCTGCGCGACATCCTGGGCGCCGAGTTCCGGCCCCATGGCGTCGAGCGCTACAAGCTGGAGGGTCCCGACCTCGGCCTCTCGCCGTCCCAGGCCCTGGCCCTGGGGCTCTTGTTCCACGAACTGGCCACCAACGCCGCCAAGTACGGCGCGCTCTCCAGTCCCGAGGGGTGCGTGAAGGTGACCTGGACGGTGGCCGACGATCGCCTGGTGATCGCCTGGACCGAGGAGAAGGGCCCCAAGGTCACAGCCCCCACCCACAAGGGCTTCGGCTCACGCCTGATCGAGCGCAGCCTCAAGGGCGAACTCGGCGGCGAGGCGACGCTCGACTACCGCGAGGACGGCCTCCACTGCCAGGTCATCCTGCCGCTCCAGACAGCAGGTTAGGCCCGACGCGGCTGGGTCTTCGCGCCCGGCGTCTGGCCGATATAGTCGATCAGGGCGCGGCTCGGCGCCCAGCCCAGCAGGCGGGTCTTGCTGGTGTCGATGTCGGCGCTCATCCGGTTGCCGGCCACTTCGGGGCCCATGACGATCTCGCCGCCGAACATCTCGGCCACCTCCAGGATGGAATAGGCGCGGTTGTCCCCCAGGCCGAAGTCGTCGCCCTCGCCGTGCTCCCCCACCAGGAGCAGGCCTTCGACGATGTCGTCGATATGGGTGAAGTTGCGCTTCTGGGTGCCCGGCGCATTGACCCGCAGGGGCTCGCCGGCCAGCCGCCGCTGGCGGAAGATCTCGATCAGGGTGCCATAGGCCCCGGCCCGCTCGCCCGGCCCATAGACATTGTAGAAGTAGGTGATGGCGTAGTTCAGGCCGTACCAGTCGCCATAGTTGCGCACGAGCTCGGTGTTGGTGGCCTTGGTCCAGGCATAGGGGCTCTGGTCGCGCCCCAGCCCGCCGTCCCCGAACTTGGTGGAGGAGCCGGCGTAGAGCAGCTTGCAGCCCTTCTCCCGGCAGAATTCCAGCACCCCGAAGGTGCCGACCTTGTTCAGGTCCCACACCACCTCGGGTTCCTTCAGGCTCTTCTCCACCCGGGAATATTCCCCCAGGTGGAAGACCAGGTCCGGAGTCTCCGGAACCAGGGCCGCCACATCCCGGGTGTGGCCCTCGCGATAGTCGACGCCGTCGACATGGGCCTCCGTGGTCCCGGCGAAATAGTTGTCCAGCGAGATCACCCTGTGGCCCTCGGCCACCAGGCGAGCGCACAGCGACGAACCGATGAACCCGGCGCCGCCGGTGACGAGGATGAGCTTGGCCATGGGAGGAGAATGGTCCGGGAGGGTTTAAAGGCGTCTTAGCCGGAAAGAATTGGCTGACGCTCTTAGATGCTCCCCTCCTGGGGGAGCTGGCGCGAAGCGCCTGAGGGGGACCTTGACTCTTGTTTGAGGGCGGAAGACGTCGACGACGTCGATCCCCCTCCGGCACGGACCTGCGGTCCGCGCCACCTCCCCCACATCGGCGCGACGCGCCTGGGGGAGGATCTTGTCAAAGCTTCACTCCGCCGGCCTCCAGCTTGGCGAAACCGGCCTTGGTGAGCTTCACATAGCCCTTGGCGCCGTCCTTGTAGAACATCGGCCCCTTCACCTTGCCGGGGTCGAAGCCCTCGGCCACCAGGTCCACCTTGCGGTGCTTGAAGGTGCCGGTGACCTCGATGGCCGGCAGCAGGCGGACGAAGATGGGCTGGGCATAGGGCGGCAGGTCGCGGGCCACCTGCTCGCCGAAGGCCTTGATGTCGAAGCCGCCCTCCACCACCAGTCCGGCCATGCCCGCGCGGCCGTCGGCGCCGGGGACCTCCACACCGTAGACATTGGCCTCGGTGACGCCGGGAATGGCCTCCAGCCGCTCGGCCACCTCGCCGGTGGAGACGTTCTCGCCCTTCCAGCGGAAGGTGTCGCCGATCCGGTCGACGAAATAGAAGTAGCCGTCGGCGTCGATCTTCATCAGGTCGCCGGTGCGGAACCAGGCGTCCCCCTTCTCGAAGACGTCGCGCAGGATCTTCTTGTCCGAGGCGGCCTTGTCGACATAGCCGGTATATTCGCTGCGGGCGTCGCCGGCGTTGATCTTGCCGATGCACTCCCCCACCTGGCCCGGGCCGCACTCGATGCAGAAGCCGTCGGTCCCGCGGATCGGCGCCTCGGCCTCCACATCGTACTGCACCAGGCGGATGTTGAACTTGTTGCGCAACCACTTGGGCGCGCGGCCGATGGCGCCGGTGCGGCCATCGAAGTTGAACATCGACACATTGCCCTCGGTGGAGCCGTAGAACTCCAGGATCTCCGGGATGCGGAAGCGGGCCTTCATCTCGGCCCAGACGTCGGGGCGCAGGCCGTTGCCGAAGGCCAGCCGCAGCCTGTGGCGGGTCTCGTCCTCGCCGGGGGGCTGGTTCACCAGGTAGCGGCACAGCTCGCCGATATAGACGAACAAGGTGGCTTCCTCGCTCGCGACATCGGACCAGAAGTGGGTGGCGGAGAACTTCTTCTTCAGCACCACCGACCCGCCGTTCAGCAGGGCCGCGCCCAGGCCGCAGAGCCCGCCGGTGGAGTGGTAGAGCGGCAGGGGATTATAGACCCGGTCCTTCTCCGTGGCGCCGGTCGCCCCGGCGAAGCCGCGCATGAACAGCTGGGCCCGCACATGGGTGATCCGGGCGGCCTTGGGCAGGCCGGTGGTGCCGGAGGTGTAGATCAGCAGCGCGGTGTCGTGCGCCGTCATGCCATCGCGCACCATTCGGTCCGGCGGCAGGGAGCTGCAGCTCTTCAGGGCCTGGGAGAGGTCGCGCTGGTCGCCCACCGCGTGGCCCAGCACCCACTGCTGCATGGGCCGCTCCAGCAGGCCGCGGGCCTGTTCGAAGGTGGGCGAGGTCTCGCCGTCGACGATGGCGTGGCCGGCGCCGGAGATGTTCAGGCAGTGGGCGAGCGCCAGGCCCGAGAGCTGGTTGTTGATCAGGGCGGTGACCACCCCCACCTTGGTCAGGCCATACCAGATGGGGAAGTATTCCAGTCGGTTGGGCATGAACAGCGCCACGGTCTGGCCGCGCCGCAGGTTGTTGGTCTTGGCCCAGTGGGCGTAGCGGTTGGCGATGGCGTCCATCTCGCCATAGGTCAGGGTCTTGCCCTCGAAGGTCAGGGCGCGCCGGTCGCGCCACTGGTCGACGGCGGCCTGCAGATCGTCGCAGATCAGGTTGGGGGAGGTGGGCGCAATGGTCTTCACCCGCTTCAGGGTGCGGTTGAGCCCGCGTACGAACCGCCACTCACGTTCGAGCCGGGCCCGAAAACTCATGCACACCCCTCCGACGTCCAGATCACCTTGGCGGGGCCGCGCGCGCCGGGTCAAGCGGGGCCTTGGAGACCTGACGTCACACCCGCGTCAGGCGAACCCGACCGTGGCGCAAAGGACTCAGTCCAACGACCCGACTCACGGGTTAGTCTGGTTCCATGACACCCCTGCCCCGCGCCATCCTGTTCGACCTGGACGACACCCTCATCTCCCTGGGCCGCCGCCCCCAGCTGCTCGCCGAAGTGGCCGAAGAGTTCGCCCCCCATCTCACGCCCCCCGGCCCGGTCCGGGTCGCGGAGGCGTTGGAGAACGCCTTCCGTGTTTTCTGGTCGGACCCCGAGCGCCACAGGATCGGGCGCATGGACCTGACCGCGGCGCGACTCGGCATTGTCACCGAGGTCTTGGCCGACCTCCGGCGCGAGGCGCCCGGCCTCACCCCGGAGGCCGCTCGGGCGTTCGCCGCGCGCTTCGACGCCTATCGTGAGGAACAGATCCGCTTCTTCCCCGGCGCCCTGGAGGCCATCGACGAGCTGAAACGCCGCGGCGTGAAGCTGGCCCTGGTGACCAACGGCGCGGCCGCCGTCCAGCGCCAGAAGATCGAGCGCTTCGATCTGGCCCACCGCTTCGACCACATCCAGATCGAGGGTGAGGCCGGCTTCGGAAAGCCCGAAGAGATGGCCTATCTCCACGCCATGACCGCCCTCGGAGTCACCGCGGCGGAGACCTGGATGGTGGGCGACAATCTTGAATGGGAGGTGGCCGCCCCCCAGCGCCTGGGCATCTACGCCATCTGGCACGACCACCTGGGGGAAGGGCTGCCCGAGGACAGCCCCATCGTCCCCGACCGCATCGTGCGCTCCATCGCCGAACTGACCGCCGATTTAAGCTGAGCCGTCGATTAAGGCGAGATTGCGGTGCGAATTTGAGAGAATTCGGCATGATGATGGACGGATCTTGTCCAACAATTTCGGAAAACTGAAGTTATCGAAGAAAATTTGAATCGCCGCAAACCGGTATTCCACGGGCGGTAACGGCGATTCGGGGCCCCACAGGTCGGGATCGGCTCCTGAAATCACGGAACGTGTGAGCAGCCGCTTCGTTAATCTCCAGAACAACACTGGAAGGTCTGAAACATGACTGTCGAATATAGCCCCTTCACCAAGCCCACCTTCACCGCCGCCGACTTCGCGCGCCACGAGCCGGCCCGCGCCGGCGACACGCCGATGTTCGCCGAAACCCCCATCTATGCCCGCCCCAAGAGCCGCAAGGCCAAGGGCGGCATCCACCCCGCGGCCCTGATCGCCGTGCCCACGGTGGCCCTCGCCCTCGGCGCCGCCGTCATGATGATGGGCGCGCCCCGCGACGAGACGCCGCCCCCGAGCGCCGCGGTCGCCGTGGCCCCGGCTCCGATGCCGGCTCCGGCCCAGACTGCGGCCCTTGAGGCCCCGCCCGCCATGGCCCCCGAGGCCCCCGCCCCGGTTCGGGTCGAGACGCCCAGGACCACGGCTCGCGTCGCCGCTGCACCCACCCGCGTGGCCCGCGCCCGCCCCGCCGCGGCGCCCAGCGCCGAGGCCGCGGGTCAGGACGCCAGCGCCACGCTTCCGTCGGCCCCGATGACCTATTCGGGCTCGGACCAGACCTCGGCCTCGGCCCCGACCGCCATCGTGGTCCCGCCGGTGATGACGGCCCCCGCGCCGGTCAACCCGGCTCCGGCGGAAGCCACCCCGGACTCGGCCCAGCCCGAGGCGGCCACCGTTCCGACCCCGTAAGGGTCTCCGGGGCTGGGCCCTCCCCTCTCACCAGTCCCGACAAACTGGGCGGCGCCTGCGGGCGCCGCCCTTTTTCGTGGGCCGGAACCTTCCCGCACGGTGGAGGTTAAATGCCCATGTCCATCCTGATCGTCATCCTCGTCGTCGTGGTCCTCCTGGCCCTGGCCCTGTTCGCCGTCCAGAAGATGCCCATCCCCTCGCCCCTCAACTGGATCATCCAGGTGGTGCTGATCGTCATCGCCATCGCGGTGATCGGCCAGCGCGCCGGCCTGTTCTAGAGCGTGACAGCCTGAAGTGGACTCCGGTTCAGGCGCCCGTCACGCTCCAAGCGTCAGCCGCGCGATTGATCCGGGGCAGGCCGCCCGCTAGGCTCGGAGCGCGCCGGCCCGTCGGCGCGCTTTCCAGTCAGTGAACGGTTTCCCGATGGACGATCTCACGAGCGGCCAGGTCGAGACCCTGCGTGATCTGGCCCGCAAGAAGACCGGCGAGGCTGTGGGCTTCGTCAACATCGCCGACGCCCGCGCCCTGACCGAGCTGGGCCTGGCCCACCGCAGCCAGGAGGGTTGGGACATCACGCCCGAGGGGACCGCCCTGCTGGCCCGCGACGCCCCGCCTCCGGCCAACGTCGACCCGGGCTGAACTCGACGGTTGGACACGCGAAAGCTGTCCGAAATTTCACTTTCGGTCCCTCCCCCGGCGCCTATGGTCACGGCTAAAGTGACCTTGGGGGCCTCATGTTACGCACCGCCTTTTCCGTCCTCGCCCTGACCGCGGCCCTGGCCGCCGCGCCCGCCTACGCCCAGGCGCCCGCCGCCGCGCCCGCCGCCGTGGCGCCGGGCGTCTCGGAGGACGCCCGCCTGGCGGCCTTCTTCCAGGAGGCCTTCCTGGAGAGCGCCCGCCTTAGCCCCGAGACCCTCACCCAGCTGGGCATGAAGGAGCGCTACGGCGAGCTCGGCGACTACACCAAGGCCGGCCAGGACAAGGCCCTGGCCGTGGCCCAGGCCCAGCTCGCCCGCATGACGCGGACCTTCGACCGCGCCCGGCTCAGCCCGGCCTCCCAGCTCTCCTATGACCTCTTCGCCAAGTCCGTCGCCACCCAGGCCACCCTGACCAAGTGGTACTGGCAGGCCTATGCGGTCTCCTCCACCGGCGGCGCCCTGGACGGCCTGCCGGTGATGCTGATCAACAACCACCGGGTCGACACCGTCGCGGACGCAGAGGCCTATGTCGCCCGCCTGCGCGCGGTGGAGCGGGTGGCCGGCGAGGTCTCCGCCGACCTCGGCGAGCGCACCGCCAAGGGCTACCTGCCGCCGGCCTTCGTGTTCGGCCGCGTCATCCCCGACGCCCAGAACCAGATCAAGGGCGCCCCCTTCGACACCGGCCCCGACCACGCCATCTGGGCCGACTTCAAGACCAAGGTCGCCGCGCTGAAGACCGACGAGGCCGTCAAGGCCAAGCTGCTGGCCGACGGCGAGGCGGCGCTGAAGGGCGAGTGGCGGCGCGGCTACGACCGCTACCTGGCCGCGCTCGCGGCCATGTCGGCCAAGGCGACCAGCGTCGACGGCGTCTGGGCCCTGCCCCAGGGCGACGCCTACTACGCCGACATGGTGGCCTTCTTCACCACCACCACCCTCACCCCCGACCAGATCCACCAGACGGGCCTGTCGGAGGTCGCCCGCATCCGCGGGGAGATGGAGGTCATCAAGACCAAGGTCGGGTTCAAGGGCTCGCTGGCCGAGTTCTTCGCCTATGTGAAGTCCGACCCCAAGTTCCACTACCCCAACACCGCGGCCGGCAAGCAGCAGTACCTGGCCGACGCCAAGGCCCTCATCGCCAATTACATGGCCGTGGCGCCCCGGCAGTTCTCCCACCTGCCCAAGCAGGCCCTGGAGGTCCGCGCCGTCGAGCCGTTCCGCGAGAAGACCGCCTCGGTGGCCTTCTACAATCCGGGAACCCCCGACGGCTCGCGGTCGGGCATCTTCTACGTCAACCTGTCGGACATGACCCAGGTGCTGAAGCCCCAGATCGAGGCCATCGCCTATCACGAGGGCGCGCCGGGCCACCACTTCCAGATCGCCCGCTCCATGGAACAGGCCGAGCTGCCGATGTTCCGCCGCTTCGCCTACCAGGGCGCCTATATCGAGGGCTGGGGCCTCTATGCCGAGAAGCTCGGCAAGGAGGCCGGCTTCTACCAGGACCCCTATAACGACTTCGGCCGCCTCTCCCTGGAGCTGTGGCGCGCCGCCCGCCTGGTGGTGGACACCGGCATCCACGCCAAGCATTGGAGCCGCGACCAGACCATCGCCTACATGCGCGACAACACCCTCAACTCCGAGCGCGACATCGCCTCGGAGGTCGACCGCTACTTCACCAATCCCGGCCAGGCCACCAGCTACAAGACCGGCCAGCTGAAGATCTCGCAGCTACGCGCCAAGGCCGAGGCGGCGCTCGGCCCGAAGTTCGACCTCAGGGACTACCACGAGGTGGTGCTGTCCAACGGCGCCCTGCCCCTGGACGTCCTGGAGGCCCAGGTCGACGCCTATGTCGCGCGGAGGAAGTAGGCCCGGACACGCCTGGATGCGGCCCCTCAACGGGTCTAACCTTACGAACCATGACTTGGTCCGATAGGGGGAAGCTATGCGTGTGTCCTTGACCGACGCCAAGGGTCAGCTCACCGACCCTGTGCGCCGGGCGGAGTCCGGCGAGGAGGTGATCCTCACCCGGCACGGGCTGCCGGCGGCTCGCCTCATCCCGATCAAGGCGGCGCCGGACCGCAAGGCGCGCCGGAGCAACCTGGAGGCCGCCCATCGCTCGGGCGTCGACAAAGCCGGCAAGGAGACGGACGCCGCGCGCAGTCAGGACTTCCTCTATGGCGACGACGGCCTGCCCGGGTGATCGCCATCGATAGGGCCGCCCTCAGGGCCGGCGGGCGTGATCAGGCAGGGCCTGTAAACCCGGACGCCTCGAACAGCCGCCATAGCTTCACCGTACCTTTGATGGGATGATCGGGCCGCCCGCGTCTCAGCCGTATGGATGTTCCCGGCCCATGCCGACCCAAGCCCTCGACAACGCCTTCGCCGCGGAAGGCTCACCCCTGCTGTTGCCGGGCGGGGCGCTGCTGGCGGACGCCGGCGAGGCGGTCGCGGCGCTCTACCGGCTCACCGCCGGACGCCTGGCCGAGGTGGAGCCCACGGTCGAGGGCGGCGGGCGCCTGCTGACGGTGCATCGGCCCGGCGCCCTGATCGGCGGGGCCCAGCTTCTGGGGGATGGCCTGCACCACACCACCATCACCGCCCTGCGGGATTCCGAGCTCCAGGCGATCCCAGCCGCCCGCGCCGCGGTCCTGCTGGGCGAGCGGCCCGCCCTGCTGGCCGAGGTGGCCCGGGCCGCCCTGGCGCGCCTGCGGACCGCCCCCTCCCCCCAGCAGCGCAGGAGTTCGATCCTGGGCTTCGTGGCCATCGCCGACAGCGTCGCCCTGCGCGATCTGGTCGAACGCCTGGCCATCGCCATGCGCGCCCTGGGCGCCGAGGTCGCGGTCCTGGGCGCCGAGGCCGACGACAGCTCGCCGGCCTATCTCCACGCCCTGGAGGTGGAGCACGACTTCGTCCTGATGGCCGCCGAGCGCAAGGACGTCGATTTCGCCACCTATAGCGGCCGCCAGATCGACCGGCTGATCCTGGTGGCGGACGCCGAAACGCCCCTGCCCGAGGGGCCCATCGGCTTCGCCACCGCGGCGATCCGCAACCAGCGCCTGCTGGACGTCATCCGGGTTCACCCGGCCGACAGCGGGCGGCCCCAAGGGTCCGACCCCTGGCTGGACGCCGTCCCGGCCTCGCGGCTGTTCCAGATCCGGCAGGGCGACGGGCCTGACCTGGCCCGCCTGGCCCGCATCTATACCGGCAATTCCGTGGGCCTTGCGCTCTCCGGAGGCGGCGCCCGGGCCTACGCCCATATCGGCGTCGCCCGCGCCCTGGCCGAGCTGGGGATCCCCATCGACTTCGTCGCCGGCACCTCCATGGGGGCGGTGATCGCCGCGGGCCTGGCCATGGGCTGGGAGGGCCCGGAGATGGACCGCCGCATCCACGCGGCCTTCGTGGACTCCAGCCCGCTGTCGGACATCGCCTTCCCCATCCTGGCCATGACGCGGGGCCGCATGGTGGACCACCGCCTGGAGACCCACTTCGGCGACGTCCAGATCAGCGACCTGTGGCGGCCCTTCACCTGCGTCTCCACCGACCTCACCGTGGGCGGCATGCGCGTCCACCGCCGCGGCTCCCTGCGCCGGGCCCTGCGCGCCTCGCTGTCCCTGCCGGGCGTCCTGCCGCCGGTGGTGGAGGACGGCCACGTGCTGGTGGACGGGTCCCTGGTGCGCAACCTGCCGGTGGACCTGGTCCGCGAGCAGCATGACGGGGTGACCATCGGGGTCGACGTCTCCAGCGCCGACGGCCTGCAGCCCGACGACCTGCTGCTCAAACCCTCGGGCTGGCGCTGGCTCGCCTCCGGCGCCTGGCTGCGGGGCCCGCCCATCGTCTCGGTGCTGATCCGCTCGGCCACCATGCCCAGCGTCACCGCCACGGCCCTGGTCCGCGACGACGTGGTGAAGATCACCCCGCGGGTCTCGGGCGTCGGTCTGCAGGACTGGAAGGCCTATGAGATGGCCGCCGACGCCGGCTACCGCGCCGCCATGGCCCTGGCCGACCAGCTGTCGGGGCTGCGACGCTGAGCCTTCGGCCACCCCCGGGTCGCCCTTCCGGGACCCGGGTCGGACGGTCCAGCCCGCCTTCGGGCGTTGGACATAGGCCCCGGGCGGCGGCTACACCTCGCGACGTGCTTGGAAAGGGCCCCGATGAGATCGCTCCTGTTGTTCGTCGCGGGGATCTGCCTGGCCGCCGCGCCCGGCGCGGCCCTGGCCCAGGCGCCGGCCGACGCCTTCTTCGAGGGCCTGACCCGTCTCTGCGGCCAGACCTTTTCGGGCCAGGTCGTGACGGGCGACGAGGCCGATGCGGCGTTCCGCAAGGCGGAGCTGGTGATGACTGTGACCGGCTGCACGGACCGTGAGGTCCGCATCCCCTTCCGGGTCGGCGAGGACCGCTCGCGCACCTGGGTCGTCACCCGCCTGCCCGACGGCCGCCTGCGCCTGAAGCACGATCACCGCCACCCCGACGGGATCGAGGACGAGCTGTCGCAGTATGGCGGCGAGACCCGGGACCGCGGCGCCGCCGACCTCCAGCGGTTCCCGGCCGACGCCTATTCCATCGCGCTATTCACCCGCACGGGCCGGTCGGTCTCCAACACCAATGTCTGGTCCCTGGGTTTGACGCCGGAGGTCCTCACCTACGAGCTGGCCCGCCCGGGCCGCCTGTTCCGCGTGGCCTTCGATCTCACCAGGCCGGCCCAGGCGCCCGTCCCATGACCACCGTCAGGGGATCGCTGGCGTGGCCGTCCATCAGCCGATGGACCTCGATCCCGACGAAACCCGCCCCCTCCAGATAGAGTTCGATCAGCCGGGCATGCCCCTCCGGGCCCACCCCGCGCCAGATGGCCACGGCCTTGGTGGGAAAGCAGCGGTTGGAATAGCTCACCACCAGCGGCGCGGCCGGCCGCAGGACACGGGCGACCTCGCTCAGCACCGCCAGGGGCTGCTGCAGATACTGGACGCCGACGCAGATCATGGCCGCGTCGAGGCTGGCCTCGGCCAGGTCCAGGCGCGGCGCGCGGTTCAGGTCCTGCAGAAACCACCGCGACAGCCGTGGATTGGCCGCCAACTCCTGCGCGTTCATCCCGTGGCCGATCACCTCGCCATAGGTCACCTCCGGGGGCAGGTGACTCACCCAGCTGCTCATCAGGTCCAGCAGCGCCCCGCCCGCCGGCAGCGCCCGCCGGTAGAAGCCGGTCAGGGCCGCGATGGCGGCCTCGTCGATATGGGTCTTCAGCCGGGCCTGGGCGTAGAAGTCCGCGTCGTCCCCGTCGTCCTCCCGAGCGAAGGCGTTGGGCGGCAGTTGGGGAAACGGGCTCATGGGACGAGCATAGAGCGTGACAGCCTGACGTGGGTACCGGTTCAGCAGCTCTGCGTCGGGGCGCCGTAGCGGCTATGGACGGCCCTGGCGGCGGGCCCGTCGAGCTGGAGCACCGTCAGCCTGTCGTAATCGCAGTCGGTGAGCGGCGCGGGCGCCGGGTCGCCCAGGGCGCGGGCGATCTGCGCCACCGTGTTGCTGTGGCCGACGATGAGCACGGTGGCGCCGGCCGGCGCCTGCCGCGCCCGGGCCGCCACCCGCTGGACGTGGGCCACGTCGCCGCCGTCGAAGCCGATGGCGACGACAGGGACCCCCGCCGCCTCGGCGGTCGGCCGCGCCGTCTGGACGGTGCGCTTGAGCGGGGTCGCCAGCACCAGGCTCACCCTCGCCCCGGCCAGCGCCTGGGCGAGCGCCTGCGCCCGGGCCTGCCCCGCCGCGGAGAGATCGGAGTCGCCGGTGGCGACGGCCTTCTCCCCGTGGCGGACCAGAACCACCGTCTGGGCCTGGGCCGGAAAAGCGATGAGCGCGGCCGCCAGGGCCGCTGCGATGAGGCGATGAATCATGGGCTGACCTTACCGTGAACGCCGCGGGCGCGCCCAGACTTGCGCATTGCGCCCGCATCGCGGAACTCTCCCCGCCTCAGGCAAGGGTTCGAGGTCCTCACATGCGTAAGTCCGGCGCCACCAAGGCGCTCTATGCGGGGTCCTTCGATCCCGTGACCCGCGGGCACCTGGACATCATCGGCAAGGCCCTGATGACCTTCGACGCCGTCCACGTCGCCATCGGCGCCAACGTCAAGAAGGTGCGCACCTTCGGGATCGAGGAGAGCCAGCGGCTGATCATCGACTCCATCACCGAGCTGTGGCCCCAGGCCGCCACCGGAACCGAAAACCTGTTCGGCGGCGCCCTGGATGTCAGCGAATATACCGACCGCAGCCTGATCGGCTACGCCCACCAGATCGGGGCGACCCACATCGTGCGCGGCCTGCGCGAGGCCAGCGACTTCAACGACGAGTTCAACCTGCACGGGGTCGCCGGGCGGATCGACCCGAAGGTCCTGATGGTCCACTTCATCTGCGAGTCCCAGTTCCTGCACGTCTCGTCCAGCACGGCCAAGGAACTGGACTCGGTCGGCGAGAGCATCGGCTGGCTGGTCATGCCCTGCGTCGAGGCCGCCTTCGCCGCGCGCCGCGAATTGTTGGGTTGAGGAGCATGGCCATGCGCACCGTGACGGCCCTGACCTGGGGCGTGAAACAGAGCTTCCGCGCCTATGTCGAGGGCGCGGGCGGAACCATCGAGGCCGGTGCCGGCGCCGCGCGCACCGACGACGGCGGCTTCACTTTCGCCGCCGCCCCCGACAGCGGCCTGACCCTGGACGCGGGCGGCCAGCTGACCGGACGCGGCGTCTTCCTGGGCGAGGTCCAGTTCACCGCCCACGGCGGCATGCTCAAGGTCTCCCTGGTCGACCCCATCCTGGAGATCGGCGAGGCCGGCGCGATCCTCACCCTCGCCGACCACCCCACCCGCACCTGGCGCCTGGAGGCCGCCCGCCTCGACCTCACCGCCATCACCCCCGACCCCTCCGGCGGCCTCATCCTCCCGGCGGCCCTGATGATGTTCGGCAGCCAATGGCTCGGCGACCACTACCCGGCCGGCGCGGCGCTCGATCCGGTGCGGCTGACGGTGGGGGGCAGCGATCCAGATCCGGGATAGAGGCAGCAAACCCTCACCGTCATCCCGGGCGATCCGCAGGGGAGACCCGGGACCCAGGGGCCGCGGTCTCGCGTTCCGCGGCCTCCCGCAGCCGCTCCTCCGTCCACTTGGTCAGGCTCTTGCCGCTCAGCTGCGCCGCGAGAGCGGCCTGGGCGTGAACGGCCGGATCGCCATGATCTGCCCCGAATAGGGCTTCTCCGGCGTCTTGCCGGTCTTCCCGCAGGTCTCGATATAGTCGTCCACGGCCTCGTGGAAGGCGACCTTCAGGCCCTCCACATTGTCGGCATGGAAGCCGACGACATCGTTGATCCCCGCCAGCCGGCCGGCGAAGATCTCATCCTCGGCGTCGAACTCCACATGGGCGAAGTGGCCCTTGTAGGCGATGGCGGTCATGGCTTCACTCCTAGCTTGGTCAGGTATTCCCGCGCGTCGCGAACCTGATAGCGCTTGGCCTCCTCTTGAGCGACCTCAAGCCAGAGTAATCTGCACTGCTGGGAGGACGAGCTTGACCGCAAGTTCCATCTGTCGGCACCGTGCGCCGCTTCGCTCTGCTGTTAGCTTGGCGTTGAGGTGGCGCGGGAGAGACGATGAACATCAATATCACCGTCAAGTGCGGGACCTGCGGCGAGCCGACGAACTGCCGGATTGGCCTCTCAGTTAGGTATGAGCGGCCTCTTCGCTTCTGCTGCCACGACTGCGGCTCGCCCATCGATATATTCCTGGCGGACCCAAAGGGCTCGATGCTCGGCCACAAGCTTCCGAAGGTGGATGGCGCGGTCCAAGTGCCTACCGCCGCCGCGCCCTTCGACGCCGAAACGAACTTCGTCGATCTACATCAGGATTTCCCAGTTCATTTCGGAAAATACGTAATGGGGATGACGCCGTTTTTGATGGCATCCCAGCGGATTGGCTTCGAGGCGATGCAACTTCACGGTTCCCGTCTGGCGCAGCTTGACCGAGATCATGATCGGGTCCGTGACTTCAACAACCTCCTTAAACTCTATGCTAAGGAGCGTTTCACGCCGTTCAAGTCCAACATCGGGCGCGTCTTCAAGGTGCCGGTGAAATCCGATCTGCCACAGGACGTGAATGCCGCGCTCTATCTGTTGATCGCGAAGGTAATGCGCCCGTTTGCCTTTCCGGGCCAGAACGAGGACGTTGTTGAGGCTTACAACCAAGTCTTGCTCAGGCTGACAAAAGACAAGGATTCAAAAGAAGAACTTTACGCGTTTGTGCGAAATATTTCGTCGTCTGGCTTTTTAAAGAAAACACAACTAGACTGCCTGGAAATATACCCAAAGATAATTGCCGCCGAAATGCCACTTCGTCCGGCTTTCTTCTTAGATTTCGATAATGAATACGCTGAAGATCCCGTGGCGCTTAGGGTATCTGTTGATTAGTTCGCGACTTACAAAGATTTATATAAAGACATTACAGAGATCATTGCGCGACAGATGATCTTGGTCGCCGGAGTGAACAATCTTCTGAAGCGTGGCGATTTTAACTCGTTTCTTCCTGGAATTGGGAAGACAGCCAAGGGGGATAGGACGCCCAAGTCATTGTCTGAATATGCGGACGTAAATTTCGGCCTTAAGCTCAACTATATCGATGACAGCTGGTTCGAGTTTATGGACGGAGCAGCCGATAATCAACTTCGTAACGCCATCGCGCATTACCGAACAGACTATGACGATGTAACGCAGATGATCACCTATTTCCCGCGCAAAGAGGGAATGGAGGAGAAGAAATCAGAGTCGATCTACTTTATAGAGTTCATGAAAAGAATTCTGGTTGCATATCGTGAAATGCATCGGCTCCATCACCTGATCAAGGCGATGTTCTACGTTAAATTCCTGTGGATTGATCGCGAGGACGAGGCAGCTAAACAAGCTGGGTAAGCGTCGATCGCGAGTTGGAACTCCACTTCCGCCGCATTACGAGCAATCAGGTTCACTGGGGCCATGTCCCGAATGGGTTGAAGACCTTCCCATAAAGCAGAAGGGCCCCGGTTTCCCAGGAGCCCAACGCCGACCGAGAAACCCCAGTCCACTTGAATTCAATATAGGCCATTTTGGCCTAGACCCCAAGTTCTAGCTCGGACCATTCCACCGGCCCAGATCGTGCCGATGGGTCCGCATCGACTGGCCGCCCCTACTCCGCTGCGAGCCCCGCCGCCACCCGCACGCCGTAGTCGGCGTCGGCGGCGGTGAAGTTGGCTGCCATCCGTTGCTGGCTGTCGGGATTGCGGCCCGACAGCGCCGCCCAGTCCGCCCGGAACCTGCCGTGTGGACGCCCTTCCGCCGGGGTCAGGCGAGGTCGAAGCGGTCGAGGTTCATCACCTTGGTCCACGCCGCCACGAAGTCCCGTACGAACGTCTCTTGCGCGTCGTCGCACGCATAGACCTCCGCAAGGGCCCGCAGCTGGGAGTTCGAACCGAAGACGAGGTCGACTCGGGTTCCCGTCCACTTCGGTTCGCCCGTTGCGCGATCGCGTCCCTCGAACACCTCTTCGGCGTCCGAGAGCGCCTTCCAGCTCGTGCCCATGTCCAGCAGGTTCACGAAGAAGTCGTTGGTGAGCGTCCCAGGGCGCCTTGTGAAGACGCCGTGCTGAGACTGTCCGACGTTCGCGTCCAGGACGCGCAGGCCGCCGACGAGCACCGTCATCTCAGGGGCGGTCAGTGTCATGAGCTGCGCGCGATCGAGCAACATCTC
>NZ_JAUSLW010000068.1 GCF_030645195.1 Phenylobacterium sp. | reverse complement strand
GTGCATGCCGGCCGCGGGCGGGGCGGGGGGCTGGGCGGCGGCGGGGCCGGCGAGAACGAAAAGGCCAATGGCCGCGAGGGCTGCGTATCTGGTCATGGAATTCCTCCCTTGGAGACTGGCACCCAAGCTCGCACAGCCGGGGCGCGCCTTGATGTCGGTCATAAACTCGGGATTGAAACAGAGCTGAAATGGAGGACTGGCCCTAGCCCTCGCCCGCGCCGCCGTGCTTGTTTGTCCCCGACAACCCTTGCCGGGAGAGCCCCATGGCCGACGACGACCTCACGGTGATCATGAACACCGACACCCACCGGTTCGAGGTGACGCTCGGCGCGGAGACCGCCTTCGCCGAATACAAACTGGCCGGCGACAGCATCATCTTCCCGCACACCGTCGTGCCCGAGGCCTTCGGCGGCAAGGGGGTCGGCGGCAAGCTGGTGCAGGCGGGCCTGGCCTATGCCCGCGAGCACAGGCTTTGGGTGCGGCCCACCTGCCCCTTCTTCCACGCCTACATCGCCAAGCGGCCGGAACTGCACGAGCTGGTGCATCCGGACATGCGCGAAGGTCTCGCGACCCCTTAAGCCGTCAGCCCCTGCATCTGGGCGGCGAGCGCCCGAACCCGTTCGGGCCCGCCCAAGAGCTGCCGGCTCAGCCCCACCCGCTTGAACCAGAAGTGTAGGCCCAGCAGGTCGGTGATGCCCATCCCGCCATGCACCTCGGTGGAGGTGCGGGCGATGAAGCGGGACACCTCCGACAGGTGAGCCTTGGCGTGGGCGGCGGTGAGCGCGCTCTCCTCCGGGGCGGCGTCGAAGGCGTAGCCGGCGTACCAGACCAGGGACCGGCAGGGCTCCAGCTCGGCGGCCATCTCGGCGCAGAGGTGCTTGACCGCCTGGAAGGAGCCGATCACCCGGCCGAACTGCTTGCGCTCCTTGGCGTAGGCCACGGCCTTCTCGATCATCACGTCGCAGGCGCCGAGCGTATCGGCCGCCAGCAGCACCCAGCCGGCGTCCCGCAGCCGGGCGAGCACGCCCTGCCCACCTGTGAGCGGCTCGGCCGCGACCCCATCGAAGGTCAGCTCGGCCATGCGACGGGTGAGGTCGATGCCGGTCATGATCTCCCGACCCAGCCCGCTGGCTCTCCCGTCGACAAGATACATGGCGCCACCGGTGTCAGCGACGATCAGCAGGTCCGCGCCAAGCCCGCCCGGCACGAACAGCGCCTTGCCGGTGAGCTTGCCGCCGGACGCCGTGACGCCCGCCCCGTCGCGGGCCCCGGCCACGGCCTCGGAGATGGCGACGGCCGCCGTCACCTCGCCCGAGGCCAGCTTGGGCAGCCACCTGGCCTGCTGCTCGCTCGAGCCCGCCAGCCGCAGGGCCAGGGGCGCCAGCACCGCCCCCAGGAAGGGAACCGGCGCCACCGCCCGCCCGAGCGCCTCGGCCATCAGGGCGGCGTCCAGCAGGGTCAGGCCCAGGCCGCCATATTCCTCCGGGATCACGATCCCCGGCAGGCCGAAGTCGACGAGGGCGGCCCAGATGTCGGCGCCGCGGTCGGCGGGATCGCCGGCGAAGGCGCGCACGCGGTCCAGGGAGGACGCCTCGGCCAGGGTGCGGCTCAGGCTCTCCTGCATCATCCTCTGGTCGTCGGTGAGAGAGAAGTCCATCAGGCCACCGCCAGCTTGGGTTCGCGCGGCATGCCCAGCCCGCGCTCGGAGATGATGTTCTTCTGGATCTGGGCCGTGCCGCCACCGATGATCAGGCCGAGGTCGAACATGTAATTGCGCTGCCAATTGCCCTTGGCCCGCAGGTGCGGTCCGTCCTCGTAGAGCACGCCGAGTTCCCCCAGGGCGTCGATGGCCAGGGCTGCGATCTGGTGGTTCAGCTCGCAGCCCTGCAGCTTGACCACCATGCCGGCAAGGCCGGGGCTCTCGCCGGTCAGGGAGGCGGTGATCGTCCGCAGGCCGTTGAACTTCATGGTCATCACCCGGGCCTGCAGGGCCATCAGCCGGTCGGCCATCACCGGATTGTCGATCAACCTCTGGCCGTCCACCGTCTCGCTCTTCATCAGGTCGATCAGGGCGGCGAACCGCGCCTCGGTGGCGTTGGGGTCCCCCAGCATGCCGCGCTCATGCTTCAGGGTCGCATTGGCCACGAACCAGCCCCGCCCGCGCCCGCCCACCACCGCGCTCTGCGGAACCCGGACATCGGTGAAGAACACCTCGTTGAACTCAGCCGACCCGGTCATGGTCTTCAGCGGCCTGACCTCGATCCCCGGCGTGCTCATGGGGAACAGGATGTAGGAGATGCCGTCATGCTTGGGCGCCTGGGGCTCGGTGCGCACCAGGCAGAAGATCATGTCGGCCTGGGCCGCCGTGCTCGTCCAAATCTTTTGGCCCGAGATCAGGAAGTCGTCACCGTCCTCGACCGCCTTGGTCTGCAGGTTGGCGAGATCCGACCCCGCGCCTGGCTCGGAATAGCCCTGGCACCAGACCACCTCGCCGCGCAGGGTCGGCGCGATCCAGCGGGTCTTCTGTTCCTCCGAGCCCACCTCCAGCAGGGTCGGCGCCAGCATGGAGATACCCTGGTTGGCGAAGCCCCGCGGCGCCCCGGCGGCGGTGAATTCCTCGGCGATGATCCGGGACTTCAGGATGTCGGGCTCGGCGCCATAACCGCCATAGGCCTTGGGGATGGTGCGGGCGGCATAGCCGTTGTCGATCAGCAGGGCCTGCCATTCCATGGCCGCCTCGCGCGGACGGTCGGCCCCGGCTCCGGGCGCATAGCGGTCCCGGTGGGCGGCGAGGAAGGCGCGCACCTCCTCGCGGAAGGCCTCCATCTCGGGCGTGAGCCTCAGGTCCATGGCGTCCTCCTGCCTAGCCGTCTCTTCTTGTCCCGCAGGCCACCACCGTCTGGCCTCGCCCGCAAGTCTGACCTCGCGGAACCCATGCGCGCTCAAGCCTTGGTGACCTTTTGCGTGCCAGATTGTCGCGGATGGCCCCAAGTCACGGCTTTCGTTGGGGAACCACCCCTTCGCCGGGCGCGGTCCAAGATTCCGGTAACCATTTCTTCAAGCCAAACACCTTACCCAAATCAGACGTTCGGTTTGACTGGCCTTGGCGCGTCCGCCGCAGCCAAGACATTGGCCTTGAACAGGAAGATCAGAAGGGGGCTCATCGATGATTATGAATAGTATGTCGAAGTATTTGCAGCCCCCCGAAAACATCGGCGCGGGGGCCACGAGTCTCGCGTCAGCCGAAGAACCGCGTTTTTCGATGCCCGGACTCTACGTTCGCCGGACAACGCTCTCACCAGCGCGCAAGGTCAGGCATTAGAATGGCTGACACCAAGGCGATCGCACTGGATCGGCGTCTCGACTTCATCGGAATGGACGCCAAGGCCCGAGCCGCCTTGGTGGACGCGCGTCCGGTGGTCGAACGCGCCCTCCCGATCGCCGTCGCCGCCTTCTACGAACAGCTCGCCCGCCATGAGGAGACCCGCAGCGTCTTCGGCGGCAAGGAGCACATGGCCAAGGCCGAGCAGCGGCAGATCAGCCGCTGGGGCGCGGTTCTCTCGGGCCAGTACGACGCCGCCTATCTGAAGGACGTCCGCGCCATCGGCGAAGCCCACGTCAATATCGGCTTCAAGGCCGACTGGGCGATCGGCGGCTACGCCCGCATCCTCGACGAGATGGTGCGCGCCATCCTGGCGGCCCATTGGCCCAAGGGCTTCGGCGCCAAGACCGGTTCCCGCGACAAGGCCGCCGACGCCATCGGCGCGGTGATCAAGGCCGGCCTGCTGGACATGGACCTGCTGCTGTCGGCCCAGACCGAGATCACCGATCTCCGCCACGCCGAGGTCGCCCACCTGCGCGAGGATTCCGACCGGGAGCAGCGCAAGGCCATCCATGGCCTGGCCGGCGCCCTGGAGGCCCTGAGCCAAGGCGACCTGCGGCACCGCATGGCCCTGTCCTTCACCGGCGACTACGCCAAGCTCGCCGCCGACTTCAACAAGGCCGTCAGCCACCTCGAGGAGGTGATGGGCGCCATCGCCGGCAACGTCTCGGGCATCCATGCCGGCGCGGGCGAGATCTCCGGCTCCGCCGACGACCTGTCGCGCCGCACCGAGCAGCAGGCCGCCACCCTCGAGGAAACCGCCGCGGCCCTGGACGAGATCACCGTCACCGTGCGCAAGACCGCCACCGGGGCCAAGGCCTGCGCCGACGTGGTGGTGGCCGCCCGCGGCGACGCTCAGACCAGCGGCGACGTCGTTCAGCAGGCCGTCACAGCCATGAGCGAGATCGAGCAGTCCTCCACCCAGATCAGCCAGATCATCGGCGTCATCGACGAGATCGCCTTCCAGACCAACCTGCTGGCCCTGAACGCCGGCGTCGAGGCCGCCCGCGCCGGCGAGGCCGGTCGTGGCTTCGCGGTGGTGGCCTCCGAGGTGCGCGCGCTCGCCCAGCGCTCGGCGGAAGCCGCCAAGGAGATCAAGGCCCTGATCAGCGCCTCCAGCGCCCAGGTCAGCACGGGCGTCCAGCTGGTGGGACAGACCGGCGAGGCCCTGCAACGGATCGTCAGCCGCGTCGCCGAGATCGACGGCCTGGTGCGCGAGATCGCCGCCAGCGCCCAGGAGCAATCCGTCGGCCTCGCCCAGGTCAACACCGCGGTCAACCAGATGGACCAGGTGACCCAGCAGAACGCGGCCATGGTGGAGCAGTCCACCGCCGCCAGCCACAACCTCGCCCAGGAAGCCGAAGGCCTCGCCAGTTCGGTGAGCCTGTTCCAGGTCGGCGAGCAGCACCGGCCGCCTTCCGCGGTCGCGCGAAACAACACCACCCCCGCCCGCCGGCCGCCCCCGTCGGCCCGGCACGCCGTCCCTGTTCACGCCTCCGGGCGTGACGGTTCGGCGCTCCGCAAACCTGCGCCGCAGTCCGGCGCCGATGAATGGGAAGAATTCTGATGTCCATGGACACCGCAACCTTGGCGGACCGGGCGACGGTCAGCCTGACCCCGGTTCTGGACCTGCAGGCGGCCGAGCCGCTGCGGGCCGAACTGATGTCGCTGCGTGGCCGTCCGCTGGACCTCGACGCCTCTCAGGTCACCCGAATGGGCGGACTGTGTCTGCAGGTTTTGATGTCGGCGCGCAAAATCTGGGCCGAAGACGGCGTCAACTTAACGGTGGATCAACCGTCTTTGGCGTTTTCAGAGCAATTGGCGGCGTTCGGGGAGCCCGAGCTTCATTTCGAGCCGGAAGGGGAACTTTCGTGAGCAAGACAGTACTGACCATCGACGACAGCCGCACCATGCGGGAGATGCTGAACCATGCGCTGGTGGAGGCGGGCTACCGCGTCATCCAGGCGGTGGACGGCATCGACGGCCTGGAAGTCCTTCAAGCCAACGCCGGTATGGTGGACGTGGTGATCACCGACATCAACATGCCCCGCCTCGACGGCTTCGGCGTGATTGAAGGCGTCCGCGCCAATCCCGAGCACCGCGCCACGCCGATCCTGGTCCTGACCACGGAAAGCGATGCGGCCAAGAAGGAGCGGGCCCGATCGGCCGGCGCCACCGGCTGGATCGTGAAGCCGTTCAACCCGGTGAAGCTGGTCGACGCCGTCCGTCGCGTCGCCGCCTGACCCTCTAGAAGCCGTTTCGGAGCGTTCCGTTGGATCCGTTCGAGAGTATCAAACAGACGTTCTTCCAGGAGTGCGATGAACTCCTGACCGACGCTGAACAGGGCCTGTTGGCCATGGAGTCGGGGGACGCGGATTCCGAGACGATCAACGCCGTCTTCCGCGCCGTCCACTCCATCAAGGGCGGCGCCGGGGCCTTCGGCCTCGAACAGCTGATCCGGTTCGCCCACGTCTTCGAGACGGTGATGGACGAGGTCCGCTCCGAGAAGATGGAGCTGACCGACGAGGTCGCCAAGGTCCTGCTGCGGGCTTTCGACGTCCTGGCCGACCATGTTCACGCCGCCCGCGACGGCGGTTCGGTCGAGGAGACCCGCTCGCTCGGCGCGCTCGGCGAGCTCAAGGGCCTGATCGGCGCCGAGGACGCCGATGACGACATGAACAACGGCGCCGATGAGGACTTCGGCTTCGTGCCCGTCACCCTCAGCGTCGAGGGCGACGAGGCCCCCGGCGGCTTCATCGACCTGGACGCCCAGAACGCGTCGGCTGAGATCGCCGTGCCGTCGATCGAGGACGAGACCGGCCAGACATCCTGGATCATCGAGTTCTCTCCCAAGACCGAGATGTACGCCAAGGCCAACGAATCCGGCCTGGTGCTGCGCGAATTGGCCCGCCTCGGCGAGACCCGGGTCACCCTGCTGGACGAGACCCTGCCGCCCCTGGACCAGCTGGCCGCCGAGCAGGCCTATGTCAGCTGGCGCATCCAGCTGTTCACCGACTCCGACGAAGCCGCCATCCGCGAAGTCTTCGAGTTCGTGGAAGACGACTGCAACCTGACCATCACCTGCGAAGGCGGCGAGGCCCAGGCCGCCGCGCCGTCGGCCGCCGATGAGAGCCTGAGCGAGGACGACCGCGCCGCCGCGGCCTCCGCCAACGCCGACATCGACATCGCCGCCCTCCTGGCCCGCGTGGGCGGAGCCGAAGCCGCCCCGGCCGAGCCCGCCGCCGAAGCGCCGGCCGAAGCCCCCGCCGAGAACGTCGCCGCCCTGATCGCCCGCGCCCAGAGCGTCGAGCCGCCGCCGGCCCCCAAGGTCGAGGCCCGCCCGACCCCCGCGCCGGCGCCAGCCCCGGCCGCCGCCGCCCCGGCCGCCAACAGCGGCGCCGCACCCGCCGCCGCCCCCACCGCCACCATCCGCGTCGACCTGGATCGGGTCGATCGCCTGATCAACGCCGTCGGCGAGCTGGTCATCCAGCAGGCCATGCTCTCGCAGCGGGTCCTGGAGAGCGGCCTGGCGCGGTCCTCCAACGTCGCCCTCGGTCTTGAGGACCTGGAGCTCCTGACCCGGGAGATCCAGGACAGCGTCATGGCCATCCGCGCCCAGCCCGTGAAGTCGGTCTTCCAGCGGATGCCGCGTCTGGCCCGCGAAGTCGCCGACATGACCGGCAAGCGCGTGAAGCTGGTGATGGAAGGCGAAGGCACCGAGGTCGACAAGACCGTGATCGAGCGCCTGACCGACCCGATCACCCACATGCTGCGCAACGCCATCGACCACGGTCTGGAGGATCCCGAGGGCCGCGCCGCCGCCGGCAAGCCGGCCGAAGGCGTGGTGCGCCTGCGCGCCCTGCACCGTGGCGGCCGCATCGTCATCGAACTTCAGGACGACGGCCGCGGCATCAACCGCCCCCGCGTCCGCGGCATCGCCGTCGACAAGGGCCTGATCACCGAGGACCAAGTGCTGTCGGACGAGGAGATCGACAACCTGATCTTCCTGCCCGGCTTCTCCACCGCCGAGACCATCTCCGACATCTCCGGCCGCGGCGTCGGCATGGACGTGGTCCGCCGCTCGATCCAGGGACTGGGCGGCCGCATCTCCATCTCCTCGGAGCCCGGCAAGGGCTCCAAGTTCACCATGTCCCTGCCACTCACCCTCGCGGTCTTGGACGGCATGGTGGTCACAGCAGCCGAGCAGACCCTGGTGGCCCCGCTCTCGGCCATCGTCGAGAGCCTGACTCCGCGCACCGAGGACGTGCACTATATCGGCGGCAAGGACGCGGTGATCCGCATCCGCGACATCTTCGTGCCCCTGATCGACGTGGGCGTCGCCCTGGGCTTCCGCGAGACCGCCATCGACCCGGCCTCCGGCGTCGCGGTGCTGGTGGAGAGCGAAGGCGGCGGCAAGGCCGCCCTACTGGTGGAAGCCATCCAGGGCCAGCGCCAGGTCGTCATCAAGAGTCTGGAAGCCAACTACCAGCAGATCGACGGCGTGGCCGCCGCGACCATCCTGGGCGATGGCCGTGTCGCCCTGATCCTGGACGTCGACGCGCTCGTCACCACCCAACGCCGCAAGCCGGCGCCCCGTAGCGAAAAGCGAATGGCCAGCTGAGCATGACCACCGCCATCAACACACCCACCGTCGGGCCCGCCCGGGAGCTCATCGCCTTCCGGATCGGCGACCAGGAGTTCTGCGTCGACATCATGCAGGTGCGGGAGATCCGCGGCTGGACCACGGCCACCCCCCTGCCCCGCACCCCGGCCTATATGAAGGGCGTCATCAACCTGCGCGGCGCCGTCCTGCCGATCGTGGACCTTGGCGCGCGACTGGGCCTGGTCACCGCCGAACCCAGCGCCCGCCACGTCATCATGGTGGTGAACCAGGGTCACCGGACCCTGGGCCTGCTGGTGGAGGCCGTCAGCGACATCATCAACGTCACCGAGGACATGGTCCAACCCACGCCCGACGTCGCCTGCGACCAGGTGAAGACCTTCGTGAAGGGGCTGTTCGCCATCGACGGCCGCATGGTCAGCCTGATCTCGCTGGAGCGCGTCCTGCCCGAAATCGAAGCGGAGGCCGCATGAGCAGCTTCCCCGAGTCCCGCGGCAAGAACGGCAGCCTGGTGGAGGGCGAGTTCCTCTTCACCAACGAGGACTTCCAGCAGATCGCCCAGATCCTGCACGCCCACGCCGGAATCGCGCTGGCCGAGGGTAAGGCGGCGCTGGTCTATTCGCGCCTGGCCAAGCGGCTGCGGTCGCTCGGCCTGCGCTCCTTCCGCGAGTACTGCGCCCTGGTGGAGGACTCCAATGAGGTGGACGAACGCCAGGCCATGATGGCGGCGCTCACCACCAACGTGACCCGCTACTTCCGCGAACCGCACCACTTCGACCACCTGCGCGACGTGGTCCTGCCGCCCCTGGTGGACCGGGCCCGCAAGGGCGGGAAGATCCGCCTCTGGTCGGCCGCCTGCTCCAACGGGCAGGAACCCTATTCCATGGCGATCACGGTGCTGGCCGCCCTGCCGGAAGCGGCCAATCTCGACGTCAAGATTCTGGCCACCGACATCGACCCCAACATGGTCGCCGAGGGCCGCGCCGGCATCTATCGCGAGGAAGCCATCGCCCCGGTGCCGGTCGACCTGCGCCGCCGCTGGTTCAAGAAGCCCGCTACAGGCACCGGCGACCGCTGGGAAGTGGCCGACGAACTGCGCGCCCTGGTGGCCTTCCGCGAGCTGAACCTGATCGGCGACTGGCCGATGAAGGGCAAGTTCGACGTCATCTTCTGCCGCAACGTCGTGATCTATTTCGACGAACCCACCCAGGAACGCATCTGGAGCCGCTTCGCCCCGATGCTCAACCCCGGCGGAACGCTGTATATCGGCCACTCCGAACGGGTGACCGGTCCGGCCACCCAGATCTTCGAGACCACGGGTCTCACCACCTATGCCCTGAGGAGCGGCCGATGACGGTTGGAGTCCTCATCGTCGACGATTCGGCGACCATGCGCGGCCTGATCGCCGCGGCCCTGAAGCGCGACCCCGACATCGAGGTCCTGGGCTTCGCCAACGATCCGCTGGAAGCCCGCGAGCAGATCAAGAAACTCAATCCCGATGTCGTCACCCTCGACGTCGAGATGCCGCACATGAACGGTATCGAGTTCCTCGAAAAGATCATGCGCCTGCGCCCGACGCCGGTGGTGATGGTCTCGACCCTGACACAGAAGGGCGCCGAGATCACCATCGAGGCCCTGGAGCTGGGCGCGGTGGACTGCGTCGGCAAGCCGGTGCCCGGCGGCGGCGTCACCCCGCACGAGGCCTTCGCCGACCTGCCGGAAAAGGTGAAGGCCGCGGCCCGCGCCCGCGTGCGCCCCTATAGCGGCCCGGTCGCCCCGGTGGAGCGGGACAAGAACTACGCCGCCGCCGGCGACCTGATCCTGGCGATCGGCTCCTCCACCGGCGGGGTCGAAGCCCTGATGACCATCCTGGCCAACTTCCCCGACACCTGCCCGCCAACGGTCATCACCCAACACATGCCGGCGACCTTCACCAAGAGCTTCGCCGACCGCCTGAACCGGATCTCCGGTGCGACGGTGGCCGAGGCCACAGACGGCGCGCGGCTGCTGCCGGGCCACGTCTATGTCGCCCCCGGCGGCGCGGCCCACCTGGAGGTGGTCTCCTCCAGCCACCCGGTCTGCCGCCTGCGGGAGTCAGAGCCCGTCAACGGACACCGCCCGTCTGTCGACGTGCTGTTCCATTCCGTGGCGAAGCTCAACCGCCCGTCCGTGGGTGTGATCCTGACCGGCATGGGCCGCGACGGGGCCGAGGGTCTGCTCGCCATGCGTCAGGCCGGCGCCCACACCCTGGGCCAGGACGAGTCCAGCTGCGTCGTCTACGGCATGCCCAAGGCCGCCTTCGAGATCGGGGCGGTGGAAAAGCAGGTCGGGCTGTCACGGATGGGCCCGGCTATTCTCAACACCTGCTCGGCCACCGCCGAGTCGCAAAGGAACGTGTGATGCCTGCCGCGTCCGCCCTGAAAACCCTGATCGTCGACGATCAACAGACGATGCGCTCGCTCATCCGCACGAGCTTGCACGCCCTGGGGATCACCCAGACCCGCGAGGCGCCCGACGGCGAGGAAGCCCTGAGGGCCATGCTGAGCACGCCGGTGAACCTGGTGATCACCGACTTCAACATGCCCAAACTGGACGGTCTTGGCCTGCTGCGCGCCATCCGCGCCCACGGGCCGACCTCGAAGGTGGCCGTGATCATGCTCACCGGCCGCGCCGATCGCGAGCTGGTTCAGCGGGCGGTTCAATTCGGCGTCAATAATTATCTGGTCAAACCGTTCACGACGCAGACCCTAAAAGAAAAAATCGAAGCGGTGTTTGGACCCCTTTCATGATCGTTGAGAACGTCTCAAATCGTCCCGGCAAACGGGTCCATGTCGTCCAGGGGGAGCATCACGTCTCCTCCGATCCGGACGTCATGTTGACGACGATTCTCGGCTCCTGCGTCGCGGTGTGCCTGCGCGACACCGAGACCGGCATCGGCGGCATGAATCACTTTCTCCTACCCGAGGGCAAGGTCGAGGGCCTCGACGAGGGCCGCCGCTACGGGGCCTACGCCATGGAGCTGCTGATCAACGAGCTCCTGCGGAACGGCGCCAGGCGTGAACGCATGGAGGCCAAGCTGTTCGGCGGCGCCCGCATGTTCGACGGCCTGTCCGACGTCGGCGCCTCCAACGCCGCCTTCGCCGAGAAATTCCTTCGCGACGAAGGCATTCCGGTGGTGGGCGGCAGCCTCGGCGGCGTCGGCGCGCGCCGGGTTCAATACTGGCCGACAACCGGCCGCGCGCAGCAGCGCACCGTCACCGACACCAACGAAGTGGCGCGCCTGAAGACGCCGCCCAAACCCGTTCCGGTGGTCGAGGACGAAGGGTCACTGGAGCTGTTCTGATGAGTCCTTCCGCCCAGTCCAAACCCAACCAGACCCCGCAGCTCCTGGCCTCCCTGGCTGACGAGCTGGAACATGCCGGCGCCCTGTGCGACCGCCTGGAGATGCTCGTCACCCAGTTGGTCCGCGCCAGCCGCGGCGAGACCCTGGAAATCGCCCTGCATGAGGCCCAGACCGTCGACGTGCTGACCCAGCACCTGGCGGCCCTGGCGACCTTCACGCGCCGGCTCTCGACCCAGTCGCAGGTCGGCGGCGAGTACGACCTTTCCGACGCCATCGCCGGGGTCACCCTCGGCGATCTGGCCATGCGGCTCGCCCAGGTGACGCGGGAGGCCGAGGCGCTGGTCGCCTCGGAATCCGGCGACCTAGACCTCTTTTAGTCCAGCGAACCACCCATCGCGCCATGGCCCTTGACCCCAACATCCGCATCAATCTGGACCGCTCGGTGGTCCTGCTCGTGGATGACAATCCGCAGGCCCTCGAAGCGCTGAGCGCGATGGTCCGCGGCTTTGGGGTCCGCAAGCAGTTCAAGTGCGGCTCAGGCGCCGAGGCCATGCACTACGTGAAGAATCAGGAACTCGACCTGGTCATCACCGACGCCCAGATGCCCGACATGGACGGCTACGACTTCGTCCGCTGGCTGCGGCGCGACGCCCCGCCGGAGCTGATCTTCACCCCCGTCATCATGCTCACCGGCCACGCCCCGCGCAGCATGGTGGAGAAGAGCCGCGACTCCGGCGCCAACTTCATCCTCACCCGGCCCTTCACACCGGAGATCCTGCTGCAGCGAATCTTCTGGGTGGCCCGGGACGAACGCCAGATGGTCAAGAGCGCCAACTATGTCGGCCCTGACCGTCGATTCAAGAATCTCGGCCCGCCCCTCGGGGTGAAGGGCCGTCGTAAGGACGATCTGTCCACCCACGTCGGCGCCGCCACCGATCCCAACATGGATCAGAACGAGGTCGACATGCTTATGAAGCCTGCACGGGTGCAAATTTGAGCAAGACCGAGTTCATCAAGGTCCAACACCGCCTGTCCCAGCAGGTGGCCAAGCCCGGAGGCATGACCGCCGACATCGCCACCCAGAGGGCCCGGCGCGAGCTGGCCGCCCAGGCCGGTGACGCCAAGAAATCCCTCGGCGTCACCATCGGGCGTCTGGAAACCATGTGCGCCGAGAAGACCGCCTCGGCTGACGACATCTATATCGAGAGCGCCGTGGTGCTCGACATCGCTGGCATGTTCGACATGCGCACCCTGTGCGACGCCTCCTACAGCCTGTGCGAGCTCACCGACCGCCTGCGCACCAAGGATCGCCAGGACTGGACCTCCATCGGGGTCCACGTGAGCGCCCTGCGGCTGATCTGGAGCAAGGACGACAAGGACGCCGAGCAGCTGAAGTCGGTGGTCGACGGCCTCTGGGCCATCACCGACCGCCTCGACGCCAGCTAAGGTCCCTCCCACCCGCTTCGCGACCTCTGAGTCCGGCCCTCCGTGGAACGCTCGCGCGAAGGCTCACAACAAACTCACTAGTTCGTATATTCTCGACCATGCTATGGGACGGGCGGCATGTAGGGCGGATCGAGAACGTGGTGCTGAGCCACTCGGTGATCCTGGTGGGCATTCCGGTGGCCATGCTGTCGGTGGGTTTCCAGTTCATCGAGCGCGCCCTGATCGAGGCGGCCCAGACCATGGGCGCCGGGGACACCGAGGCCTTCCGCATGGTGGTCCGGCCGGCCATGATCCCCTACATCCTCTGCGCCCTGGTCTATGTCTTCGTGCTCAGCCTGAACGAGTACCTGATCGCCTACATGGTGGCCGGCTTCTCGGTGCAGACCCTGCCGATCCGCATCTTCAGCAGCCTGAAATCGGGCTATGAGCCCACCATGTGCGTCGGCGCGGTGATCTTCATGGCCCTCGGTTTCGCCGCCTTCAGCCTGCTGGCGGCCATCGGCGATCTGGCCAAGCTGATGGGCCGCCACCGGCCCCTGGAGGCCTGACCATGACCACCTTCGTCCCCCCAGAACTCACCGGCCTGTGGCGCCGCGAGGTGATCACCACGCCAAAGGGCTATCGCGACGAGACCACCGCGGTGCTGTGGCTGCAGGCCCGCTCCTGGTACGCTGACCTGCGGGTGAAGGCCGATCGCCCCAACCGTCCCGGGGCGACGGGGTTCGCCGACTATACCGACGCCGAGCTGATCGGGTTGGCGGCCGTCCAGGGCTTCGCCGGCGAGCTGACCGCGACGGGAAACGTCTGCCTGTGGCGGCGCGATCTCGACTACCAGCCCCCCAGCCACTCGCCCGACGAGGCCACCTTCGCCGTGAACGGCGAGGTGATGATCGAGGACGGCATCCACTCCGACTACCAGGAGATCTGGCGGCGCGAGCCCGGCAGCGCCTCGCCCCTGGTGTCCTACCGGAAGGCGGGCGGCGGCGGCCTGCTGGTGATCGCCGGAAACTATTTCACCGAGATCCTCGACCGGGACACGCCCCTGCCGAAGGGCGAGTCCCTGGCGGCCATCGTCACCGAGGCCCTGGCGGCGGGACGGCGCGAGGCCGCCGTCGCCGCGCTCTCCATGCGCATCTGCCACGGCGAGATGGTGGGCGCCGGGCGACGGGTGACCCTGTCCTCCTATCCCTGGCTTGAGGGCCAGGATATCGGCGGCGTCGATCCCTTGGCCTGGACCCTGATCGACTGCGACGTCCCGGCGCCTGCCCCCTCCTGAGGCGGACGATCGAGAGTCCGCGAAATCGGACCTGTCGCGTTGATCGCCGCGCATCGCCCGTGCGACTGTCGGCCGGGGCCGCCTGTCATGTTTGGATTACGCCTTGGACCCGGACCTCCTTCCCCAGCTCGCCCGCATCGGCGTCAGCCTGCCCAGCAAGCTGCTGGCGCAACTGGACGCCCTGGTGTCGCGACGGGGCCTGCCCAGCCGTTCGCAGATGATCGCCGAGTTGATCCGCCACGAGCTGGCCGACGCGGACGGCGGCCTGGCCGACGGGGTCCTGGCCGGGACCATCACCCTGATCTATCGCGCCGAGAGCGGCCGGGTGCGTCATGCGCTCGCCCGCGTGCAGAGCGAGTACCTGCCCGAGGTGATCTCCTCCCAGCACGTCTTCCTGGAAGAGGACCGCTCGCTGGAGGTGCTGCTGGTCCAGGGATCGGCGGAACGGCTGCAGCAGCTCTGCGACCGCCTGAGGCGGGTGCGCGCCGTGCAGCAGCTCAAGCTGGTGACCACGCGCTCCCTGCTGCCGCCCCTGCACGCCCACGGCACGGCCGAGCCGGAGACGGCCCGGCGTCGCGCCAGCGGCGGCTAGCCCAGGCGGTCGGCCCGCACGGTCATGGCCTGGAACAGGGCCGATCGCAGCAGGACGATCCAGGGGACGGCCGCCGGCGGCGGCGCGGCTTTCGGGGCTTTTCGAGGAGTCATGGGAACCTCCAGACGAGGTTCGAGGCTAGGCCCGGCGGCGGCGTCGAATACGGCGGGGCGGCGCGGTTTCAGTTTGCTCGGCGCGCCTGCCTAAAGTCTGGGCAGGTTTTGGCCCGAACGCGCCGAAGCCGGGCGCCGGGCTCGCCACAGCGCCCTCTCGCCGGTCCTTCAGATACCCGAAGGTGGCGATGGTCTGGGACAGCAGGTGGTCGCCGGAGATCAGACGCGGATAGCGGGCCGGGCGCGCTGGCGTGACGAAGTCCGGGTGGGGCTCCACCACCGTCCAATAGTCGCAGGTGGCGAAGAAGGGGAAGCTGTAGCGCTCCTCGCCGACCTTGCGGACCCGGTGTGAGGTGGCGACGAACTCGCCATTGGTCCAGGCCTCCAGCATGTCGCCGATATTGACCACGAAGGCGCCTTCGATCGGCGGGCAGTCGATCCAGGCGCCCTGCCCGTTCATCACCTCCAGACCCGGCGCGGTCCCATGCAGCAGGGTGAAGAACTCATAATCGGTGTGGGCGCCGATCCCCTGCTGGTCGGGGTGGGCGTGCGGGTCGAAGGGATAGTGGATCACCCGCAGCTGGCTGGGCGGACAGGTCAGGTGGGGCTCGAAGTGGTCCTGGGGCAGGCTGAGCGCCAGGGCGAAGCCGCCGAACAGCCGCCGGGCCAAGCCTGAGACCGCCTGATAATAGGCGCCGGCTGCAGTTCTAAAGCCCTGGTCGTCCGGCCAGAGATTGGGTCCCATCATCGGCGCGCGGTCGTCCCCCGCCGGCCAGTCGAGGCCGATGTCGTAGGCCTCCTTCTTGTCGATCTTGCCGCCCGGAAAGACCTCCTCGCCCTCCGGCACGTAGCCGGAGTGGTTGGTGGAGCCGCCGATATAGGAGGCCATCTTCACGAGCATCGGCTGGGCGAAATAGCGTTGGGCGGCGGCCAGCAGGTCGGCGATCAGGACCGGGGCAAGGCCGTGACTGGTGACATAGAGGAAGCCCGCCTCCCGTGCCGCCCGCCCCAGGGCCTCGGCGACCGCCTGGCGCTCATCCAGCGCCGGGGCGTCGAGTCCGGAGATATCCACCACCGGCACGGTCTGGAAGTTGCGTGTCACGAGCCATCTCCCCAGGGTCGCGCGTATTACCAATCTCCCAGTTCGTATTCATCCAGGCGACCAGCGAATCCCATGCGAGAGGCCCGCCGATTGACGCCTGGACGCTCATCCTGGCGGCGCCCTGCGTAGTTTTGCGGCGCCTTGCGGCGTCTCCGCGCCGCGCGCGCCGGAGCCGTGGATTATTACGATCTGCGCACTCAGTAATATCGCTCGAAAGACGGGCGAGGGCGCGTCTGCGGAACAGGGGATCGATATGACCAAGTGGCTTACCGGAGTGAAAGTCGCCGCGACGGCGGCCCTTGTCGGCCTGGCGCTCGCCGCCTGTAGCCCGAAGACGGAAACCAAGACCGCCGCGGCGCCCGCCGCCAAGACCTACACCGTCGGCTGGACCATCTATGCCGGCTGGATGCCCTGGCCCTATGCCGAGCAGGCCGGGATCGTGAAGAAGTGGTCCGACAAGTACGGCGTCGACATCAAGCTGGTGCAGATCAACGACTATGTCGAAAGCCTGAACCAGTTCACCGCCGGCAAGCTGGACGCGGTGACCTCCACCAACATGGACGCCCTGACGATTCCCGCCGCCGCCGGGAAGGACACCACCTTCATCATGATCGGCGACTATTCCAACGGCAATGACGGCATCATCCTGAAGGGCGGCGCGACCCTGGCCGACATCAAGGGCCGTCCGGTCAACCTCGTCGAGAACTCGGTCTCCCACTACCTGCTGGCCCGCGGGCTGGAGAGCGCCGGACTGAAGATGACCGACGTCAAGGTGGTCAACACCTCCGACGCCGACATCGTGGCGGCCTTCTCGGCCCCGGAGACCAAGGCCGTCGTGCCGTGGAACCCGCAGCTGTCGCAGATCAAGGCGATGCCGGGCGCCAAGGAGGTGTTCGACTCATCCAAGATCCCCGGCGAGATCCTCGACGGCATGATCATCTCCACCGACGCAGCCAAGGCCAATCCGAACCTGGCCAAGGCGCTGGCCGGCATCTGGTACGAGACCACCATGCTGATGAACCAGCAGGACGCCGCCGGTAAGGCCGCCCGCGAGGCCATGGCCAAGATCTCCGGCACCGACCTGGCCGGCTATGAGAGCCAGCTGAAGACCACCTACCTCTATTACGACCCCAAGGCGGCGCTGGCGGCCACGGTCAGCCCCGACCTGGTCACCGCCAACGACAAGGTGCGCAAGTTCAGCTTCACCAACGGCCTGTTCGGCCAGGGCGCCAAGTCGGTGGACGACATCGGCATCGAGTTCCCGGGCGGCAAGATCCTGGGCGACCCGAAGAACGTGAAGCTGCGTTTCGACCCGACCTACGTGCAGATGGCCGCGGACGGCAAGCTCTAGGCCTGTCCCAGTAACCGCTTACCCTCTGGAGGTGACTTCCCGATGCGCCGTCTGCTGAACGCGCGGCCGCGTGTCGGGGGTCGCCTCCTTCTGGGCCTGCTGCCGATCCTGGCCCTGGTCCTGCTCTACCTGGTGATCGCCACGGCGCGGCACACCGAGAACCCCCGCGACAAGATCACCCCGATCCCCGCCGCGATGGCCGCGGGCATCCAGACCATGGCCTTCGAGCCCGATCCCCGCACCGGCGAGGTTCCCCTGGTCGCCGACACCAAGGCCAGCCTGAGGCGGTTGGGGATCGCCATGGGTCTGGCGGCGGCGACCACCCTGGTCCTGGGCCTGACCATCGGCCTGCTGCCCTATGTCAGGGCCAGCCTCGGGCCCCTGGTGGCGGCGATCTCGGTGATCCCGCCGATCGCGGTCCTGCCCATCCTGTTCATTGTCTTCGGCCTGGGGGAGACCTCGAAGATCGTGCTGATCTTCGTGGGCGTCACCCCGGTGATGGTGCGCGACCTGGCCGGCCATGTGGCGGCCATCCCCGAGGAGCAGATCGTCAAGGCCCAGACCCTGGGCGCCTCGACCTGGCTGACCCTGCTGCGGGTCGCCCTGCCCCAGGCCCTGCCCCGGCTGATCGACTCCCTGCGGCTCTCCCTCTGCCCGGCCTGGGTCTATCTGATCTCGGCCGAGGCCATCGCCTCGGACGTCGGCCTCGGCTACCGGATCTTCCTGGTCCGCCGCTATCTCGCCATGGATATCATCCTGCCCTACGTCGTCTGGATCTCGCTGCTGGCGGTGATCATGGACTTAGGCCTGCAGGCCTGGAGCCGCACCAGCTTCGCCTGGGCCCACCCGCCGCGGAACGTGCGATGAGCGTGCTCTCCTTCCGCAATGTCTGGGTCGAGTACGGGTCCAAGATCGTCCTGGAGAAGGTCAGCCTCGACGTCGCCGAGGGCGCCTTCGTCTCCATCATCGGGCCGTCGGGGGCGGGCAAGTCCACCTTCCTGCGCCTGGCGCTGGGCCAGGAGGCGCCGAGCCGGGGCGAGATCCTGCTGGACGGCGAGCCCCTGTCGCCGGAGCCCGGCCCCGACCGCGGGGTGGTCTTCCAGCGCTACTCGGTCTTCCCGCACATGAACGCGCTCGACAATGTCACCTTCGGCCTGGACTGCGCGGGCTCCCCCCTGCGCGGCCGGCTGGGGGGCAAGGCGCGCAAGGCGGCGCGGGAGACCGCCAAGGCCCTGCTGGCGCGGGTGGGCCTGGAGCACAATTTCAAGACCTATCCCCGGGCGCTGTCGGGGGGCATGCAGCAGCGGCTGGCGCTCGCCCAAGCCCTGGTGACGCGGCCGCGCATCCTGCTCCTCGATGAGCCGTTCGGCGCGTTGGACCCGGGCGTGCGCCTGGACATGCACGGGCTGATCACCGAGCTCTGGGCCGAGCACCGGCTGACCATCCTGATGGTCACCCACGACATCAAGGAGGCCTTCAAGCTGGGCACCCGGGTGGTGGCCTTCGACAAGCGCCGCCACGATCCCCAGGCGCCGCACCGCTACGGCTCGACGGCGGTCTATGACTTCCCGCTGGACGACAAGAAGAGCCGGGTGGTGCCGCCGGTGCTGGCGGGCCTCAGCGCACCTTCAACGCCAGGATGACCAGCAGGGCCGAGAGGCCCAGGTGCACCAGCATGAAGCGCACCAGCACCTGGGTGTTGGACCAGCCCAGCTCCTTGCGGCAGTGGTCGTGCAGCGGGAAGCGAATCCCGGCCAGGATCTTCAGGCCGAAGAACCGCAGCAGGGCCACCTTCACCAGGCCCGTGGCGCCATTCATCAGGATCACCGAGCCCACCAGCAGCAGGAACAGCGGATTGTTGGTGGCCACCACCAGCATGCCGATCAGCAGGCCGAGCGGCCGGGAGCCCGCGTCCCCCATCAGCACCAGGCTGGGGGCGGCGTTGTACCAGAGGTAGCCCGCCACGCAGCCCACCATCAGGAAGGCCATGATCGCCCAGTTCGCGCCCTCGCGGGTGACGGGGATGTTGAGGTGTCCGGCCACCACCTCGTTGCCGATCACCGCGTAGAGCAGGCCCCCCAGCAGCAGGATGGCGGTGCCCGTCAGGCTGCCCGAGACGCCGTCCACCCCGTCGGAGCAGTTGGTGGCGTTGATGGAGAGCCAGATGATGCCGGTGGCCAGGGGAATGGACAGCCAGGGGCCCAGGGTCAGCACGCCCTTCCAGCCCGGCAGCCAGATGGTGGTGGGTTCGAAGCCGCAGATCACCATGGCCGCGCCGACGGCGATGGCGAGGTCCATCAGGGCGAGCTGGTACTCCGAGAACCCGCCCCGCCGGTCGTCGAAATAGCCCACCAGCATGGCGGCCACCATCAGGGGCAGGGTCAGCAGGCAGCGCGCCCCGAAGGGCACGAAGATCAGACAGGCCACGACGAAGACGCTGACGAAGATCAGGCCCGCGCTGATGGGCTTGCCGACGCTCATCTCGGCATTGACGGCGAAGGCCCGGCCCCGGTCGGTGGGCAGGCGCGACCAGAGGCGGGGCAGGATCAGCCAGGTGACCAGGGCGCTGGCGGCGAAGCCCGTACCCGCCAGGAAGAAGAACGAATCGAAGAGGCGCAAGGGCCCCCAGGCGTGGCCCAGGGTCGAATGGATCCAGCTCAGCATGGAGGCCTTGTCGTCGAGAGAGGAAGCGTCAGCTCCCTTCTAGAATCGTCCGTGCCCGGCGGCTAGGCCGACAATCCCGCGACATAGGCGCGCCAGCCGCCGAGCGCGGTGATGTCCTGCGCGCCGACGATGGCGCGGGGTTCGGCGACGAAGCCCTTCACCGAGGCGCCGTCCTCCAGGGTCACCGTGCCGATGGCTAGCGGCGCGGGCACCTCCACCACGAAGCTACCGAAGGCCTCGACCCCCAACTCGTAGATCTCCACCTCGATGGCCCCACCGCCCTCGCCGACATGGATCAGCGCCGGCTTGAAGGGGGTGGTGTTGGTCATGGCGAACAGCTTGTAGGCCGGCGCGGTCTTCGTGCGGCTCAACAGTCTGGCGTCGCGGGAAGTGAGCTGCCAGTGCAGGGGCATGCCGGCCAGGTGGGCGCCGACCACAGCGATCTTCACGGTCTGGGGCTTGCCGCTGACATCGAGGGCGGGGGCGTCGGGCATGGGGAAGATCTCCTCGTAGCGGCGGGCCAGGTCGAGGAGGACGTGGTCCGCCCAGGCCTGGCCGATCAGGGTGACGCCGAAGCCGGTGTCGTTGTCGCGGAACCCGGCCGGGATCGCGATGGCGCTCATATCCAGCAGGTTGACGAAGTTGGTGTAGAGGCCGAGCGCCCCGTTCAGGGCGAAGGGCTCGGCCATCACCTCGGCCAGACGGTAGATGGTCGGCGTGGTGGGCAGCAGCAGGACGGCGACCTGGGGCCAGATCGCCTCGGCGGCGCGGGCGTGGTCGGCCAGCGCATAGAGGCCCCGGAAGGTCTCCACCCCGGTCACCCCGAAGCCGCCCTGCAGGATGGCGCGGACCACGGGATGGACCGCCGCCGGGGTCTGCCGCAGCAGGGGCTCGATGGCGGCGGTGCGCTCGGCGACCCAGGGGCCGCTATAGAGCAGCTTGGCGGCCTCCAGCAGGGGCTCGATGTCGATCTCGACGGGGACGCCGCCGGTGGCCGTGAGCCGCGCGACGGCCTGGCCATAGAGGGCCTGGGCCTGATCGTCGCCCATGAAGATCAGCTGGTCGGCCTTCGGCACGCCGAACCGGAAGCTCTCGCCCAGCAGGGACGGCGCGGCCGGGGCGGCGCGGGAATAGGCGTCGGCCGGATCGAAGGCGGCGACCACGCTATCCACCAGGGCGGCGTCGGCGACGTCGTTGGCGAGCACCGTCACGCAGTCCAGGGAGCGGCAGGCCGGAACCACGCCGGAACTGCTCCAGCGGCCCTTGGTGGGTTTGAAGCCGATCAAGCCGTTGAAGGCGGCCGGCACCCGGCCCGAGCCCGCCGTGTCTGTGCCAAGCGCGAAGGCCACCAGGCCCGCGGCGACGGCCACGGCCGACCCGGAACTCGACCCACCGCTGACATAGTCGCGGTTGTAGACGCAAGCCGGCGCGCCATAGGGGCTGCGGGCGCCCACCAGGCCGGTGGCGAACTGATCGAGATTGGTCTTGCCCATCAGGATCGCGCCGGCCGCCAGCAGGCGGGTGACGACGGTGGCGGTCTCGTTGGGAACGTAGGCGTAGGCCGGGCAGGCGGCCGTGGTGGGCAGACCGGCCACGTCGATATTGTCCTTCACCGCGAAGGGGACACCGGCGAGCGGAAGCTGTTGGCCGGCCGCGATGCGCGCATCCACCGCGCGGGCCTGGGCCAGGACGGCCTGGGGGTCCGGCCGCATGATCCAGGCGTGGGCCTGGACGTCGTCATAGGCGGCGATGGAGTCCAGGGCCTCGGCGATGACGCTCTCGGCGGAGCGCTTGCCGCTGGAGACCTCGGCGGCGATGGCGGTGACGGAGGGACGGGTCATGGGGCTCAGGCCGGTTCGAGGGCGATCATCGGGGCGCCCGGGGCGATGGGCTGACGCTCCTGGGCATAGACCTGGCGGACCACGCCGGCGCTGGGACTGGCCACGTCGCACTCGGTCTTCATGGCCTCGATCACCGCGATGATCGCGCCCTTCTCCACATGGTCGCCCACCTCGACGAGCATCTTCCAGACGCTGCCCCCGAGAGGCGCCTCGACGAACTCCGAGCCGCCGGGCGCCTCGATGGCGGCCGTGGGGGCGTTATCTATCGCTTCACTCGACAAGGCCTCCACCCGGGCGAACTCGCCCTTCAGTTCCCAGTCGTGCCGCTCGGCCTCGAAGGCGGCCTGGCGGGTGGCCTGGAAGGCCGCGATGCTCTCGGCGTTGTCGGCCATCATGGCGCGGTAGTCGGAGAGCCTGAAGGTCTCCTCCTCGATGCGGATTTCGCGGCGGCCCAGGGGGAAGTCGCGACGCCATTCGGTAAGCTCCTCGTGGGTCACGGGGAAGAAGCGGATCTGGTCGAAGAAGCGCAGCAGCCAGGGCTTGCCCTCGGTGAAGGCGTTCGTCTGCCGGTAGGTGTTCCAGACCTGGATGGTGCGGCCGAAGAGCTGATAGCCCCCCGGCCCCTCCATGCCGTAGATGCACATATAAGCCCCGCCGATCCCCACCACATTGGGCGGGGTCCAGGTGCGGGCGGGGTTGTACTTGGTGGTCACCAGACGGTGGCGCGGATCCACCGGGGTGGCGACGGGGGCGCCCAGATAGACGTCGCCCAGGCCCATCACCAGGTAGCGGGCGTCGAAGACGATGCGGTGGACGTCGTCCTCGCTCGCCAGGCCGTTGATGCGACGGATGAACTCGATGTTGTCCGGGCACCAGGGGGCGTCGTCGCGCACCGAGGCCATGTACTTGTCGATGGTCTGGTAGATCGCCGGGTCCTTCCAGGACAGCGGCAGGTGGACCACTCGGCTGGGAATTTCGAAGTCGTCGAGACCGCCCAGCCGTTCCTCCATCTCCATCAGGGCCGCCAGCAGCCTGCCCTGGGGCAGGACGCGGCTGTCATAGTGGACCTGCAGGGAGCGGATGCCCGGGGTGATATCGATGACCCCCGGCAGGGCCTGGGCCTGCAGCTCCAGCATCAGGGCGTGGATGCGCAGGCGCAGCTCCAGATCCAGCACGATGGGGCCGTATTCCACCAGCAGGTGGCGGTCGCCCTGGCGGCGATAGACCACGCGGGGCCGGTGATCGATGGCCTCGATCTCCCCCAGGATCGGATCGGTGAGTTCCGCCAGGTCGCGGACCGCCGCCGCGACAGAGGGCGGGGCGGGTTCAAGGCGCGCCACCAGGCGGTCCTGATCCACCTCGGCCGCCGTGGCCGCGGCGTCGTCCACCAGATCGAACATGACGGTGTCGCCGGGTGCCAGCTGGCCCACCTTCCAGAGGTCGGCCTGGATCACCACGAAGGGGCAGACGAAGCCCCCCAGGGACGGACCGTCGGGACCCAGGATGATGGGCATGTCGCCGGTGAAATCAATGGCGCCGATGGCGTAGGCGTTGTCGTGGATGTTGGAGGGGTGCAGCCCCGCCTCCCCGCCGTCGCGCCGCGCCCAGTGGGGCTTGGGCCCGATCAGGCGCACCCCGGTGCGGTTGGAGTTGTAGTGCACCTTCCACTCGGCGGCGTGGACCATGGCGATGTCGCCCGGCGTGAAGAAGTCCGGCGCGCCATGGGGCCCGGCCAGGACCCGCAGCACCCAGAATTTTGAGAGCTCCGGCCTCAGGGCCGGCGCCAGGGGGGCTGAGACTTCGCCCGCGGCGGCCAGGCCGATGTGCAGCACGTCGCCTGCGGCCAGGGTCCGTCCCGCATGGCCGCCGAAGCCGCCGAGGGTGAAGCTGGAGCGGCTGCCGAGATAGGCCGGGATATCCAGCCCGCCGCGCACCAGCAGATAGGCGCGCAGGCCCCCACCCTTCACCCGGGCGATCTTCAGGGTCTGGCCCGCGGCGATGGCGATGGGGGCGTAGGTGGCCACCGGCTGGGCGTCGAGGCTGGCCTCCAGCTCGGCCCCCGTCAGGCAGACCACGGCCTCATGATTGAAGATCAGGCTGGGGCCAAGGGCGGTGATCTCCAGGCCGGCGGCGTCCTCGGGATTGCCCAGCAGGCGGTTGCCCAGCCGGAAGGCCAGCGCGTCCATCGGCCCCGAGGGCGGCACCCCCACGTCCCAGTAGCCGAGGCGGCCGGGATAGTCCTGGACGGTGGTGGCCGGCCCGCCGCTCAGCACCCGGATGGTGCACGGCTTGAAGGTGATCTCGGCGAGCGCTCGGGTGGAGACCTTTCCGCTGACGAAGGCCTGGCTGCGCGCCACCTGGCGCAGCCATTCGAGATTGGTCTCCAGGCCGAACAGAGCGGTGCGGTCGAGCGCGTCCTGCAGGGCGCGGACGGCGGCCGGCCGGTCGGCGGCGGTGACGATCAGCTTGGCCAGCAGCGGATCGTAATGGGCGCTGATCTCCGAGCCGTCGGTGACCCAGGTGTCGACGCGGACGCCGTCGGGGAAACTCGCCTTGGTGAGCACGCCGGAGGAGGGCCGATAGTCCTGGCCGGGGTCCTCGGCGTAGAGGCGGGCCTGGATCGAGGCGCCCCTGACGGTCCCGTCGAAGGCGTCAAGGAAGGCGTAGTCGCCGGCCGCCCCGCGGATCATCCATTCCACCAGGTCGACGCCGGTGACCTGCTCGGTGACGCCGTGCTCCACCTGCAGGCGGGTATTGACCTCCAGGAAGAAGAAGTCGTCGCGCTCGGCGTCGTAGAGGAATTCCACGGTGCCGGCGGAGCGATAGTCGGCGGCCTCGCAGAGCCGCACGGCCGCCGCCATCAGGGCCGCGCGGGTGGCGGCCGGCAGGTGGGGCGCCGGGGTCTCCTCGATGACCTTTTGGTTGCGCCGCTGCAGCGAGCAGTCGCGCTCGGCGAGCGCGACGACGCCGCCCTGCCCGTCGCCGAACACCTGGACCTCGATGTGGCGGGCCTTGCGGACATAGCGCTCCAGGAAGACCCCGCCGTCGGAAAAGTTGGAGCCGGCCAGCCGCGCCACGGCGGCGAAGGCCTCAGCGACGGCCTCGGGCGTCTCGCAGACGCGCATGCCGATGCCGCCGCCCCCGGCGGTGGCCTTGAGGATCACCGGGAAGCCGATCCGCTCCGCCGCCGCGCGTGCCGCCTCGGCGTCCGTCAGCAGGTCGGTGCCCGGGGCCAGCGGCACGCCCTGAGCGTGGGCCAGCTCCCGCGCCGTATGCTTGAGGCCGAAGGCCAGGATGTTGGCCGGCGTCGGGCCTATGAAGGCGATGCCGGCCGCCTCGCAGCGTTCAGCGAAGGCGGTGTTCTCCGACAGGAAGCCGTAGCCCGGATGGATCGCCTGGGCGCCCGTGGCCTTGGCGGCCGCCAGGATGGCGTCGATGTCGAGATAGGACTGCGCGGCCGGCGCGGGGCCGATGCGCACCGCCTCGTCGGCCTGGGAGACGTGCAGGGAGCCGGCGTCGGCGTCGGAGAACACCGCGACCGAACCGACCCCCATGGCCTTCAGGGTACGGATGATCCGGCAGGCGATGGCGCCCCGGTTGGCGATCAGGACCTTGGTGAACACTGGTCCTACCCCGCGATGATCATGCGCACGGGCGTCGGATTGAAGCCGTTGCAGGGATTGTTGATCTGCGGACAGTTGGAGACGATGGCCACCAGGTCCATCTCCGCGCGCAGATCGACATGGAGGCCAGGCGCCGAGATGCCGTCGACGATGCCCAGAGCCCCGTCGGCCTCGACCGGCACGTTCATGAACCAGTTGATGTTGGAGACCATATCGCGCTTGCCGCGCCCGTGCTTGGCGTTGGCCTGCAGGAAGTTCTCGACGCAGGCATGCTGGCTCTTGGTGTGGTGGCCGTAGCGCAGGGTGTTGCTCTCGCAGGAACAGGCCCCGCCGATGGTGTCGTGATAGGCCACCGAGGTGCCGGTGACCGTGGCCATGGGGTTCCCCTCGTTGGAGAGCAGCACCGACCCCGTCCGCAGGAAGATATTGCCCTGGGCGGCCATGGTGTCCTGGGCCGAATAGCGCTCGGCGTCGTCGGCCAGGGCGTACATCAGGAAGTCCACGGCCTGGTTGCCCTCCAGGTCGACGATGCGCAGGGTCTGGCCCTTGCGCACCACCGCGTCCCAGGGGGCGCGGGCGGGCACGACGTCGTCGCGGGCGATGGGGCCGGTCAGGCCGCTCAGGGGGTCGCTCATCGGCTGTACTCGGCTTCGACGTTGAGGAAGGCCCGCAGGCCCTCCGGCGTGGCGGTGCGCAGGGGGTCGTCGGCGGGGGTCACCGGCCCGCGCCAGGCGCTGACCCGCAGCGGCGTGACGCTGTAGTCGGGCCGGGCGTCCAGGACGTGGGGGCAGTTGGCGAACACCACGATGAGGTCCATCTCCGCCCGCAGGGTCAGGCCGCGGCCCGGCGCGAAGGGGCCGTGCCGGGGGGTCAGGGACCCGTCGTCCTCGACCCTCACCCCCTTGAACCAGTTGATGCAGGGATGGATGTCGCGGCGGCCAAGGCCGAACTTGGCGAGCGCCAGGCTGAAGCGGTCGCGGGCGTTGGGGTGGGGGCCCCAGTTGTCGCCGGCTCCGTACCTGGCCGCATTGGTCGCCAGGTTGGAGGCGCCGCAAAAGGCGTCGTGGGTTTCGGCCTCGTCGGCCAGGACGCTGAACATCACCTTGCCCATGTCCGACAGCACCAGCTTGCCGGCGCCCAGATAGGCGTTCCACTGGACCTTGAGGGTGTCGGCCACGTTCAACCGCTCGATGGGCCGCTCGGCGTTGAACACCAGCATCGAGGCGCAGGCGTCGCCGGCCAGGTCGACGAGCCGCAGGCGCGCGCCGCGGTCGATCTGCTTGGCGGCGTAGCCCCCCGGCGCGACGGTCTCCTCCCAGATCATGGCCTCGGCGGCGACGCCGGGGGGCAGGTCGGGGGCGGCGGAGGCCGGCAGGGTCGGCATGGACTCCACCCGGGTTCCGGCCATGGCCCGGGCATGGGCCTGGGCGCCATAGGGATTGGCGGTGTCGGTCATGACGCGTCCTTCGGATCGAGCAGGGCGTGCAGGGGCGGCAGGAGGGCGGTGGTGGTCACCAGCTTGATCTGCTGCACGCCGCGGATCTTGCGCAGCTCGTCGCAGAGATCGCGCAGGTGCTCCGAGGGGCCCTGGACCAGCAGCACCTCGAGGGACTGGTCGTCCTCCAGGAAGACGTGCTGGGAGGAGATCACCTCCTCCAGATAGGCCTGCTGGGCCTGGGCCAGGGCCTGGCGGACCCGGCCGCTCTCGGTGCGGTAGATCAGGGTTATGGTCCCGGCCAGGACCACGCCAGCCCGCTCCTCGCCATGCTCAGCCAGCTCGTGGCGGATCAGTTCGGCGATCATCTGGGAGCGGCTGGGCAGGCCGCGCTCGGTGACCATGGCGTCGAGCTGCGCCACGAGTTCGGCCGGCATGCTCAGACTCAAACGCGCCAGGGGAAGGCTTTCGAGATTCATGCCCCGATGTGCGGTCGGTATTACGATCCGATCAAATCGTAATACGCCGGGAGGCCGCGCAGGCGGTCAGGCGCCCTTCTCTTAGGCAGAGCCCGTCATGGGCGCCTATCGCGGCGGCTTCCGCGCCGGGGTCGAGGGTCAGGGCTTCTCGAGGCTCTCGATATAGGCGGCGATGTCCTCGGTCTCGCCGGCGCTCAGCCCGATGCGCGGCATGTCGTAGTGCCGCCCCTCGGCGATGTCGGTCATCCGCTGCTGGAAGGTGAGCGCGGTCATCCGCCGGCGCATGTCGCGGAAGGGGGTGGAGGGCGACCGGGGGCTTTCGCCATAGAGGCCAAGGCCATGGCAGCCGCCGCAGCGCAGTTCGGCTAGGTCCCGTCCCCGCTCCGCCGCCGAGCCGGGAGCGACCCCGTCTTGGGCCGAGGTGGCGCAGCCGGCGGTGAGCATCGAAAGCGACAGGGCGGCGATCCGGAGCGTGCGCCAGCCGGCGGTCCGGGAGAGGTCTTGGGGAGACGTCAGCATAGTGTTCGCCCTCTGCGGGTCCGATGGGACGGAGAGAGCGCCCCGGAGATTTCTCTCCGGGGCGCCCGTCCAGCAGGGGGCCCGGGGGGCGGACGTCCCGTCGCTGGAATCGGCCTTCACGGCGCCCCCTTGCTAAGCTTGGGCGAAGGCCTCCACCTTGATCGGAATCAAGTCCCGCGCCGCTGACCGCTGGCGCAATTTGTCGCAATGGGGGAGTGTCGACCCATGATCCGGATCGCCCTGCCCGTGTCCCTGATGCTCGTCCTGGCCGCCTGCGGGCCCGGAAAGACGGCGGCGGGCGGCCCGCGGCCGGCGCCCTGCGCGGCCCAACCTACCGGCGAGGCGGCCCTGGCCGGCGGAGACTTCACCATGGGCGAGGATCCCCTGCGCCCCGAGGAGGGCCCGCCGCGGACGGTGAGCGTGGGTCCCTTCTCGATCGACCGCACCGAGGTCACCAACGGCGAGTTCGCCCAGTTCGTGAAGGCCACCGGCTATGTGACCCTGGCCGAACGCCAGCCCGATCCGAAGGTCTATCCCGGCGTCGACCCGGCCCTGCTGAAACCCTCGGCCATCGTGTTCAAGGGGGCGTTGGCCGACCCCAAGCTGACCAATCCCACCACCTGGTGGCAGATCGTCGACGGCGCCCAGTGGCGGCATCCCACCGGCCCCAAGAGCGCCATCGCCGGCCAGGACCGGCTGCCCGCCGTGCAGATCGCCTATGAGGACGCGCTCGCCTACGCCCTCTGGCGCGGCCGGGACCTGCCGACGGAGGCCGAGTGGGAGTTCGCCGCCCGCGGCGGCCTGGAAGCCGCCCGCTACGAGTGGGGCGACACGCCCTCCAGCCAGACCCGGCCCCGGGCCAACTACTGGCAGGGGGTGTTCCCCGCCGTCGACACCGGCGCCGACGGCTATCAGGCCAGGCCCGCCCCGGTGGGTTGCTTCCCCGCCAATGGCTACGGCCTGCACGACATGGCCGGCAATGTCTGGGAGTGGACGAAGGACCTCTACAAGCCCGGCCTGGTGGCTGCCGGCCACGATCCGCACGGCCCCGGCGAGGAGATGGCCTACGACCCCGCCGAGCCCCGGGCCACCGCGCCCAAGCACGTGATCAAGGGCGGCTCCTATCTCTGCGCCGACGACTACTGCTTCCGCTACCGCCCCTCGGCCCGGCAGCCGGGACCGCCGGACACCGGATCGTCGCACCTGGGCTTCCGAACCGTGAAACGGGCCGCCGGCTAGCCCCCAACGCAAGGCCGCTTGCCCGCCCCCGCATCTAATGACACTCTAGATGCCAATATATGCCCGGCGATCGCGCGGGCGCGGGGGGGGAAGACATGAAGCTCCGGATCTGGATCGGCCTGGCGCTCGTCGTGGTGGCCGGCGCAGTGGCGCTCGCGGCCATGAACAGGGCGAAGATCTTCGCCATGATCGCCCATTCGCGGCTGCCGCACATCGAGCCCAACCGTCCGGTGCCCTGGGCCCAGGGCCCGGCCGCCCCGGCGCCGGGGGCGCGGCCGCCGAACGTGGTCTTCATCCTGGTCGACGACATGGGATTCAACGACATCACCTTCAACGGCGGCGGCGTGGCCGGCGGCCAGGTCCCGACCCCCAACATCGACTCCATCGGCCGCGACGGGGTGGCCTTCGCCAACGGCTATGCCGGCAACGCCACCTGCGCCCCGTCGCGCGCGGCGATCATGACCGGCCGCTACCCCACTCGCTTCGGCTTCGAGTTCACCCCGGCGCCGGTCGCCTTCGCCAAGCTGGTGGGCACCGAGGCCGAGCCCGGGGCGATCTTCAAGCCCAGGTTCTTCCACGACCGGGTCAAGGACATGCCCCCCGGCAGCACCGATCCCACGCCGACAGCGGTCAACACCCTGAGCGTGCCCGCCGGCGAACTCACCATTGCAGAAGTGCTGAAGACCCGCGGTTACCACACCCTGCACTTCGGCAAGTGGCACCTGGGGGGCGGCGCCGGCTCGCGGCCCGAGGCCCAGGGCTTCGACGAGAGCCTGGGTTTCATCGCCGGCGGCTCGATGTACCTGCCGGAGAACGATCCCGGGACCGTCAACGCCAAGCAAGCCTGGGATCCCATCGACCGCTTCCTGTGGCCCAACCTGCCCTACCAGGTGCAGTATAACGGCTCGCCGATGTTCGCCCCCAAGGGCTACATGACCGACTACCTCACCGATGAGGCGATCACCTCGATCAAGGCCAACAAGAACCGGCCGTTCTTCATGTACTTCGCCCCCAACGCCATCCACACCCCGCTGCAGGCTGCGAAGGCCGACTATGACGCCCTGCCCCAGATCAAGGACCACCGCCTGCGGGTCTATGGCGCCATGGTGCGGAACCTGGACCGCAATGTGGGCCGCATCCTGCAGAGCCTGAAGGACGAGGGCCTGGACCAGAACACCCTGGTGATCTTCACCAGCGACAACGGCGGCGCCGGCTATATCGGCCTGCCCGACGTCAACCGGCCCTATCGCGGCTTCAAGTCGACCTTCTTCGAGGGCGGCATCCACGCGCCCTTCTTCATGCGCTGGCCGGGCGCGATCGCGGCCGGCTCGCGCTATCCCTATCCCGTGGGCCATATCGACATCTTCGCCACCGCCGCGGCGGCGGCCGGCGCGCCCCTGCCCAAGGACCGGGTGATCGACGGGGTCGACCTGCTGCCCTATCTGAAGGGTCAGTCCGCGGGTCGGCCCCACCAGACGCTGTTCTGGCGCTCGGGCCAGTACAAGGTGGTGCTGGACGGCGACTGGAAGCTGCAGAGCAACGAGGCGCGCGGCAAGGTCTGGCTGTACGACCTGGCCGCCGATCCCACCGAGCAGCACGACCTGGCCCAGGCCCAGCCGGAACGGGTCAAGGCCCTGCTGGCCAAGCTGAAGGCCCAGGATGCCCAGAACGCCAAGCCCATGTGGCCCTCCCTGCTGCAGGGGGCGGTGATGGTCGACAAGCCGGGCGGTGTTCCGCAGAAGGCGGGCGACGAATACATCCTCTGGGACAACTGAGGGGCGGGCGCGGGAGCGCCAGCGCCCTCAGCCCGCCAGCGGCCTGGTCTTGATGTTGAGTTGGCCGGCGAGGCCGGCGGCGCGGTGGTGCTCGATGGCGTGCATGGCCGGCGACATCGCCATCTCGCGGAAGGCGGCCAGGGACGGGTATTCGGCCAGGGCCACCATGTCCCAAAGGTCCTCGACCTCGCCGATCATCAGGCCGGTGACCTCGCCGCTGTAGTGGATCTTGCCTCCCAGGCCCTCCACCAGCTTGGCCACCTCCTCGCCATAGCGGGCATAGGCCTCGCGGCCGGTGAGGTGGGCGTCGGCGCCGTCGGGGTACTCGGCCTGGGGCTTGAACTTCAGCAGGTTGACCATGACGAAGGGCCCGTCCTCGGGCGCGCCGAAGAATTCCATGGCCTGGGTCATCGGCGGCAGGACGGCGTTGACGACGTTCATGGCGGCTTAGCTCCGGGTACGGATCAGGGTGTCGAGGATGGCGGCGATCTCCTCGGGGCAGTCTTCCTGCAGGAAGTGGCCGCCCTTGGTGGTGACGTGGGGCTGGCCCTTGGCGCCGGGGATGCGGGTCTGGAAGGCGGCGTCGCCGCCGCGGCTGACGGCGTCGCCGTCACTGAAGGCGGTGACCACCGGCCTCTCGAAGGTCTCCAGCACCTGCCAGGCGGCCTTGTTCTCCGCCACCGAGCCGTGCTCCGGGGTCACCGGCACCAGGGTCGGGAACTGGCGCGCGCCCTCCTTGTAGGTCTCATCCGGGAAGGGGGCGTCATAGGCGGCGATCTCGGCCAGGGTCAGGTCGCGGCCGGTCCCCATGTTGACGATCATGCCGATGGGCATCTGCGGAACGGTCTGGCTGAACGTCAGCCAGGCCTTGAAGCCCTCGGTCATGCCCGAGCCCACCGGCAGGCCGGTATTGGCGATCACCAGGCCGGCGAAGCGCTCGGGGAAGGCGGCCACCAGGCGCAGGCCGATCAGGCCGCCCCAGTCCTGGCAGAACAGGGTGACGTCCTTCAGGTCGAGGTCCAGGAACCATTGGCTCATCCAGGCGACATGGCGTTCGTAGGTGTAGTCGGTGCGCAGGGCCGGCTTGTCGGAGCGGCCAAAGCCGATCAGGTCCGGCGCGATCACCCGGTGACCCTTGGCGACCAGGGCGGCGATGATCTTGCGGTAGAGATAGGCCCAGGAGGGCTCGCCGTGCATCAGCAGCACGACGGCCCCGTCGCGGGGGCCCTCATCGACATAGTGCAGGCGCAGGGCCGTCCCATCGGCGTCGGTGATCTGGGCGTAGTGGGGGGCGAAGGGCCAGTCGGCCAGGCCGGTGAATCGTTCGTCCGGCGTCCTCAGAACCTGCATCGCATCCTCCGGCGCCAGTTGGCCCTGGCCCTTGACTGAAACTAGTGACAATATGCGTGCCAATATATCCCGGGGTCAAGCCGGGGACGTGAGACAATCGGGGAGAACAGGCATGCGCGGGTTGCGGACAGTCGTCCTGGTGCTGGTGGGCGTGATCATCCTGGGCCTGACCGGCGCCTGGCTCGCGCGGGGCAAGCTGGCCACCGCGGCCATGGCGCGGATCTACGACCGCGTCATGGGGCAAGACCCCTATGCCGGCCTGGCCGATGGCCTGCATGTCGGGCTCTGCGGCTCCGGCTCCCCGATGTCCGACCCCACCCGGGCCGGCCCCTGCACGGTCGTGCTGGCGGGCAAGAAGCTGTTCGTGGTCGACGCCGGGGCGGGCGGGACCAAGAACCTCTCCCTGATGAACCTGCCGCCGGCCCGCGTGAACGCGGTCTTCCTCACTCACTTCCACTCCGACCACATCGACGGCCTGGGCGAACTCATGCTGCAACGCTGGGCCAGCGGGCCCAACACCAGCCCCCTGCCGATCTACGGCCCCACCGGGGTCGACCAGGTGGTGGCGGGCTTCCAGTCGGCCTACGAGCTCGACAGCGGCTACCGCATCGCCCACCACGGGCCGGTCGTGGTCCCGCCGAGCGGCTTCGGGGGCGTCGCCCACCCATTTGAATCTCGCCCGGACCTGCCTGACGTCACCCTGATCGACGAGCCGGACCTGAAGGTCATCGCCTTTCCGGTGCATCACAATCCCGTCGAGCCGGCGGTGGGCTACCTGTTCATCTACAAGGGCCGCCGCGCGGTGATCAGCGGCGACACCACCGCCTCGCCGCGCCTGGAGGCCGCCGCCAAGGGCGCCGACCTGCTGGTGCACGAGGGCCTGGCGCCCAACCTCGTGGCCCTGCAGCGCAAGGCGGCCCTGGCCAATGGCCGGGGCAATCTGGCGGCCATCTTCAACGACATCCTGACCTATCACACGACCCCCGAACAGGCGGCGGGCATCGCCCAGCGGGCCGGGGTGAAGTCCCTGCTGTTCACCCACGTCATCCCGCCCCTGCCCATGCGGGCGCTGGAGGGACCGTTCCTCGGCAAGTCGCGGGAGATCTATTCCGGCGCCATCCGCGTCGGCCATGATGGCGACCTGATGAGCCTGCCGGCCGGCTCTACGGAAATCAGATACTCGAACCGGCTCAAAACCTTCCGCTAAGGAGATCTGCGCATGTCCGACATCGTCGCCCTCTCCGGCGCCCCCGGCTCGCCCTATACCCGCAAGATGCTGGCGGTGCTGCGCTACCGGCGCATCCCCTACCGCTTCCTCCCGGCCAGCGGCCCGGCCCTGGCGGGGCTGCCCCAGCCCAAGGTGGCCCTGCTGCCCACCTTCTACCTGCCCGACGAGGCCGGGACGCCGCAGGCGGTCACCGACTCCACCCCGATCATCCGGCGGCTGGAGCGCGAGCATGCGGGCCGAAGCCTGATCCCGGCCGACCCCGCCCTGGCCTTCCTCGACGAGCTGATCGAGGACTATGCCGACGAGTGGCTGACGAAGGCCATGTTCCACTACCGTTGGGCTTATGACGCCGACATCGCCAAGGCCGCCGCCATCCTCCCCTGCTGGCGCGGCTACTGCGTCCCCGACGAGGAGCTGGCTTCCCGTGGCGCGATGTTCGCCGAGCGGCAGATCGGCCGCCTGCGCTATGTCGGCTCCAACCCGGTGACCGGGCCGGTGATCGAGGCGGCCTATGAACGCTTCCTGCGGGCATTCGACGCCCACCTGACCCGCCATCCCTATATCCTCGGCCACCGGCCCGCGGCCTGCGACTTCGCGGTGTTCGGCCAGCTCACCCAGCTCGCCGAGTTCGATCCCACCCCCATGGCGCTGACCCTGAAGGTCGCGCCCCGGGTCACAGCGTGGGTCGGGATGATGGAGGACCAGTCGGGGGTCGAGCCGAAGGACGACGGCTGGATCTCCATGGACGCCCTGCCCCCGACCCTGATCGCCCTGCTGACCGAAGTCGGCCGGGTCTATCCGCCGGTCATGCTGGCCAACGCCAAGGCGGTGATGGACGGCGCCGCCGAGGTCGCTGCCACCGTCGACGGCCAAGCCTGGAGCCAGCAGCCCTTCCCGTACCAGGCCAAGTGCCTGCAGTGGCTGCGGCAGTCGCGGGCAGGCCTGGACGACGGCGCCCGGGCCAAGGTCGATACCGCCCTCCGGCCGACCGGATGCATGGCCCTGTTCGCCTGACCCCTGGCGCGCGGGCGCGACGGGCTCTATTCAGCGGCCTTTGGCGCCCCTGGTGAGTGTGTAGCCGCGTGACATCCCGACCCAAGCTCAGCCTCGTCGAACCAGACGCCGGCGCGTCCTCCGACGGTCGTCGCCGGCGCGGCGAGGACAATCGCGCCCGCATCGTCGCGGCCATGCTGGAGATCGTCCAGTCGGGCGAGGTCGCCCCCAGCGCCGAACAGGTTGCGGTGCGCGCCGATGTCGGCCTGCGCACCGTGTTCCGGCACTTCAGCGACATGGACGGCCTCTATCGCGAGATGTCCGAGGTCATAGAGGCCGAGGTCCGCGCCATCGCCGACCAGCCCTTCAAGGCGCCCGACTGGCGCGGCCGGGTGCTGGAACTGGTGGAGCGCCGCAGCATGGTCTTCGAGAAGATCGGGCCCTTCCGCCGCGCGTCGGACACCTTCCGCCACCGCTCCCGCTTCCTGGGGGACGACGCCAGCCGGCTGGTGAAGGCCCTGCGGGAAATCCTGGAGCGGGTGGTGGGAACCCAGGTCGATCCCCCGACCCTCGAGGCCCTGGACCTGATGCTGAGCTTCGAGGCCTGGTCGCGCCTGCGCCGTGAACAGGGCCTGGCCCCGGAGCGGGCGCAAGGGGTGCTCGCCGCCGCCGTGCGGCGCCTGATCGGCTAGCGTCGGGACGGCCGCGGCCAGATTGCCACGGCTGGGTCGTTGCGGTGACCGCGGCCTGACCCTAGCGTCGCGGGATGCAAGTCCTTCCCCGCGCCCTCGCCCTGATCGCCGTCCTGATCGCCCTGGCCTCCCCGGCCGCCGCCGCCGAAAGCGACGCCGCCCGCTGGGCGCGGCAGGCCCAGAAGGTGACCATCGTCCGCGACGACTGGGGGATCGCCCACGTCCACGGCAAGACCGACGCCGACGCGGTGTTCGGCATGGTCTACGCCCAGGCCGAGGACGACTTCAACCGGGTGGAGACCAACTACATCAACGCCATGGGCCGCCTGGCCGAAGCCGAGGGGGAGACGGCGATCTGGCAGGACCTGCGGATGAAGCTGTTCATCGATCCGGCCCAACTCCAGGTCCAGTACGCGCAGAGCCCGGCCTGGCTGCGGACCCTGATGACCGCCTGGGCCGACGGGCTGAACTACTACCTCGCCACCCATCCCGCCGTGACGCCGCGGGTGATCAGGCGCTTCGAACCCTGGATGGCGCTGTCCTTCACCGAGGGCAGCATCGGCGGCGACATCGAGAGCATCTCCCTGCCCCAACTGGAGGCCTTCTATGGCGGGCGGCGGACCTCGATGGCCGACGAGCAGTTCGCCCTGGCCCAGTTCAAGGAGCCCTCGGGCTCCAACGGTTTCGCCATCGCGCCTTCCAATACGGCGGGCGGACACGCCCTGCTGCTGATCAATCCCCACACCAGCTTCTTCTTCCGCTCCGAGCAGCAGGTAAGCAGCGACGAGGGGCTAAACGTCTATGGGGCGGCGACCTGGGGCCAGTTCTTCATCTACCAGGGCTTCAACGCCAAGGCCGGCTGGATGCACACCTCCAGCGGGGTCGACGTCATCGACGAGTTCGCCGAGACCATCGGCAAGGCAGGGCTCACCTACCGCTATGGCGCCGAAGACCGGCCGGTGACGACCTCGACCATCGCCGTGCCCTACCGGGCCGCCGACGGGACGATGAAGACCCGGACCTTCACCGTCTATCGCACCCACCATGGGCCCATCGTCCGCGAAGCCGGGGGCAAGTGGATCAGCGTGGCCCTGATGCACCGGCCGGTGGCGGCCCTGAGCCAGTCGTTCCTGCGCACCAAGGCCGTCGACTACGCCAGCTACATGAAGGTCATGGAACTCCAGGCCAACTCCTCCAACAACACCCTGTTCGCCGACACCAAGGGCGAGGTGGCCTATCTGCACCCGCAGTTCATCCCCCGCCGCGACGACCGCTTCGACTACACCAAGCCGGTGGACGGCTCCGACCCGGCCACGGACTGGAAGGGGCTGCACGCGCTCTCCGAGGCGCCGCACCTGCTCAACCCGACCAACGGCTGGATCGCCAACACCAACAACTGGCCCTATTCGGCGGCAGGCTCCTACAGCCCGCGGAAGGCCGACTATCCGCGCTACATGGACTCAGCCGGGGAGAACCCGCGCGGGATCCACGCCGACCTGGTGCTACGGGACCGCAAGGACTTCACCCTGCAAAGCCTGATCGCGGCGGCCTATGACCCGCGGCTGACGGCCTTCGACCAGATGATCCCGCCCCTGCTGGCGGCCTATGACGCGACCCCCGCCAGCGACCCGCTGAAGGTCCGGCTGGCCGAGCAGATCGTCCTGCTGCGAGGCTGGGACCATCGCTGGTCGGCGGACTCGGCCGCCACCTCCCTGGCGGTGTTCTGGGGGGAGCAGCTGTGGGGGGAGGTGGCGGTCACCGCCCGGGCCGCGGGACGCCCGGTCTACGAGGACATGGCGACCCGCACCACAGCGGCGCAGAAGCTGACGGCGCTCGCCGTCGCCTCCGACCGGCTGGCCCAGGACTTCGGCAGCTGGCGGACACCCTGGGGCCAGATCAACCGGTTCCAGCGCCTGACCGGCGACCTGGTCCAGCCCTTCAACGACGCCGCCCCCAGCATCCCCGTGCCCTTCGCCTCGGCCCAGTGGGGGTCGCTGGCCTCCTTCGGCGCCGGGCGCAAGCCGGGGACCCGGAAGTACTACGGGACCAGCGGCAACAGCTTCGTGGCCGTGGTGGAGTTCGGCGACCGGGTGCAGGCCCGGGCGGTGACCGCCGGGGGCGAGAGCGGCGATCCCAAGTCGCCCCACTTCAACGACCAGGCCGGGCGCTATGCCGCCGGCGACCTGCGGGAGGTCTATTTCCACCCCGATCAGCTGGCCGGCCACACGGAGCGGACCTACCGGCCCGGGCGTTGAGTTTGGGCGCTTGATGGAGTGGACCCCAAGGGGGTTGCTGGATTATTGACACCGGTGTCATAGAGCGTTTGTCGAGAGGTCGCCCATGCCCCATTCCCTGCCGGTCCAGCTCCGCGCCACGGTGCGTTTCCTGGGGCGCATCCTGGGGGACGTGATCCGCTCGGAGGACGGGCTGGCGGTGTTCGAGGAGATCGAGCAGATCCGCCAGGCCTCGGTGGCCCTGCACCGCGACGGCCCGGACGCCGACGCCAAGGCCGTCGAGACCCGGCTGGGCCGGCTGTCCCTGCCCGACGCGGTCCGCTTCGCCCACTCCTTCGCCTGCTTCCTGCAGATCACCAATATCGCCGAGGACCAGATCCAGCGGCGTCGCGGCCGTGAGGGCGACGGCCGCCCCGACACCCTGGCCGGCGCCCTGCGCAGCCTAGCGCAGGCCGGGATCGGGCCCGAGCGGGTGGCCGAACTGCTGGCCGACGCCGTCATCGCCCCGGTGATCACCGCCCACCCCAGCGAGGTGCGCCGCAAGAGCCTGCTGGACCGCGCCGGCGCCATCATGGAAGCGCTGGAGGCCCATGACACGCCCGACATCGATGCTCGGGCGGCCCACGAGCGGGAACTGGTGCGGCAGATCGCCATCATCTGGCGCACCCGCCTGCTGCGCGGCGTGAAGCTGGGGGTCACCGACGAGATCGAGAACGCGGTCTCCTATTTCGAGCGCAGCTTCCTCACCGAGCTGCCGAGGCTCTACGCCCACTGGCGCGGCCAGCTGCCGGGGGCGGACCTGCCGAGCTTCCTGCAGGTGGGGTCCTGGGTCGGCGGCGACCGGGACGGCCATCCGGGCGTGACGGCGCAGATCATGCATCACGCCTTCGCCCGCCAGTCCCGGGCGGCGCTCGACCTCTACCTGGCCCGCATCCACGCCCTGGGCGCGGAACTCTCGATCTCAGGCTCGCTGGCGAAGGTGACGCCCGCCCTCCAGGCCCTGGCCGACCGATCCCCCGACACCTCGCCACACCGGGCCGACGAGCCCTATCGCCGGGCGCTGACCGGGATCTATGCGCGGCTGGCGGCGGCCTATCCGGCCCTGACCGGCGGCACGGTCCTGCTGGCCCCCTTCAAGGGCGACCCGTATGCGAGCCCGCAGGAGCTGAAGGCCGACCTGCAGACCATCCTGGACTCCCTGATCGCCGAGCACGGCGAGGTGTTCGGCGAGGGCGTCCTGCCCGACCTGATCCGAGCGGTGGACTGTTTCGGCTTCCACCTGGCGACGCTGGACCTGCGTCAGAACTCCTCGGTCCATGCGCGGGTCGCGGCCGAGCTGCTGAAGGACGCCGGCGCCTGCCCGGACTACGAGGCGCTCTCGGAAGCGCGGCGCTGCGACCTGCTGGTCGGCGAGCTCTCCCATAGCCGTCTGCTCTATTCGCCCTACGGGGCCTACAGCGACGAGACAGTGCGGGAATATGGCGTGCTGCAGGCCGCCGCCGAGGCCGTGCGGCTCTACGGGGCCGAGGCCATCAAGGCCTATATCGTCTCCAACACCACCTCGGTCTCCGACCTGCTGGAGGTCTATCTGCTGCTCAAGGAGGTGGGGCTGTTCACCCCGGGCGATCCGCCCGCCACCCGCGTCTTCGCCGAGCCCCTGTTCGAGACCATCGGCGACCTGGCCGAGGCGCCGGCCACCATGGCCCGCTATTTCGCCCTGCCCCTGGTCCGCGATCTCCTGAAGTCCAAGGCCCGGCAGGAGGTGATGATCGGCTATTCCGACAGCAACAAGGACGGCAGCTACCTGACCTCCACCTGGGCCCTGCACGAGACCTCCACGGCCCTGGTGAAGACCGCGCGGGCGGCGGGGCTCTCCCTGCAACTGTTCCACGGCCGCGGCGGCACGGTGGGGCGCGGGGGCGGATCGAGCTTCGAGGCCCTGCTGGCCCAGCCGGCGGGCACGGTGAACGGCCATATCCGCATCACCGAGCAGGGGGAGGTGGTGGCCAACAAGTACGCCGACCCCCAGCTCGCCCGCCAGAGCCTGGAGACCCTGACCGCGGGCGTGGTGCTGGCCTCTCTGAGCGAGCCGGCGGCGCCGGTGGGAGCGGGTCACCGCGCGGCCATGGACGCGCTCTCGGCGGGCTCCATCGCCGCCTATCGCGCCCTGGTCTACGAGACCCCGGGCTTCGTGGACTATTTCTACGCCGCCACCCCCATCGCCGAGATCGCCGACCTCAATATCGGCAGCCGTCCCTCGTCCCGTGCGGCGACCCGCAGTATCGAGGCCCTGCGCGCCATCCCCTGGGTGTTCTCCTGGTCCCAGGCCCGCACCATGCTGCCGGGCTGGTACGGCTTCGGCTCGGCGGTGGCGGGCGCGGGCCTGCCGCCGGCCCAGTTGGCGGAGCTCCACGCGACCTGGCCCTTCTTCGCCACGACGCTGGCCAACATGGAGATGGTGCTGGCCAAGGCTGACATCGCCATCGCCCGGCGCTACGGCGGCCTGGTGGAGGACGCGGGCCTGAGGGAGGCCATCTTCGGCCAGATCAGCGGCGAGTGGGAGCGCACCCGCGACGCCATCCTGGCCATCACCGGCCAGTCGTCCTTGCTGGAGAACAACCCGGACCTGGCGGCCATCATCCGCTCGCGCCTGCCCTATATCGACCCGCTCAACCACCTGCAGATCGAACTGATCCGCCGGCGGCGGTCGGGCGACGACACCGCCGAGGTGCGCGAGGGCATCCACCTGACCATCAACGGCGTGGCGGCGGGGTTGCGGAACAGCGGGTGACAGATGCTCCCCCGCTGGGGGAGCTGGCGCGAAGCGCCTGAGGGGGACTTTGACTCTTGCTTTAGGGTTGAAGAGGTCGACTACGTCGATCCCCCTCCGACCCGCACCTTCGGTGCGGGCCACCTCCCCCACATCGCGCTGGCGCGCTGGGGGAGGATCTGGGTCGTGCAGCTCCTCCTCTCCCGCTTGCGGGAGAGGTTGGGTGAGGGCTCTTTCTGAAGCGCCGTTGTTGCTCCGGAGGCGGAAGACCTCCGCTACGCGGAGGCCCCCTCACCCATCCTCTCCCCCAGAAGGGGGCGAGGAGGAGTCACTTGTAGACGAAGGCCTTGTCGTCGAGGTCGATGGCGGGGAACTGCTCTTTTTCGGTGAGGTAGTCTTGGCTGTGGCGCCATTCGGGCTTGTCGCCGGCCTTGGGCAAGAGGTGCATGCCGCGCATCAGGTAGCCGGGGTTGAAGTTCTCCGGGTCGATCCAGGGCAGCAGCGGCATGTCCTTGTCTTCCGGGCGCAGGGCGACCTCGACCTTCTTGGCGCCCTTCTTGTCCATGTGATTCAGCAGACGCAGGACGAACTCGGCGACCATGTCGGCCCGCAGGGTCCAGCTGGCGCGGAAGTAGCCGAACACCCAGACCATGTTGGGGACGCCGGTGAACATCATGCCGCGATAGGTGACGGTGTCGCCGAAGTTCAGCTTCTTGCCGTCGATGGTGAAGTCGATGTCGCCCAGCACGCAGAGCTCGAAGCCGGTGGCGGTGACGATGATGTCGGCCTCCAGCTCCTGGCCCGACTTCAGCAGGATGCCCTTCTGCGTGAAGCGGTCGATCTCGTCGGTGACGATGGAGGCCTTGCCCGAGGCGATGCCCTGGAACAGGTCGCCGTCCGGGATGAAGGCGATGCGCTGACGCCAGGGGCGGTAGCGGGGGGTGAAGTGCTTGGCCACGTCGAAGTCCTCGCCGAGGAAGGCGCGGACGCCCCCCAGCAACTCCGCGGTGACCGCCTCGGTATCCTCCACCGCCCGGCGGGCGAAGGCGTCGCCGTCATGGACGATCTTGCGACGGACGATCTCGTGGATCCACTTCTCGTCGATCTTCAGCTCGCGCAGGGTGTCGGCCAGTTCGTTGGCGTTGCGCCCCGGGATGAAATAGGTGGGCGAGCGCTGCAGCAGGGTGACGTGGGCGCAGTCCCCGGCGATGGCCGGGACCAGGGTCGCGGCGGTGGCGCCCGAGCCGATCACCAGGACCTTCTTGCCCTTGTAGTCGAGGTTCTCCGGCCAGGTCTGGGGATGGACGATCTGGCCCTTGTAGTCGGTCATGCCCTCCCAGTCGGGGGTGTAGCCCTTGGAATGGCGGAAATAGCCCTGGCACATCCACAGGAAGTTGGTGGTGAAGCGCAGGGGCTCGCCGGTGTCGGTGCGCTCGGCCTCCAGGGTCCAGAGGTTGTCCTTGCTGGACCAGACGGCGCTGGTGATGCGGTGCTTGTAGCGGATGTGGCGGGCCAGATCGTTCTCGTCGATCACCTCGCCCATGTAGCGGAGGATCTCGTCGGCCGTGGCGATGGGGGCGCCGACCCAGGGCTTGAAGTGGTAGCCGAAGGTGTAGAGGTCGCTGTCGGAGCGGATGCCCGGATAGGTGTGGGTGGTCCAGGTGCCGCCGAACTTGTCCTGGTTGTCCAGCACCACGAAGCTGGTCCCCGGCCGCTCCTTGGCCAGGTGATAGGCGCCGCCGACCCCGGAGATTCCGGCGCCGACGATCAGGACGTCGAAGTGCTCGGTCTTCTGGGCGGTGCGGGTCAGGGTGGCGGCTTCGGACATGGCTCAGCTCTCGTTGCGCAAAGGGGTCGCTGTTGATCGGGACGTCCGCAGGCGTTCCGTTGTTTCCTCATCGCCAAGGTTCGCGCCCCGCGCGGGGGCCGCCTTGATTAGAATCAAGATAACTTATCATTGATCACAAATGGAAGCCCGCACTGCGACAAGGGGCCTTCCATCGACGCACTCTATGCTGCGGATAGATTAATTCGATTAGTTCTATGTGGAAAAGCGGCCATACTTGATCTTGAGCAAGACCCGGCCTCGACGCCGGGGGATCCTTAGCCTCACGGGAGATGACCAGATGACCCTCGCCACCAGCAAGACCCTGCAGAACCTCAAGGACGCCTTCGCCGGCGAGAGCCAGGCCAACCGGCGCTACCTCTATTTCGCCCAGAAGGCCGACATCGAAGGCTATAATGACGTGGCCGCGGTGTTCCGCTCCACCGCCGAGGGCGAGACCGGCCATGCCCACGGCCACCTCGAATTCATGGAAGGCGTGGGCGACCCCGCCACCGGCCTGCCGATCGGCGGCACCGAGCTGAACCTCAAGGCCTCCATCGCCGGCGAGACGCACGAATACACCGACATGTATCCGGGCATGGCGCGCACCGCCCGCGACGAGGGCTTCGACGAGATCGCCGACTGGTTCGAGACCCTGGCCAAGGCCGAGAAGTCCCACGCCGGCCGCTTCCAGCGGGCGCTTGAGACCCTGGGTTAGATCCCCTCAGGACTGGGTCGCGGTCTCGCCCATCCTTGCGTCATCCCGGACGGCCGATAGGCCGATCCGGGACCCAGGGGCCACACGCGCCGCCCCTGGGTCCCGGCTCTCCGCTTCGCTGCGGCCGGGATGACGTGAAGGGTTGAGAGCGGAGCGCGACCCCTCATCCGTCGGGCCTTCGCCCGACACCTTCACCCACAAGGGGAGAAGGACGCCCTTGGGAGATGGCGCTTGGACGAGAGCCCGAAGACCACCGCGCGGGAGGGGAGCCTGGATGCGCCCTTCCGCCATCCCATCGCTTGGCGCGACGAGGCCTATTACGACCTGGCCGCCGTCGAGAAGGAGATGGAGCGGCAGTTCGACGTCTGTCACACCTGCCGGCGCTGCTTCAACCTGTGCGACAGCTTCCCGCGCCTGTTCGACATGATCGACGAGGCGCCCACCGGCGAGCTCGATAGCGTTCCCAAGGCTGCGTACGCCAAGGTCGACGAGGCCTGCACGCTTTGCGACATGTGCTTCCTGACCAAGTGTCCCTACGTGCCGCCGCACGAGTTCGACATCGACATCCCCCACCTGATCCTGCGCTATCGCGCCGCCAAGCGGCGGGCCGGCGAGAAGGATTTCATCCGCGACCAGCTCGGGCAGACCGACCGCAACGGCAAGCTGGCCAAGCCGGTGGCCGGCCTGGCCAACTGGGCCACGGCGCGCAAGAACACCCCCCTGCGCAAGCTGCTGGACGCGATCGCGGAGATCGACGCCGAGGCCGAGCTGCCCAAGTACCACTCCAAGACCGCCACCGATCTGCTGAAGGCGCCCGTCCCCGCCAACCCGCAGGGGCCGGCCTTCGGCTTGCGCAAGGCGGTGCTCTACGCCACCTGCTTCGTGGACTACAACCAGCCCGACACGGCGCTCGCCGCGGCGCGGGTTCTCGCCCTGCAAGGCGTGGAGACCCGACTGATCTATCCCGAGTGCTGCGGCATGCCGCAGCTGGAGGGCGGCGACCTGGCCGATGTGGCCGGCCGCGCCGAGCGGATCGCCAAGGCCTTCGAGCCCTGGATCGAGGGCGGCTACGACGTGGTGGCGCTCACCGCCTCCTGCGGCCTGATGATGAAGTTCGAATGGCCGCTGCTGCTGCCCGAGAACCACGCCGTCGGCCGCCTGGCCGCCGCCACCCGCGACATCAGCGAATATGTCGTCGACATCGCCCGCGCCGAGGGCCTGGCGCCGGGCCTGACCCCCGTGGCCGGCGGGGTCAGCGTCCACCACGCCTGCCACGCCCGGGCCCAGAACATGGGCCAGAAGTCGGCCGACATGCTGCGGCTGATTCCCGACACCAAGGTGGACGTCATCGAGCGCTGCTCGGGCCACGGCGGCACCTTCGGGATCATGAAGGAGACCCGGCCCCTGGCGCTCAAGGTGGGAAAGCCCACCACCAAGCAGGTGGCCCAGAAGGCCAATGCCGAGCTCTGTTCCGACTGCCCGCTGGCCTGCAAGCACCTGGGCCAGATGCTGGTCGCGGAGACCGGCGACGCCGCCCAGCCGCGCCAGTCCCACCCCATCGAGATCTTCGCCCGCGCCTATGGGGCGCTCTGAGACGTGACCGCCATGCCCGCCCACCTTCGCCAGATCACCAAGGCCGACCTGCTGCCGGACGCCGAGTTCGCCAAGGTGCGCGGCGAGCGCCGCAAGGCCCTGCTGCCGACCAAGCGCCTGCGCCGCATCGATCTGGGGCCCATCTGCTCGTTCTATTTCGAGTGCTTCGAGACCATGCTGTTCCAGGTCCAGGAGATGCTGCTGATCGAGAAGGGCGGCGAGGCCCAGCTGGCCGACGAGCTGGCGGCCTATAACCCGCTGATCCCCCAGGGCTCGGAGCTGGTGGCCACGGTGATGTTCGAGATCGAGGACGAGGTGCGCCGCGCCGCGACGCTCGCCCGGCTGGGCGGGGTGGAGGACCACTTCTTCGTGGCTGTCGGCGAGGACCGGATGATGGGGGTTCCCGAGGGCGACGTGGAGCGCACGCGGGAGGACGGCAAGACCTCGTCGGTCCACTTCCTGCGCTTCGCCCTGAAGCCCGAGCACGTGGCGGTGTTCCGCGATCCGGCGGTGACCGTGGCCATCGGCTGCGATCATGAGAGCTACGGGCACCTGGCGCTGCTCAGCCCCGCGACACGGGCGGAGCTGGCGAGGGACTTCGGCTAGCTCGCGCGGTCCGTCCCGCCGTGCGGGGTCGTGCTCCGCCTTCAGAACAATAGCCGTCATCCCGGACGGCCGACAGGCCGATCCGGGACCCAGGGGCCGTAGGCTGGGCCCCTGGGTCCCGGCTCTCCGCTTCGCTGCGGCCGGGATGACGACGTGGGTTTGCTGGTTTCCCTCGGGCGCAGGCTCGTATGAGGGGCTCTTCACCCCAGCAGCAGCATGGCCAGCACCCAGGCCAGAACCACCAGGGTCTCGGCGACGATCAGCAGCACCGGCTTCCAGCCGACATAGACCAGTTCGCCGAGCGAGGTCTTGGCGCCCAGGGCGGCGATGGCGGTGACCAGGCACCAGCGCGAGGCGGTCCCGACCTGGTCCATGATCCCGGCGGCCACGGCGCCGGAGGAGTTGAGCCCCACCAGCAGGACAAAGCCGACCAGGAACATCGGCACGAGCGGCGGCCGCTTGCCCGAGGGGCCGGCGGTCATCCTTGAGCGGAACATCAGGGCCACCACCAGGATGGTGGGGAGCAGCAGGGCCACCCGGAACAGCTTGACGATGGTGGCGGTGTCGCCGGTCTCCTTGGAGACGCCGTAGCCGGCCCCCACCACCTGGGCCACGTCGTGGATGGTGGCGCCCAGGAACACCCCGGTCTGGGTGTGGGAGAGGCCGAGCGCCGCGGCGATCAGCGGATAGATGACCATGACGACGGTCGAGAGCGTGGTGACGCCGACCACGGTCAGGGTGGTGTCGCGCTCCCGCGTCGGGGTCTGGGGCAGGACCGAGGAGAGGGCCAGCGCCGCCGAGGCGCCGCAGATGGCCACCGCCCCGCCGGTGAGGATGCCGAAGTCGGGCTTGAGCTTCAGGAGGCGCGACAGGGCCCAGCCGGCCAGGATGGTGAGGATCACCCCGCCGGCGGCGATCACCAGCACCTTGCCCCCCAGCGAGTTGACCTGGTCCAGGGTGATCCGCGCGCCCAGCAGGGCGACGCCGAGCCGCAGCACCGTGCGGGCCATGAAGTCGATGCCCGGGCGGCAGCGGGGGTCCTGGCCGACGAAGTTCACCGCCATGCCGATGAGCAGGGCGAACAGCATGACCGGCGCGCCGTAATGGTCGGCCAGCCAGGTGGCCGAGAGCGCCACCAGGATGGCGATCAGCCCGCCGGGCAGGATGCGCGCGACCGCCTGGTAGAGCCGCCGATAGCCGGGCGTGCCGGCCGGGGCCGGGGCCAGGACCGGCACCCCCTCCAGCGAATCGAAGGAGGCGAAGGCGAAGGGGTGCTCCGGGGCGTCGCGGCCGTCAGGCGAGGTCACGGCAGGGGCCTCCTAGCCCAGCTTGAACACGGTGGCGGACTTCCAGACCACGCCGGGCCGCAGCAGGGTGGGGAGGAAGTTGGGCTGGTTGGGCGCGTCCGGCGCGTGCTCGGTCTCCAGAGCGATCCCGCCCCAGCCGGTATAGGCGGCGAGACAGGGCTCGGTGGTGGCGATGTCGAGGCTGCGGCCCGTGCCCGGGTGGCTCAGCCGGGCGGCCGGGGCCAGGACCCCGCGTTTCCTGGCGGCCAGGACGAAGGTGTGGTCCAGCTCCTCGGCCAGGATCCGCGGCTGGCGATAGTCGAACTCGGTCCCGGCCACCTCTCGAATCTCGCCGCTGGGAAGCTGGGCCTCGTCGGTGGGCAGGTAGGCGTCGGCCAGAACCTGCAGTTCGTGGTCGCGGACGTGACGGGCGCCGAGGCCCCCCAGGTTCCAGTAGGTGTGGTTGGTGAGGTTGATCACCGTGGGCGCCGTGGTCGCAGCCTGAAGCTCCAGCCGCAGCTCGTTTCCGCGGGTCAGCTCGTAGGTCGCCTGGACCGTGAGCTCGCCGGGGAAGCCCATGTCCCCGTCCGGGCTGACATGGGAGAGGCTCACCTGGGCGCCGGCGCGGGTCTCCTGGGTCTTCGCCGTCCAGACGGCCTTGTCGAAGCCGGCCCGGCCGCCGTGCAGGCAGTTGTCGCCCTCGTTGCGGTCGAGATCGTAGGAACGGCCGTCGATGGTGAACCGGCCCCCGGCGATCCGGCCGGCATAGCGCCCCACCAGGCAGCCGAAATAGCGCGGGCTTTCGAGATAGCGCTCCAGGTGGTCGTAGCCGAGCACGATGTCGTCCAGCTCTCCGTGGCGATCGGGCGCCCGGATCGACTGGATGGTCCCGCCATAGGTCAGGATGCGCACCGAGACCCCGTGCACATTGGTCAGGGTGTAGGCGTCCACCATCGGGCCGCCCGGCAGGCGGCTGAGGGGCTTCATGGCGATGGGGTCGTTCATACCAGGGTCCGCAGCCGCGCGGCGGCCTCCTCGGGCGTCAGGTCGCGTTGGGGCATGGCCAGCATTTCGTAGCCTACCATGAACTTGCGCACCGAGGCCGAGCGCAGCAGGGGCGGATAGACGTGGGCGTGCAGGGTGATGTGCTCCTCGGGCCGCCCGTCCACCGGACGCTGGTGGAAGCCCATGGTGTAGGGGAAGGGCGTGTCGAACAGCCGGTCATAGGCGCGCGTCAGCCGCGACAGCACATCGGCCAGGCCCGCCCGCTCGCGCGCGCTCAGCTCGTCCAGGCCGGTGACCGAGCGGCGGGGCAGGACCAGGGTCTCGAAGGGCCAGGCGGCCCAATAGGGGACCAGGGCGACGAAGCTGTCGTTCTGCGCGACGATCCGCTCGCCCACCTCGAACTCGCGCTCCAGATAGGCCGCGAGCAGGGGGACGTCGTTGGCGACGAACCAGGCGCGCTGGCGGGCGTCCTCGGCCACCTGTTCGTTGGGCAGCCGCTGCTGGGCCCAGATCTGGCCGTGGGGGTGGGGATTGCTCGCCCCCATCATCTCGCCGCGGTTCTCGAAGATGGTCACCGCGCCCACGTCGGGGCGGCCGGCCAGCTCCACGAACTGTTCGGTCCAGGTGTCGATCACCGCCTCGATCTGGGCGCGGCTCATGCCGGCCATGGTGAGGCTGTGGTCGGGGGCGTAGCAGATCACCCGGCAGACCCCGGCCTCGGGCTCGGAGACCAGCAGCGGATCGGTCTCCGGACCAGGCGCCGTCAGGCCCGGCAGCAGGGCCGGGTAGTCGTTGTCGAAGACATAGACCCCTTGATAGTCCGGATTGACCGCGCCCCCGGCCCGGGTCACCCCGGCGCAGAGATAGCAGGACGGATCGTGGATCAGGTCGGAGGCGGGCTTGGGCGCGCTGGCCGCCCCCTGCCAGGGCCGGCTGACCCGCTGGGGCGAGACCAGCACCCAGTCGCCGGTGAGCAGGTTGAGGCGCCGTTCGGGCCGGGGCGCGGTCATGGCCTCACCTCCGCCGCGCCGCCCACCGTCCGGCAGAGGAAGGCGTCGGGGACCTGGCCGATCTCCGCCCCATAGGCGGCCTGGATGGCGGCCATGGCCGCGTCCGCCCGGTCCTGGTCCGCCAGGGCGATGACGCAGCCGCCGAAGCCGCCGCCCATCATCCGGGCGCCGTGGACGCCCGGCGTCGCCCGGGCGATCCGCGCCAGGCGGTCCAGGACCGGCAGGCTGACCTCCATGTCGTCGCTCAGGCTCTGGTGGGACTGGTCCATCAGCCGACCTAGACCCGGCAGGTCCCCCAAGGCCATGGCTTTCATCGCCGCCAGCACCCGGGCGTTCTCGCTCACCACGTGGCGGCAGCGGCGGGCCGGGCCGCCGTCGAGCCGGGCCAGGGCCGCCGGCAGGTCGGCCAGGCCGACGTCGCGCAGGCTCGGGACCCCCAGGGTGGCGGCGGCGGCCTCGCAGTCCTCGCGCCGCGCCCGGTACGCCCCCGAGGCCAGGCGGCGCTCGGCCATGCTGTTGACCAGCAGGAAGCGCGCGCCCTCCGGCAGATGCGCCGGGGTCGCCTGCAGGCTGCGGCAGTCCAGCATCACCGCCCCGCCCGCCACGCCGTTGGCCGACGCGAACTGGTCCATGATCCCGCAGGGCACGCCGACGAAGTTGTTTTCGGCGGCCTGGGCCCAGAGCGCCACCTGACGCCCGTCGGCCTCACGGCCCGCCAGGGCCAGCAGGGCCAGGGTGACGGCCACCTCCAGGGCGGCGGACGAGCTGACCCCGGCGCCCATGGGCACGTCGGACTCGATGAGCAGGTCGGCGCCGGCGACCGCCACGCCCGCCTGCAACAGGGTCGCCGCCACGCCCGCCACATAGTCGGTCCAGTCGCCGCGACGGGCGAGGGCGGCGAGATCCAGCTCCACCTCCTCCCCCACCGTGGCGCTGGCCACCCGCAGGGTCGCGCGGTCGTTCGGGGCGGCGGCCGCCGCGCACCAGCGGTCGATGGCGGCGGGCAGGACGAAGCCGCCGGAATAGTCAGTGTGCTCGCCGATGATGTTGATGCGGCCCGGCGCCTGGAACAGGCGGGGCGCGGCGCCGAAGC
>NZ_JAUSLW010000058.1 GCF_030645195.1 Phenylobacterium sp. | reverse complement strand
CGGTGTTCCCCGATCCCGACCGGCTGGACGTGACCCGGGCCAACGCCGACAAGCACATCGCCTTCGGCTACGGCCCCCACACCTGCATCGGCAAGCGGGTGGCCCAGCTGCAGCTGGAGGCGGTCTACCGCCAGATGCTGGGGCGGTTCCCGGATATCCACCAGTCGGGGCCCATGGACGTGGCGCCCAACAACTTCGTCTATGCGATCCGGAGCCTGCCGGTGGAGTTCACGCCGGAGGGGTAGGCGCTCTTCTCCTCGCCCCCTTTAGGGGGAGAGGATGGGTGAGGGGGCCTCCGCGCAGCGGAGGTCTTCCTGCGCCTCGCGGGCGTCGCGGCCGAAAGATTTGGAACCACGAACCACACGAACCTCACGAACGGTCGGCGGGACCAGAGGGCTCGCCAATTTCATACAGTGTCACCGTAATTCCCCTGATCTGTACTTAACGTGAGCCCGCAGCCTCACACATCCAGACGACAACTGCCTAGCGCCATCGCTGCTCGCGATCCGCCGTCCTTCTTCAGAATCCCGGCCCCTCGCCACACGTGTCGCGGAGAAAGAAGCAGCTGCTCTCTGCACCCAGACTATCGTTCCCTTGGGCACCTAGAAATCTGCTGCTCGGCAGTGAACCAACTTCAGCTCCTGGCGCCTCACGTCAGTGACGCCCATTAGCGACGGAGATCGTTGCGAGTTCGGCGAGTGATCGGCCTGCGATCGCTACGAGTTGCAGCGTGGCCGCTTCAATCTTCACAATGGAGGAACCGGGGGAGTCGAACGTGTCCAATAGGCGCAAGAATTCACTATCTGACGTTGAAGTCGCCATCATCAAGGCGCTGATCGCGGCGCGCAAACACTCCAACCAGGAGATCGCAGGGCTCATCAATCGCGCCCGTGGCGACGCCGCCAGCGACATCAGTTCCGGCCGAATCTCCAACATCAAGAACGGCCAAATCAAGAAGTACGCCGACATCGCGGCAGCCAGCCCGGCCGAGATTGAGGCCCTCATGGCGAAGGCCGCCGCGCCGATCGCGGTCGACGACGGACCTCTCAGCCCAGCGCGCCTCGCCCAACTGTTGCCGGCCAAACCCGGCGCCCCCGGCTCGCTGGCCATCACGGAGACCGACAGGGTCGAATGTAAGAAGTCGGTCAGCTTCGTGATGAAGACGATCGCGGCGTTCGCCAACAACAAGGGCGGTTACTTCGTGTTCGGTGTGGAGAACGCCACCTTCAACGTCGTGGGCCTGCCGGACGACAGATTCGAGAAATTCGACCTCAACAAGCTCAACCAGAACATCCGCGATCAGCTGGGCATTGGCCTAGAGATCCTGCTTGCTACGCACCGGATCGACGGCAAGAAGGTGGGCGTGGCCTACATCGGGCAGGCGCACACGAAGCCAGTCATCTTCATCCACAACGCCGACGGGGCGACTCAGGGCCATATCTACTACCGCTACCCGGGTGAGGACCGGCTGATCAGTTCAGCTGACCTGCAGCGGCTGATCGAACAGCGCCTGCAGCAGTTGTCGCAGACGATCCTGTCTAAGCACCTTGCGAACATCATGCGGTTCGGCATCGAGAACGCGGCGGTCATGAACCTCGCAACCGGCGAAATCGACGGCAAAGCGGGGTCCTTCCTGATCGATGAGGCGCTCCTGCCCCAGATCAGCTTCGTGAAGGACGGCGAGTTCGTAGAGCGGTCGGGTGCACCCACGCTCAAGCTGATTGGTGAAGTTGCTCCGACCAAGGCGACGGTCGTGGCCATTAGAGAGGCTCTGGAGGGCTACCCGCTGAGTTACATCGAACTCTTCCGCCGGGTGAAGAAGGCGACGGGGGCGAAACAGGGTGCGATCGATGCGATCATCAAGTCCAAGAAAATGAAGGCCAACAAGGCCTTCTCGCACTACGCTTTCCGCAACAATGCCGACCGCGTGCGTTACGAAGAGACTGGCGTTGTGAAGAGGGGCGCGGCGTCCAACTACAACGAGGCGGCGGTACGACTCCTCATAAAAGAGTTGGGCGGAAGCGTCGTGCTTTAGGGGCAAGGCGCGGTGGTTCGCCAGAACGTCGGCTTCGTGCCTCGAGGCCATTGTGTCCAGCTGGCACAAAGCCCACGATCGCGACTCCAGTTAAGCTGCATGAATGCTCCAGGTTCCTTCCGCGCAGGCTCAGGAAATCGTCGATCAGTACCGTTGGCTGATGGTCGAGGTCCGTCGACGGACGGACGTCCTCGATGACATTCTTGCGCGCAAGATTCCTCTGCCGCTCATGGTCGCCTGGGAACTGGCCCAGCTCCAGATCCGAAAGATCGCAGAGCTGATCGCGCTGGGCGCCCTCGTCGCCCATGGCGACGTGGCAGGGGTTCGCAACGCGAAGCTGAAGAAGGCCAGCCAAGCCGACTACATCCTGAATGCGCTGGAGCGGCTCAATCCGAAGTTCTACCCCCACCCGAAGATGCAGACGACGGGGCCAGATGGGGAGAGGATGGTGGTCGATATTACCCAGCCGTACCTCCGGAAAGTCGATCTGATTGCCGCGTACCGTGAGACTGGCGACGCGCTCCACAGGGGCTCGATCTCTAAGATCACGCAGCGGTGGGAGCCTGAACCAGATATGCAGGGAGTGAGCTCGTTCCTGTCGAAGACCAAGGTCCTATTGAGCGAACACTGGATCCAGCTGCAGGACCCGAGATACGTGCTCGTAGCCATAATGGTCGCGCAGGATGGTGAAACGCACACGACCATCATGGGCCTGGTCGAGTAGGCATCAGGCTTGCCGGCGTTTCGCAACGTCGCTGCTAGAGTTGAGCGGCGCCAGCGTCTGCTTTTGGAGCTGGTGCCAAGGTCCGGTCCTGGCGCATCAAGGACCTCAGCGGTTCGAACGCTCGTGACGGATCGACCTTCGGCGCCTCCGTGGCTCAGAGCCACTCGACCTTGGTGACCTCGTAGGCATTCAGGCCGCCGGGACTTCTCACCTCGACGACGTCGCCGCTCTCCTTGCCGATCATCGCGCGGGCGATGGGGGAGGTGATGGAGATGCGGCCCTGCTTCACGTCGGCCTCGTGCTCCCCCACGATCTGGTAGCGGGCCGGCTTCTCGGTATTCTGGTCGATGACGGAGACGGTGGCGCCGAACTTGATCCGGGTTCCGGACAGCTTGCTGACGTCGATGACCTGGGCGCGCGCCATCATGTCGCCGATCTGGACGATCTGTCCTTCGATCCACCCCTGCCGATCCTTGGCGGAATGGTACTCGGCGTTCTCCGTCAGGTCGCCGTGCAGGCGCGCCTCCCCGATCGCGACGGTGACGGCGGGCCGCTCGATGGTCTTGAGCCGCTTCAAGTCTTCGTCCAGGGCGCGAAAGCCCTGAACCGTCATAGGCACTTTATCCATGGCGATTGGTGACTCGGCTCGTTCTGGTGGAAATTGGGTGGACACGGACGGCAGGCGCAGACGTCCGCGGCGGGGTAGGATGGTGAGCCACGGCTTGAGCATGTCGTCGATGGCCGCTTCTAGTTAGCACGACTGCCGCCGGAATTCGGCCGCCGATGTCTCAGCCCGGACGTCTGCTCTGCGCATAGACGCCAACTTCCGCTCATGGCGCCCCTCGGACGACCCCAATGGCGCGGCGGTCAGCCCTGGGGCCGCCCGGCGGACGCCATGTACGCTTCGACCGGCTCCGGCCAGGGTTCGCCTCGGAGCCAGGCCGCGGCGCTATGGGTGTGGGCGATCAGGAGTTTTCGAGGCGGCGCGCGCGTCAGGCCGTGGCGATCGTCAATTCGATCGACATCACCTTGGATGAAATCCGTCAGGTTCTGGGTCACCAGCAGGTCGGCGTCACCGGCCAGGGCGGTTTCCAGGACGTGGCGGTCTTCTTCGTCGTCCAACGGAAGGACGCCCACGCCGCCGAGGGTCAGGGAGGGGCCGTCCTGGGCGAAGGCCGCGATGATGGCCATCAAGCGATCCGCGGCGGCCTGATCGCCCGTCAGACGCAGGATCACGGTGTTCAGCCGGAACAGCATGCCCCAGGAAATGACCAGGGCCACGGGTCCGCGCGGCGACTGGCCCAGGCGTATGGCCTGGACGAGGGATTGCGCGGCGGTGTCCCGCCGGCCGTACTTTTCAGCCAGGAAGGCGCCGACCCATACATTGAGATCGAGGCAAAGGCGCAGCACCCGCGAGCTCAGGGCCGGCGGCTGGTGAGCCGCACGGCCTCGGCCATGATCTCGTCTTCAGTTGGATCGGGGCCCAGCCGGGGCTCGGCCTTGGCCATCCCGGCCGGCACAACCGTCCGGTACTCGCGGTCCAGAAGCGCCCGGCTGACCGCCCATGACGCCGCCTGCACTTCGGTCTCTCCCAAGGCTTCGATCCGTCGAAGCGCGTCCCGCGCGCCGGAGGAGAGGCTGAGGTACCATCGCAGGGCGGCCGCGGTGATCTGGGACGTCTTGCGGTCCTCGAGTTTCGCGGTTTCCGCCATTCGCTGCGCGGTGAGTTGATCGACGTGACTCGAAAGCGTGGGCATCGCAACCTCCGTGTTTAGAATATATAGGTTCTATAGATATCTTGGCAATGTGCGATATCACCGTAATTCTGGCGCCGAGCGGACGAATTTTTGCTGGAGCCGTGGCGCCTAGCCCGAGATCAGCCAGCCAACGGGTAAGGTTGAAGCGTTTACGCCCACCAGGATCATCTGAGTTCCTTCGAGCTCAATGACCGTATCGGCTCCGACCTGACGCAGGACGTAGGGCGTGCCGGCTTGCTCGAACTTCACCCGATCGCCCTCCGCGACAGAGAAATCCAGCACCCGATCGACGCCGGCCCCGGCGAATGTATGAAAGATGTCCCGCCCTGTGCCGCCCGACAGGGTGTCGTCGCCCCGGTCGCCGGAGAGAAAATCAGCGCCCTCTCCCCCCTGAAGCTCATCGTTGTTCTGTCCCCCGCGGAGAAGATCGTCGCCGAACGAGCCGATCAGGGTGTCATCCCCCATATTGCCGAAGATGAGATCACCGGTACCGCCGAAGTTGTTCGGCCCGTCACCATATAGAAGATCGTTCCCCTGGCCGCCGACGACCCAGTCATATCCGTGCCCACCATAGAGGGTGTCATCGCCCATATTTCCGTGCATGTCGTCGAAGCCAGCTTCGCCCAATAGCCGGTCGTTGCCTGCGCCGCCGCGCTGAAAATCGTCCCAGACCGTTCCCGTAACGGTGTCGTTCCCGCCACCGGCGACAATGGAGCGGCCGGCGAGATCATCGTCGCCCTCGGTGATGGCGCCAGGCAGGTCCACCCGAACGCGGATCTGGGCCCAGCCTGGGGTGGTGTTCGGGCTCCACAGGGCGTTGATGAAGTAGAGGCCGGTGTAGGGCGCCACAAAACCCGACAAGTCCTGGACAGAGGACTGATAGCTCTGCGCCAGGCTCGCGCCGTTCTGGTCGTAAAGAACCAGCCCTCCAGGTCGCAAAGAGAGATTTTCGTTCAAGATCTCGATCTTGGATCCGGCCGATAGCTCAATCGCGAAGATGTCGCTCGCCCCGATATTGGACTGGGGGCGAAACGCAGCGCTCAGATCCCAAGGGCCGCTGACGTCGGGCGCCGGCTGCAGCCTTATCGCGGTCTCGCGAAGTGAGAGCGGCAGCGCCGTGGCGATGGTGATTGAGTAGCTCATTACGCGCCCCGAACTTGAATGCGCCACAACCTACACGAGCTTGGCCCGCTGACTAGGTTGTTCCCGGCTGGGTTACGGCTTGGTCGGAACAAGTCTGGACAAGATCGGCGCTGGGGCGGCAGCGCGCCAATGTCGACCGGCTGTGGCCAGGGGATTACGGTGAGGATTACGGTGCCGACCAGCGCTTTCGCAACACCAAGCTCAACAGCGTCAGAAGCGGCGTTGCCGTGACCCACGCATTGTAGGCCGCGATGTCATGTCCACGAGAGTTGGTTCTTCGGCAGCTTGCCGGTTGGGTCGTAGGCGGTGACCTTGTGGGGGAGGTCTGGACCCCAGCGCCAAAGCACGAGGTTCTGATCATCGACGGTCGCGCCGGTTGCGAAGCTCGGGACGAGGACGCCCGCGTATCCGTCAGCGCGTAGCCGGCGGACGACCGCCCATGACTCCGGCTCGCGACCGGCGATCAATGCGTCTCCCCAGGCACAGCTCAGGTCGGTCAGGGAGACGCCGAGGGCGGCCCTCTCGGCATCCGTTCGGAAGTCTGCGATGTCCTCGCAGTCGATATCATAACTGCACAGGACATAGGGGGTCAGCCTGTGTGCGAAGCCCCCCGAAACCTCGCGAAACACGGTGTGGTAGTTGAGCGACAGATAGAGCGTCTCAAGGCCCGGCCAGTTAAAGCGCCGGCCCTTGATCGCCGCGCCAGCGCCCGAGAGCGGCGTCCAGGACCAGTTCGGGTCGTGCGCGCGAAAGCACTCGCCCATGAACCTCAAGCGTAGCCGCCGGTCGCCAGATGGTCGACATAGTCGCGAACAGCGCCGGCCTGCCCCGACTTCACGAGAGCCTCGGCCGTTCGCCCGCCGAACGCCGGGATCGGTTCAGCCCTATACCAGGCCATCGCCTGGGCCGGCCCGCCGGCCCAACCTTGCACGAGGCTGATGATCTCCAGCATCTCGCGCACACGGCTTTGCGCCTTGGGACCGCCGCGGCGGCTCGCCTTCTGGAAAACTTCACGGGCCAGCCCGGCAGTCTCCGCCAGCTGCGCCTTGGACATCGCGAAGGCGTCGGCGACGTCATCAACCTTCACTGTCCCGCGCTCGTCCATCAGGCTGGCGATCGAGAGCCGGCCAGGACGCGAACGGGCGACCTTGCGCGCCAGCGGAAGCCCCGTCGGGGTCGCGGCCTTCTTCGTCGCCTGCGCCATGTGCCGCTCCATTGACCTCTAATCCGGTCAAAATACAGTCAAGTTCCGCCAGTTGCAAGCGTGACGCCCTTTGAGAACGGGCCAATGGAAGCCACGCCGCCCGGCAGGACGGGGGGACAAGAATGGTCGGGCGCGATCGGAATTTCACGGGGTGTCGGGAACACGGACAGCCGTACGCGCCGGGCGGCCTTGCCCAGCGCCGGGCGGGACCTCATCTTTCCGGCAGCACGGAGGAGGCAGGCCATGAGCGAGGCGGTCGGTCCTGGGGATCTGGTCATCTGCGTCAATGTCGCCCCGAACCATGCCACGGGCAGGCCGACGCCCCTGGTCGCGGGGGAGAGCTACCGCGTCTTCGCGGTCATGGAATTCGCCTGCCCCTGCGGACGTTCCGACGCCCTGCTGGACGTTGGGGTGGATTTCGCGTGGTGTCAGACGCGCTTCCGCCTCCTGCCCAAGCCCAAGGCCCAGACCCGGACGCGGCGGGTCTCGGCGCCCAAGGAAATGGAGCCCGTTGGCTGAACAGCCGGCTATGGATTCGGCGGGCCGTCGGCCTCGCGAGAGTCGGCTAAGGCGCGCGCGGGGTCTCCGCTGCGAGGCGATTCCGTGCGCCAAAGATCCTCCCCCAGCGCGCCAGCGCGATGTGGGGGAGGTGGCGCGGACCGGAGGTCCGTGCCGGAGGGGGATCGCCGTAGGCGACATCTTCGGCTGCAAACAAGAGTCAAAGTCCCCCTCAGTCAGCTTCGCTGACAGCTCCCCCAGAGGGGGAGCATCTTCTCACCCGGCCTCCACCGCGATCACCTTAACCCCCCGCAAAGCCGGAGACGCCATCGCGATCAGCGGCCCCAGCGCCAGGCCCGCGGCCGCGATGAACAGGGTCTCGCGGACCCCGATCAGGCCGCCGAGCGCGCCGCCGACCAGGGCGCCGATCAGCATGGTTCCGCCGCTGGCGGCCTGGAAGGCGCCGGCGGCGCGGCCCAGGGTGTCCTGGGGCAGGACGGTCTGGCGCAGGGAGGACGACAGGACACCGTAGGCGACGCCGGTGGAATCCCCCAGCAGCTGGGAGACGATCAGCATCGCCATGCCGGCGACGGGGGCGGCTGGGGAGAGCGGGATCAGCAGGGCGGAGGCCGCCGAGGCCAGGCCCAGGGCCAGGATGGCGGGGCCGGCCCCCAGGCGTCGGGCGAGGGGGGCGGCCAGGCCGGCTCCGGCCAGGGCCCCGATCCCGCCGCAGGCCACGGTGAGGCCCAGCATGGCGGGGCTGAGGCCCAGGGTGCGCAAAGCAAAGACCAGGTAGAGGGCCGCGAAGCCGCCGCCGAACAGGCCGTTGCACAGGGCGACCATCAGCAGGGGGCGCACCCGGGGCTCGGCCCAGGCGGCGCGGAAGCCCTGGGTCAGGTCGCGGGCCCAGTGCTGGGGCGGGGCGGGCTCCGGGTCGGGCTCGACCTTGGCGATGCCGGAGAGGAAGAGGGCCGAGACCAGGTAGGTGGCGGCGTTGACGGCGATGGCGAAGGGGGCGCTCAGCCATTGGAACAGGACGCCCGCCAGGGCCGGCCCCCCCATCTCGGCGACGGACTCGGTGGCCGAGAGCTTGGAGTTGCCGTCCACCAGGCGCGCAGGGCCAATCAGACCGGGGAGATAGGCGTGGTCGGCCATGTCGAAGAGCACGCTGGCGCCCCCCACCAGGACGGCGGCGGCGAAGACCTGCCAGAGGCTCAGCAGGTGAAACCAGGCGGCGATGGGGAGGGTGATCAGCACCCCGGCGCGGACCAGGTCGGCGCCGATCAGGATCGGGCGTCGGTGGCGGCGATCGACGAAGCCGCCGCCGGCCAGGCCCACCAGGACGGCCGGGCCATAGGAGAGGGCGGCCAGCACGCCGAGGACGGCGGGGCCGGCGCCCAGGGCCAGGATCGCCGTCATCGGCAGACCCTCGCGGGTGATGCGGGCGCCGAAGCTGGAGACGGCCTGGGCCGCCCACAGCTTCATGAAGTCGGGCTCGCCGGTGAGGGCGCCGGGGTTGCGGGGCATGGCGGGTGGAGGAGGCTCGGCCGCGTGGGGCCGTGATCCCGCGGGGTGACGCGGGCGCTGGGGCGAGCGCGATATTTGTAAGCCGCCTCGATCGCTTGCCTGACGCCAGGGTGGCCGGGGCGTGTGGCCAGGTCAAGCTTGGGATAGCCGGTTCAGGGTCCAGACTCCGCTCCTCCCGGCGAAGGCCGGGATGAGCGGAGTGGGCGGGCCCGTCTCACCCCAGCAGGGTCTCGATCACCCGGGCCACGCCGTCCTCCTCGTTGGTGTGGGTGGTCTCGCGGGCGGCGGCGAGGACGTGCGGGTGGGCGTTGGCGACGGCGACGCCCCGGCCGGCCAGGGTGAGCATGGGGATGTCGTTGGGCATGTCGCCGAAGGCGATGATCTCGTGGGCCTCGATCCCCAGGTCCTGGCCCAGGTGAAGCAGGCCGCTGGCCTTGGAGACCCCGAGCGCCCCGAACTCCACGAAGGGGGCGCCGGAATGGGTGACGGCGACTCGGTCGCCGGCCAGGGCCGCGATCAGGGCGTGCAGGTCGTCGATCCCGTGGGCCGGGTGGTGGACCAGGATCTTGATGAGGTCCTCGTCGCAGAGGGTGTGGACGGGGTCGACCCGGGGCTCGTGGTGGTGAACAAAGCCGTCGAACATGGCGGTGGGGAAGGCGTCCTCGCGGCCCACCTTGTGGCCGTGCTCGGTGGCGAAGCTGAAGTGGGGATCGGACCGGCGCAGCTCGCCGATCAGCTCCAGGGCGACGGCCGTGGGCAGGGTCTCCTGGCGCATGACCCGGTCCTCCGCCACGTCATAGAGCAGGGCGCCGTTGGAGCAGACGGCCAGGCCGGTGATCCCCAGGTCGTGGGCGATGGCGTGCAGGTCCCGCGGCGGCCGGGCGGTGACGAAGACCACGGGCAGGCCGGCCTCGCGGGCGTTCCCCAGGGCCTTGCGGGTGCGTTCGGAAATGGAGCCGTCCCGGCGCAGCAGGGTGCCGTCGAGGTCAGTGGCGATGAGGCGGATCATGACCGAGTTTCGGCGCGGGGCCGGAGTCGGTCAAGCCGGGCGAGGCGTCGCCCTGGGTCGCCCCCACCACAGGGTCGAGCTGATCTCGAAGGTCACCTCGCCGCCCCGGGCGTGGGGGGCGACGACGGCCCGCAGATCGGCGTCGAAGGCCGGGGCGAGGGGCCCCATCTTGGCCCGCGACCAGGTGGCCCGAGAGTGCTCGGCCTCGATGAGGTCGTCCACCGACTGGGTCATCGGGGCGGTGAAGGTCTCGGTGGCGGTGACGTCGAACCAGGGCTGGTGGCCGGTGAGGCGGGCCTGGTGGCCTCCGCCGTTCCACTGGCCGCCCAGCTTGCCGACCCAGGCCTTGATTACCTCCTGCCAGGCCGCGATCCAGGGCGCCTGGGCCGGGCCGTCGCCGCCGAGGATGGCCATGACGCCGTCCGGGGCGATGGCGGCGGCCAGGCGGGGGAAGAGGCGCGGGGCGTCCATCCAGTGGATGCTGGCGCCGGCGGCGACGAGGTCGATGGCCGCCGGCAGGGGGACCTGCTCGGCGAAGGCCTCCGTCCAGGCGATGTTGGGATTGGCGCCGGCGTCCAGGTCGCGGGCCAGGCGCAGCATGGCGGCGGAGGGGTCGACGGCGAGAACCTCGGCGAAGTGGGGCGCGAGGGTGCGGGTCAGCTTGCCCGGACCGCAGCCGAGGTCGAGCAGCCGCCCTCGACCCGAGGTGAGTTGCAGAAGGCGGTCGAAGAGGGCGGGGGGATAGGGGGTGCGATGGACATAGGCGGCGACGACCCCCTCGTCCTCGAATTCCGCGCCGGTGTTGTCGGCTGCTGCTGCTGCGGCCATCTGCGCCTCCCCTGGCTTGGGTGTGACATTGGGGCGGTGAGCAAGCTTCGCAAGCCCCATCCTCCCCGTCATCCCGGGCGACCGTAGGGAGACCCGGGACCCAGGGGGATTGAATGCGGCCCCTGGGTCCCGGCTCTCCGCTGCGCTGCGGCCGGGATGACGGGGATGGGAAAGTGCCGATAAGCTCCCCCCATGTGCGACACCCTGGTAGCCCTGGCCTCCGAAACCCCGCGCGGGGCGTTGCTGTTGGCCAAGAACAGCGACCGGGAGCGCAACGAGGCCCAGGTGCTGGAGATGCAGCCTCGGCGGCGGGGTCTTGGGGACCTGAAGCTGACCTACATCACGATCCCGGAGGTCGCGCAGACCCACGCCACCCTGATCAGCCGGCCCTGCTGGATGTGGGGGGCGGAGATGGGGGCCAATGAGCACGGGGTGGTGATCGGCAACGAGGCGCTGCACGCGCGGGTTCCGGCCCAGCGTCGGCGGGCGCTCACCGGCATGGACCTGGTGCGGCTGGGGCTGGAGCGGGGGGCGAGCGCGGCCCAGGCGCTGGCGGTGATCATCGCCCTGCTGGAGCGGCACGGCCAGGGGGGCGATTGCGGCCACCTGGGGCGGTTCTACTATCACAACGGCTTCATCATCGCCGACCGCCACGAGGCCTATGTGCTGGAGACGGTGGGCCGCGACTGGGTGGTGGAGACCGTCGCCGGGCGCCGGGCGCTCTCCAACGCCTACTCGATCGGGGCGGGCTGGTCGGACATCAGCCCGGGCCTGGCGGCGCAGGGGCGGGGACGGTTCGACGTGGCCGCCCAGCTGATCGACGAGGCCCGCGACGCGGTCAGCTTCGGGCGCGGGCGGTGCGCGCGGGGCCAGGAGCTGCTGGCCCGGGCCGACGACGCCCTGACGCCGGCCGCCATGCGGGCCATCCTGCGCGACCATGGGGAGGCGGCCGACTGGAGTCCCGCCAACACCGTGGGGCGGACCATCTGCATGCACGCCGCCCAGGGCCCCCGCCGCAGCCAGTCGGTGGCCTCCATGGTCTCGGAGGTGGGCGCCGAGCGGGCGGTGCACTGGGTGACGGCGACCTCGGCGCCCTGCACCAGCCTGTTCAAGCCGGTGCTGTTCGAGGCCGGCCCGCCGCCGGTGGGCCCGGCGCCGGGCGACACCTACGATGGCGAGAGCCTGTGGTGGCGGCACGAGCGGCTGCACCGGGCGCTGCTGGCCGACCATGCGGCGGGGATGGCCCTGATCGCGGCGGAGCGGGACGCCCTGGAGGCGCGGTTCCAGGCGCGGATCGACGCGGCCGATGACCTGAAGGCCGCTGTCGCCGACTGCTGGCGCGAGGCGGGGCAGGCCGAGGCGCGGTGGGCGGCGGCCTTGCGGCCCGCCTCTCTGGGAGGCTCCCCTTACGGCCGCAGCTGGGGACGGCTCAATCAGGTGGCGGGGCTGCCGCGGACGTGATCTCGTGCGGCCAGGAGGGACCCCACCATGAACGCCGACTTCGGAGACAACCGCCCCGACCTTTCGGCCTACTGGATGCCGTTCACCGCCAACCGGCAGTTCAAGGCCGACCCGCGGCTGCTGAGTCAGGCCAGCGGCATGTACTACCGCACGCCGGAGGGGCAGGCGGTGCTGGACGGGACCTCGGGCCTGTGGTGCGTCAACGCCGGCCATGGGCGGGCCGAGATCGCCGACGCCGTCCACCGCCAGCTGATGACGCTGGACTACGCGCCCTCCTTCCAGATGGGCCACCCGATCGCGTTCGAGTTCGCCCAGGCCCTGACCGCCCTGGCGCCGCCGGGGATGGACCGGGTGTTCTTCACCAATTCCGGATCGGAGTCGGTCGACACGGCGCTGAAGATGGCCATGGCCTATCATCGGGCCCGCGGGGAGGGGCAGAGGACCCGGCTGGTGGGCCGGGAGAAGGGCTATCACGGGGTGGGGTTCGGCGGGATCTCCGTGGGCGGGCTGGTGAACAACCGCCGCACCTTCGTGACCCTGCCGGCCGACCATCTGCCGCACACCTACGACCTGGCGCGCAACGCCTTTTCGCGCGGCCTGCCGGCGCACGGGGCGGAGCTGGCCGACGAGCTGGAGCGCATCGTCGCCCTGCATGGGGCCGAGACCATCGCCGCGGTGATCGTCGAGCCGGTGGCCGGCTCGGCCGGGGTGCTGCCGCCGCCGGTGGGGTATCTGCAGCGGCTGCGGGCGATCTGCGACCGGCACGGCATCCTGCTGATCTTCGACGAGGTGATCACCGGGTTCGGGCGGGTCGGCGCGCCCTTCGCGGCCCAGGCCTTCGGGGTGACGCCGGACATCATGACCACGGCCAAGGGCCTGACCAACGGCGTCCTGCCCATGGGGGCGGTGTTCGCCAGCCGGGCGGTGCATGACGCGGTGGTGGCGGGGCCGCAGGGCGCCATCGAGTTCTTCCACGGCTACACCTCTTCCGGCCCTCCGGTGGCCTGCGCCGCGGGCCTGACGGTGCTGGAGATCTATGCCCGCGAGGACCTTTTCGCCCGCACGGCGCAGGTCGCGCCGCTGTGGGAGGCCGCGATCCACGGGCTGGCGTCCGCGCCCCACGTCATCGACATCCGCAATATCGGCCTGATGGCGGCCATCGAGCTTGCCCCCCGCGACGGGGCGCCGGGCGCGCGGGGCTATGAGGTGCTGGGCCGGGCCCTGAAGGCCGGCCTGCTGGTGCGGGCGACGGCCGACACCATCGCGCTCTCGCCGCCGCTGATCATCAGCGAGGCGGAGATCGGCCAGCTGGCGGAGATCCTGGGCGGGGTGCTGGCCGGGATCGACTGAGGACGGCTATAGAGGACGACCCTTCCGGAGAGCCCCATGCCGCACACCCTGCTGATCTCCCACCCGATGCTCGGCCCCATGCAGGCGGGGCTGGAGGCGCAGGGCTATCGCGTGCTGCGGCGCTGGGAGATGGGGGAGGGGGACGCGGCCGCCGTGGAGGCCATCGTCCATGCCGGCGAGATCGTGCTGGCGCCAGAGTTCCTGCAGAGCCTGCCTCGCCTGAAGCTGATCGCCAATGTCAGCGTCGGCTATGACGGGGTGGACGTGCCCTGGTGCCGGGCGCGGGGGATCGAGGTCACCCACGCCGACGGACTGAACGCCGAGGACGTGGCCGACCATGCGCTGGGCCTGCTGATCGGCGCCTGGCGCAACATCGTGGCCGGGGACCAGATGGTCCGGGCCGGGCGCTGGAACAACGCCGACCGCATGGGGCCGCGCCCCGGACTGAAGGGCCGCAAGGTGGGGATCATGGGGCTGGGCCATATCGGCGCAGCCGTCGCCCGGCGGGCAGAGGCCTTCGGCATGGTGGTGAGCTGGTGGGGGCCGAACCCCAAGCCGGACGCCGCCTGGCCTCGGGCGCAGAGCCTGCTGGCCCTGGCGGAGGGCAGCGACATCCTGGTGGTGGCCTGCCGGGCCGACGCCGCCAACCGCCAGGCGGTGAACGCGCAGGTCATCGAGGCGGTGGGACCGCGCGGCATGATCGTCAATGTCGCCCGGGGCTCCATCGTCGACGAGGACGCCCTGATCGCCGCCCTCAAGGACGGCCGGCTGGGCCGCGCGGCCCTGGACGTGTTCGCCCAGGAGCCGACCCCGGCCGAGCGCTGGGAGGGCGTGCCCGGCACGGTGCTGACGCCGCACAGCGCGGGCGGAACGGTGGACTCCCTGCCCTCGATGATCGGCCAGACCTTCGAGAACCTGCGCCGCCATTTCGCCGGCGAGGCGTTGCTGAGCCCGGTTTCGGCCTAGAGCCCTTTCCGATCTGATTGCATCAATCAGATCGGATAAAAAGGGCTCTAATTCAAAAGTTTAGAGCATTTTTCGATCCGATAACCGTTTCACACTTATCGGAAAATGCTCTAGGGAGGGTCAGAAGATCATGGCCAAAGTGCTTGGAATTGGTGGGGTTTTCTTCAAGGCCTCAGACCCGGCTGCCCTGGCCGCCTGGTATGACCGGGTGCTGGGGTTTGGCGGCGGCGACTGGTCCGGCGCCATGTGGCCGCACGGGGATCGCGGCTACACCCTCTGGTCGCCGTTCAAGGCCGACACCACATATTTCGCGCCCTCGACCTCGCCGTTCATGATCAATTTCATCGTCGATGATCTGGATGGGGTGTTGGCGCGAGCCGCCGCCGAGGGCGTCCTCCCCACCGGCCGGGACGACGCCGATGCCAACGGGCGCTTCGCCTGGCTGATGGATCCGGCGGGCCTGAAGATCGAGCTCTGGGAGCCGGCGGAGACCCTTCCCGAGACTTGACATAAAGACATAAAGATATCTTTATGTGCTCATGAGTCTCTCGGCGATCCAGGCTGTGGAAGTGTTGCGCGCGGCGGGCGAGCCGACACGCCTGCGCATCCTCGCCCTGCTGTCCCACGAGGAGCTGGCCGTGCTGGAGCTCTGCAAGGTTCTGGACCAGAGCCAGCCGCGAGTCTCCCGCCATCTGAAACTGCTGGCCGAGGCCGGGCTGGTGGAGCGGTTCCCCGACGGGGCCTGGGTGTTCTACCGGCTGGTGGCCGGCGGCCTGGCGCGGCGTCTGGCCGACGAGACCCTGGCCAGCGTCGATCCCGCCGACCCGATCCTGCTGCGCGACGCCGAGCGGCTGCAGGCCGTGCGCGCCGAGCGCTCGGCCGAGGCTGGCGAGTACTTCGCCCGCAACGCCGCCCGCTGGGACGAGATCCGCTCGCTCTATGTCTCCGAGACCGCCGTCGAGGCCGCGGTGCTGAAGGTCGCCGGCCCCGGCCCCTTCAAGCGGCTGGTGGACCTGGGCAGCGGCACCGGCCGCATGCTGACCCTGCTCGGCCCCCACGCCGAGGCCGCCGTGGGTCTGGATCTCTCCCAGCAGATGCTGAACATCGCCCGTCGCCACGTGGCCGACGCCGGCCTGGAGCGCTGCGAACTGCGCCACGGCGACATCTTCGGCACCCGCCTGCCGGGGAAGAGCGCCGACCTGGTGGTGGTCCACCAGGTGCTGCACTATCTGGGGGATCCCGCCGCGGCGGTGCGCGAGGCCGCCCGCCTGGTGGCCGAGGGCGGCCGGCTGATCATCGTCGACTTCGCCCCCCACACGCTCGAGTTCCTGCGCGAGCAGCATCAGCACCGCCGCCTGGGTTTCGCCGAGGCCGAGATGGAGCGCTGGCTGAACGAGGCGGGCCTGACCAAGGTCCGCGCCTCCGCCCTGCCGCCCGCCCGGGGCGAGGGGCTCACCGTCAAGATCTGGACCGCCGAGCGCGTCCGCCAAGCTGAGAGGACCGCCGCATGAGCCCGCTAGAGACCGCGCTGGGTCCCATCGCCCGCGCCGGGGCGGGCCTGGCCAAGCGGCCCTCCGTCTCCTTCGAGTTCTCGCCGCCCAAGACGCCGGAGGCCGAGGAGAGCCTGTGGGAGGCGATCCGCCGGCTGGAGCCGCTGAACCCGTCCTTCGTCTCGGTGACCTATGGGGCCGGCGGCTCGACCCGGGACCGCACCCACCGGACCGTGGTGCGGATCCTCAACGAGACTGGCCTGAAGCCCGCGGCCCACCTGACCTGCGTGGAGGCCAGCCGCGAGGAGGTGGACGAGGTGGTGCAGGGCTACTGGGACGCCGGCATCCGACACATCGTCGCCATCCGCGGCGACCCGCCCGGCAAGATCGGCGGGGTCTATGTCCCCCGCGCCGACGGCTACGCCAACGCCACCGAGCTGACCGCCGGCATCAAGGCGATCGGCGACTTCGAGGTCAGCGTCAGCGTCTATCCGCAGGGCTATCCCGGCAACACGATCGAGCGCGACATCGACGTCCTGAAGGCCAAGATCGACGCCGGGGCGACCCGCGCGATCTCGCAGTTCTTCTACGACATCGACGGCTATCTGCGGTTCATGGACAAGGTGCGGGCGGCCGGGATCACCATCCCGATCTCGCCGGGGATCATGCCGGTGAGCAGCTTCAAGGGCCTGAAGAAGATGGCCGGGCCGGTGGGGATCACGCTTCCCGACTGGCTGGGCAACTTGTTCGAAGGTCTGGATGACGACCCGGAGACGCGAAAACTGATTTCGGCCTCGGTCGCGGCAGAAATGTGCGCCCGTTTGACTGAAGAAGGCTATTCCGACTTCCAGTTCTATACCTTGAACAGACCCGACCTTGTTTACGCGATCTGTCGCGTGCTGGGGATCCGGGAAGAGCCGAAGGAGATCGCCGCATGAGCGCGCGCTCGGAACGTATTGAGAAACTGAAGCAAATCTCGCGCGAGCGGGTGCTGATCCTGGACGGCTCCTGGGGGGTCATGTTCCAGAAGCGGGGGCTGGACGAGGCCGATTACCGGGGCGAGCGGTTCAAGGATCATCCCGGCCAGCTGAAGGGCAACAACGACATCCTGTGCCTGACCCGGCCGGATATCGTCGGCGACCTGCACGACCAGTACTACGCCGCCGGCGCCGACATCAGCGAGACCAACACCTTCTCGGCCACCACCATCGCCCAGGCCGACTACCAGCTGGAGAGCGCGGTCCGCGACATCAATTTCGAGGGCGCGCGCATCGCCCGGGCCCGGGCCGACGCCTGGACCGCCAAGGAGCCGCACAAGCCGCGCTTCGTGGCGGGCTCCGTGGGGCCGCTCAACAAGATGCTGTCGATGTCCTCGGACGTGAACGATCCGGGTGCGCGGCTGGTGACCTTCGACGAGGTCTATCAGGCCTATCGCGAACAGATGATCGCCCTGCACGAGGGCGGGGTGGACCTGTTCCTGATCGAGACCATCACCGACACGCTGAACTGCAAGGCCGCCATCAAGGCGATCCTGGACATGGAGGACGAGGGCTACGAGCCCCTGCCGATCTGGATCTCCGGGACCATCACCGACCGCTCGGGCCGGACGCTCTCGGGCCAGACGGTGGAGGCCTTCTGGAACTCGGTGAAGCACGCCAAGCCCTTCGCTATCGGCCTGAACTGCGCGCTGGGCGCCGACCTGATGCGGCCCCACATCGCCGAGCTTTCCCGCGTGGCCGACACCCTGGTGAGCGCCTATCCCAACGCCGGCCTGCCCAACGCCTTCGGGGAGTACGACGAGGAGGCCCACCAGACCGCCCACGAGCTGCACGAGTGGGCGGCGCGCGGCCTGGTGAACATCATCGGCGGCTGCTGCGGCACCACCCCCGACCACATTCGCCACGTGGCCGAGGCCGTGAAGGGTGTTAAGCCCCGGCAAATCCCGCAACGCCCGAAGGCCATGCGCCTGGCGGGCCTGGAGCCTTTTGAACTCGCCTGATGCGCCCTATCTTCATAAATGTCGGCGAGCGGACCAATGTCACCGGCTCGGCCAAGTTCCGTAAACTCGTCGCCGAGGGGGACTATCCCGCCGCGCTTAGCGTCGCCCGCCAGCAGGTGGACGCCGGCGCCTCGGTGATCGACGTCAACATGGACGAGGGGCTGCTGGACAGCGTCGCGGCCATGCGAACCTTTCTCAATTTGATCGCCGCCGAGCCGGACATCGCCCGCGTGCCGATCATGATCGATAGCTCCAAGTGGGAGGTGATCGAGGCGGGGCTGAAGTGCGTCCAGGGCAAGGGGATCGTGAACTCGATCTCCATGAAGGAGGGCGAGGACAAGTTCCGCGAACAGGCCAAGGCCTGCCTGCGCTATGGCGCGGCGGTGGTGGTGATGGCCTTCGACGAGCAGGGCCAGGCCGATACCTGCGCCCGCAAGGTGGAGATCTGCACCCGGGCCTACCGCATCCTGGTGGACGAGGTGGGGTTCCCGGCCGAGGACATCATCTTCGACCCCAACATCTTCGCGGTGGCCACGGGGATCGACGAGCACAACAACTACGCCGTCGACTTCATCGAGGCGACGCGGATCATCAAGCAGACCCTGCCGCTGGCCCGGGTGTCGGGCGGGGTGTCGAACGTGTCGTTCAGCTTCCGCGGCAACGAGCCGGTGCGGCGCGCCATTCACGGGGTGTTCCTCTATCACGCCATCGCCGCGGGCATGGACATGGGCATCGTCAACGCCGGCGACCTGCCGGTCTATGACGACATTCCCGAGGAGCTGCGCGAGGCCGTGGAGGACGTGATCCTCAACCGGCCGCAGCGGACCAACATCTCCAACACCGAGCGGCTGGTGGAACTGGCGCCCAAGTACAAGGGCGGCAAGTCCGAGGCCAAGGGGCCCGACCTGGCCTGGCGCGAGCTGCCGGTGGCCAAGCGCCTGGCCCACGCCCTGGTCCACGGCCTGACCGACTATATCGAGGCCGACACCGAGGAGGTGCGCCTTACCGTGGCCCGCCCGCTGCACGTCATCGAAGGTCCGCTGATGGACGGGATGAACGTGGTGGGGGACCTGTTCGGCTCGGGAAAGATGTTCCTGCCGCAGGTGGTGAAGTCGGCCCGGGTGATGAAGCAGGCGGTGGCCTATCTGATGCCCTTCATGGAGGCCGAGAAGGAGGGCAAGCCGCGCGAGAACGCCGGCAAGATCCTGATGGCCACCGTCAAGGGCGACGTCCACGACATCGGCAAGAACATCGTCGGCGTGGTCCTGCAGTGCAACAATTACGAGGTCATCGACCTGGGGGTCATGGTGGCCTGCGACCGCATCCTGGACGAGGCCATCGCCCAGAAGGTGGACATCGTCGGGCTCTCAGGCCTGATCACGCCCAGCCTGGACGAGATGGTCTATGTCGCCTCCGAGATGGAGCGGCGCGGGTTCACGATCCCGCTGCTGATCGGCGGGGCCACCACCTCAAAGACCCACACCGCGGTGAAGATCGAGCCCGGCTATCAGGGGGGCTCCACCACCTATGTGCTGGACGCCAGCCGCGCCGTCGGCGTGGTCTCGGGCCTGCTGTCGAAGGACGAGCGCGAGCGCATCCAGGCCGAGACCCGGGCCGACTACGCCAAGGTTCGCGAGCAGTTCGCCCGTGGCAACACCAACCGGGCCCGCGCCAGCCTGGCCGACGCCCGGGCCAACCGTTTCAAGGTTTCGGAATGGCAGGCCACGCCCCCCAGCTTCCTGGGGACGCGCACCTTCAACGCCTATGACCTGGGGGACCTGGCCCAGCACATCGACTGGACGCCGTTCTTCGCCAGCTGGGAGCTGGTGGGCCACTATCCTCAGATCCTGGAGGACGACGTGGTGGGCAAGGCCGCCGCCGACCTCTTCAAGGACGCCCAGGCGATGCTGAAGAAGATCGTGGCGGAGAAGTGGTTCGAGGCCCGTGGGGTGGTGGGCTTCTGGCCGGCCAATTCCGACGGCGACGACGTGGTGGTCTGGACCGACGAGACGCGGACCACCGAACTCACCCGCCTGCACAGCCTGCGCCAGCAGATGTCCAAGGGGGAGGGCGGCCGGGCCAATGTGGCGCTGGCCGACTTCGTGGCGCCCCTCGGCCAGCGCGACTGGATCGGCGGCTTCGCCGTCACCGCCGGCCACGGCGAGCCGGCCATCGCCAAGGCCTTCAAGGACAAGGGCGACGACTATTCGGCCATCCTGGCCGCGGCCCTGGCCGACCGCCTGGCCGAGGCCTTCGCCGAGGCCATGCACCGCAAGGTGCGCACCGAGCTGTGGGGCTACGCGCCGGACGAGCCCTTCGATATCGAGGCCCTGATCGGCGAGAAATACCGCGGCATCCGTCCGGCCGCCGGCTATCCGGCCCAGCCCGACCACACCGAGAAGGCCGAGCTGTTCCGCATCCTGGACGCGCCCGCCCAGACCGGCATGGCGCTCACCGAGAGCTTCGCCATGACCCCGCCGGCCAGCGTGTCGGGGCTCTATTTCGCCCACCCCGAGGCCCACTATTTCGGCGTCGGGCGGATCGAGAAGGACCAGGTGGAGGACTATGCCCGCCGCAAGGGCTGGGATCTGGCGACCGCCGAACGCTGGCTGGCCCCGATCCTGAACTATGAGCGGGGGAAGTAGGGGGCGCCAGCACCCGGCAGATGCTCCCCCTCTGGGGGAGCTCCCGGCCGGAGGCCGGGTGAGGGGGACTGGAATGCGTTTTTCGTGCGGTTCGATCGGCCGCTGAGGGAGTCAAAGTCCCCCTCAGTCAGCCTTCGGCTGCCAGCTCCCCCAGAGGGGGAGCATCTTGGCGACGTGTGCGTGTGAGATAGCCCAGCCTGAATGGCGAGGAAGGAGAGGGGACCAGATGACCGCCTTCCACGAACCCGCCCGCCTGGCCAGCATCTACGCCGCCCAAGCCCGCGCCGAGGCGCTGTTCGCCGCCATCGAGGCGCAGGGCCTGGTGCGCGCGGGCGTGTTGGAGAGCGAGCTTTCCGACGAGATCCATGCGCTCGCCGCCGAGCAGTTCGGGGTGAGCGCCCACTGGCACAAGAAGATCGTGCGGACCGGCGCCAACACCGTGGCCACCTTCCACGACCCGACCCCGGACCTGACCATCGCGGCCGACGACATCGCGTTCCTCGACTTCGGCCCAGTGTTCGACGACTGGGAGGCCGACTATGGGCGGACCTTCGTCCTGGGGGACGACCCGGTGAAGCTGGCCCTGCGCCGCGACCTGGCCGTGGTGCGGGACGAGCTGCGGGGCGTCTACGAGGCCGATCCCGACATCACCGGGGCGGAACTCTACGCGCAGGCCCACGCGGCGGCGGCGCGGCGGGGCTGGAAATTCGGCGGCCAGATCGCCGGCCACCTGGTGGGGGAGTTCCCGCATACGGCGTTTCCGGGCGAGCGCTCGGTGTCGCTGGTGGCGCCGGGCAACGACCTGCGGATGCGCGAGCCCGACGCCGACGGGCGCGTACGCTACTGGATCCTCGAGGTCCACCTGGTGGAGCCGCAGGGGCGGTTCGGGGCGTTCAGCGAGGAGCTGCTGAGCCGGTAGGGACGTGGGCACGTCCGATCTGCCGACGAACCATAGACCTCGCGCGATCCAAGCCTTCAAGTCGCCGGGTGGAGTCTGGTGTCCAAGGCGAAGGGCTCCTGAAGGACCACCTCATAGCCGCCGCTCGCCTTCGTCGCGACGAACACGACGTTCCAGCTATGGACCGATACGGCGCTTGGGATGATCGTAAAGGCGCGCCCGCTCAAGAGGTCGTCGCCAAACCTCTGTTGACCAGCGCTCGGGACGCCGGGGCGCAGCCAATTTGGATTGGGAACGTCGTCCGGAAAAACGACCCCAATGGAGCCGGGGTCTTTGATGCGAAAGGCGGTCAGGATGTGTGGAACCGTGTCCAGAGTCTTGAAGCCCTTGTGCACCGCCACTTCAAGAATTGCGGTCGACGGGTCGAGGGCGCTGTAGACCGCCCGAACGCCCTTGCTGTTCCAGCGGCCGCCAAAAAGATATCCGCCTTCGCCACTATCCCAGGTCCCGGCAAAGCGAGCCTCATCAAGCCGCCAGGCGACAAGTTCCGAGGCGCCCAGGGGCAGCGGCGTCACGCGTAGACGCCGTACTCAAGACGTCCAAGGTGCTCCTCGACCGCCTCGACGCCCGCGGCCGTGGAGAGCAGGTCGAGCGGCTTGCGCTGGTTCAGGCCCATGGCGGGTCGCTGTAGCCACTGCTCGGCCTCTTCCTGCGACCCGAACACAGCCGTCGCCTTGGCAAGCACCTCAGCGAACTTCCAGGCTCGTCCGCTCTGCTCGGTGTTCAGGGGGCGATGTAGCTCTTCGCGCCGACGTTGGAGCGTGCGCTGGCTCATGCCGACAGCCTTCTCGAACTGATCGGATGAGCGGAGCAGTCGAACGTGATCGACGAGGTGGGTCAGCGCCCGCGCGGGCAGGCCAGCCTGAATCAAGTCGTGCGCCTCAAGCGGACCCTCCACGTCGCGACGCAAGATTTTTGG
>NZ_JAUSLW010000051.1 GCF_030645195.1 Phenylobacterium sp. | reverse complement strand
ACCTCGAGAGGCGCCTTGGCGGTCTCGGCGATGGCCTGGGCGGCGGCGAGCGCGCCGGCGGCGGTGGTGAAGTAGGGGGTCTTCATCATCAGGGCCGTGCGGCGGATCTCGAAGCTGTCGGCCACCGACTGCTTGCCCTCGGTGGTGTTGAAGACCAGCTGGACCTCGCCGTTCTTCATGGCGTCGACGATGTGCGGACGCCCCTCCAGCACCTTCTTCACGTGCTCGACGGCCAGCCCCTGTTCGCCGAGATAGGCTGCGGTGCCGCCGGTGGCCAGCACACGGAAGCCTTGTCCCAGCAGCAGGCGGATCGGCTCGACGATCCACGGCTTGTCGGCCTCGCGCACCGAAACAAACACGCAGCCGGTCTTGGGCAGGGTGACCCCGCCGCCCAGCTGGGCCTTGGCGAAGGCGCGCGCGAAGGCCGGGGCCAGACCCTCACCCTCGCGTCGCCAGTCGAGGCCCATGACCTCGCCGGTGGAGCGCATCTCCGGGCCCAGGATGGTGTCGACCCCGGCGAAGCGGGCGAAGGGGAAGACGGCTTCCTTGACCGCGATGTGGTCGTAGGGGGGCTCGCTGGTGTCGAACTCCGACAGCGGCCGGCCGGCCATCACCTTGGCGGCGATGGCGGCGAGCGGTTTGCCGATGGTCTTGGCCACGAAGGGCACGGTGCGGCTGGCGCGCGGGTTCACCTCCAGGACGAAGATCCGTGGGTTCTCCGAGTGCGGCTCCTCGATGGCGAACTGCACGTTCATCAGGCCCTTCACGTTCAGCGCCAGGGCCATGCGCACGGTCTGGGCCTTCAGCTCGGCGATGGTCTCCGGCTTCAGCGAGAAGGGGGGCAGGGAGCAGGCCGAGTCGCCCGAGTGAACCCCGGCCTCCTCGATGTGCTCCATGACCCCGGCGACGAAGACGTCCTTGCCGTCACAGATGGCGTCGACGTCCACCTCGGTGGCGCGGCTGAGGTACTGGTCGATCAGGACCGGGCTGTCGCCGCTGACCTGCACGGCGGTGCGGATGTAGCGGTCGAGTTGCTCGTCATCGCGGATGATCTCCATGGCCCGGCCGCCCAGGACGTAGGAGGGGCGGATGACGATCGGGTAGCCCACCGAATGGGCGCCGGCGAAGGCCTCCTCGGCGGTGCGGGCGATGGCGTTGATCGGCTGGGCGATCTCCAGCCTGTGCAGCAGCTGCTGGAAGCGCTCGCGGTCCTCGGCCAGGTCGATGGCGTCGGGGCTGGTGCCCAGGATCGGAATGCCGGCGTCCTCCAGGGCCTGGGCCAGTTTCAGCGGCGTCTGGCCGCCGAACTGGACGATCACCCCCAGCAGGGTCCCGTTACGCTGCTCGACGGCGATCAGCTCAAGCACGTCCTCGGCGGTCAGCGACTCGAAGTAGAGGCGGTCGGAGGTGTCGTAGTCGGTGGAGACGGTCTCCGGGTTGCAGTTGACCATGATCGACTCGACGCCGAGGTCGGCCAGCGCGAAGGCGGCGTGGCAGCAGCAGTAGTCGAACTCGATCCCCTGGCCGATCCGGTTGGGACCGCCGCCGAGGATGATGGCCTTCTTCCGGTCGGTGGGGTCGCTCTCGCACTCCGGCTCCTGGCCGAGCGCGCCGGTTTCGTAGGTCGAATACATATAGGGCGTGGCGGCGCGGAACTCGCCGGCGCAGCTGTCGATGCGCTTGTAGACGGGGCGCACGGCCAGCTCCTGGCGCAGGGCGCGGACCTTGGCCTCGGGGGTGTTGGTCAGCTTGGCCAGGCGGGCGTCGGAGAAGCCCTGCGCCTTCAGGGCGCGGAAGCCCTGGGCGGTGATGGGCAGGCCGGCGGCGCGGACGTGGCCCTCGGTGCGGACCAGGGTCTCGATCTGGCGCAGGAACCAGGGCTCGTAGGAGCAGGCGCCGTGGATTTCCTCGACGTTGAGGCCGTGGCGGAAGGCCTGGGCGATCACCCGCAGGCGGTCGGGGGTGGGGGTGCCGAGCGCGCGCAGGACGGCGGCGCGGCCGGTGTCGGGATCCTCGGCGCCCTCGACGTCGATCTCGTCCAGGCCGGTCAGCCCGGTCTCCAGGCCGCGCAGGGCCTTCTGCAGGCTCTCGGCGAAGGTGCGGCCGATGGCCATGACCTCGCCCACCGACTTCATGGCGGTGGTCAGGTGGGGCTCGGAGCCCGGATACTTCTCGAAGGCGAAGCGGGGGATCTTGGTGACGACATAGTCGATGCTGGGCTCGAAGGAGGCCGGGGTGGCCCCGCCGGTGATCTCGTTCATCAGCTCGTCGAGGGTGTAGCCCACGGCCAGGCGGGCGGCGACCTTGGCGATGGGGAAGCCGGTGGCCTTCGACGCCAGGGCCGAGGAGCGCGACACCCGCGGGTTCATCTCGATCACCACCATCCGGCCGTCGGCGGGATTGACCGCGAACTGAACGTTGGAGCCGCCGGTCTCCACCCCGATCTCGCGCAGCACGGCGATCGAGGCCGCGCGCATGATCTGGTACTCCTTGTCGGTCAGGGTCAGGGCCGTGGCGACGGTGATGCTGTCGCCGGTATGGACCCCCATCGGGTCGATGTTCTCGATGGAGCAGACGATGATGCAGTTGTCGGCCTTATCGCGGACGACCTCCATCTCGTACTCCTTCCAGCCGAGCACGCTCTCCTCGATCAGCACCTCGGTGGTGGGGGAGAGGTCCAGGCCGCGCGCGACGATCTCGTGGAACTCCTCAAGATTGTAGGCGATGCCGCCGCCGGTGCCGGCGAGCGTGAAGGACGGGCGGACGATGGCCGGCAGGCCCACGAACTCCAGGCCCTCCAGGGCCTCGTCCATGGTGTGGGCGGCCTTGGACTTGGGGCTCTCGAGGCCGAGCTTGTCCATGGCGTCGCGGAATTTCTGGCGGTCCTCGGCCTTGTCGATGACGTCGGCCTTGGCCCCGATCATCTCCACCCCGTACCTGGCCAGCACGCCGGAGGCCTCAAGGGCCAGCGCCGTGTTCAGCGCGGTCTGGCCGCCCATGGTGGGCAGCAGGGCGTCGGGGCGTTCCTTGGCGATGATCTTCTCGACCATCTCGGGCGTGATCGGCTCGACATAGGTGGCGTCGGCGACGTCGGGGTCGGTCATGATCGTGGCCGGATTCGAATTGACCAGCACGATCCGGTAGCCCTCGGCCCGCAGGGCCTTGCAGGCCTGGACGCCCGAATAGTCGAATTCGCAGGCCTGGCCGATGACGATCGGGCCGGCGCCGATGATCAGGATCGAGGAGATATCGGTGCGTTTTGGCATCACTTCGTCCGCGCGTAAGGGCGGCGTCGCGATCTCGCGCGCCGGGCCCGTTCAGTCTGTAGGTTAAGGCGCCCGTTTAGAGAGGGAGTCGGCGGGGCGCAAGCGGGCAGGGCGTCCTAGGGCCGGTTGCCGCACGACCGACCAAAGAAAATGGGCCGGCGCGAACGCCGGCCCATCCTCAGTTCGTCAGGGCGCGAAGCCCGCGGCGTAGCTAGACCTGCAGGTTGCCCGCAGACATCTTGCCGCTGCGCTTGTCGCGCTCGAGCTCGAAGGTGACCTTCTGGCCTTCGTTCAGTGAACGAAGCCCGGCGCGTTCAACGGCCGAGATGTGCACGAACACGTCCGCGCCGCCCTCATCGGGTTGAATGAAGCCATAACCCTTGGTGCCGTTGAACCATTTCACGGTGCCGGTAGACATAGAGATATTCGTCCTTGGATAGATATTCCCCGCGCCCGAAGCTCTCGGACGGAGGATCAAATTTCGGGGGGATCGGAAGCAGGTCCGGTGCGTCCATGGACACGTCGAAAGTCAGCCGAACCTACGAGTTTGACCCCTCTATCTTGTCTCAAAAGCCGCTTGAAAGCAAGACGGGTGGGCGTTGCTGACAAGGGCCTGATAGACAGAGCAACGCGCGTCCGCGCCGTCCCCATTCGGAGCCAACTGCACATGACGAAGCTGTTCCCGTTGGCCGCCGCCCTGGCCCTCTTGGCCCTGCCGGCCGCCGCCCAGACGCCGCCCGGCGCGGTCGCGGTCCCCGTGGCGGTGATCGACGCCACCATGTCGGGCCAGCCGATCCTGCTGCCGCAGGGCCCGGTGCAGGTCACCGTCACCGAGACCACCATCCCGGCCGGCGGCGCCATCCCGGCCCACAAGCATCCCTTCCCACGCTATGCCTACATCCTGGAGGGCGCCCTGAAGGTCACCAACCTCGACACCGGGACGGTGCAGATGCTCAAGGCCGGAATGTTCGCGGTGGAGGCGCGCGACCAATGGCACACCGGCGTGTCCCTGGAGGGCAAGCCGGCCAAGCTGCTGGTCATCGACCAGACCCCGCCGGGGCAGGCCAACATGGTCCGCAAGGCGCCCTAGGAGCCCGTCAGGCGGAAGTGGATACCGGTTCCGCCGCCCGACGTGCTCTCATGTTTTGAATCTAGGCCCTGACCGTTTCAGATGGACCCGTCTGAAACGGTCAGGGCCTAGGCGCGGCCGCGCCGGGCCGGGGCGAGACCTTTCGGCGCCGTTAACCATGATTTCACGTGCGGAGCGCAGCCTGGACTCAACTGAGTCAGGCTGGGGAGATCGCTATGTCTGCATTCGCGCGCAAGCTGGGGCCGCCGGCCGAGACCGCCACGCCCCAGGCGGAGACCGCGGCGGGTTCGTCCGCCTCCCTCGTGGCCCTGACGCGATACGGGCTGGAACGGCAGGCCCGGGGCGACTTCCAGGCCGCCGTCGAGGCCTTCCGCGCCGTGGCCGACGCCGCGCCGCGCCAGCCGATGGTCTGGAACAACCTGGCCCTGGCGCTCGGGGGCATGGGCGATCACGAGCAGGCCGTCGAGTTCCTGCGGCGCTCCCTGCACCTGGATCCGACCCAGACGGCCATCTGGGTCAGCCTGGCCGCCGCGGCCCTGCAGTCCCAGCGGTTCGACGAGGCCGAGGCGGCCTGCGACGCGGCGATCCTACGGGAGGCCGACAACGGCGGCGCCTGGCAGATCCGCGCCATGGTCCGCGCCGGCCGCGATGACTTCGCCGGCGCCGCCGAGGCCTTCGCCCACACCCTGGCCATCACCGGCGAAGACGGCCCGCTGCGGGCCAATCTCGGGGTGTCGCTGTTCAAGTGCGGCCGGTTCCACGAGGCCGAGCGTGACCTCGAGGCCGCCGCGGCCCTGTGTCCCGACGACGCCGACATCGCGCAGATGGCGCGGCTCTCCAGGTTCGTAGTCGCCGCCCTTGAGGACGACATGGCCCGGGCCGCCGCTCTCTGCGGCAAACCGGCCGCCGCGGCCGACACCCTGTTCAAGGCCGCCCTGCTGTGCCTGGACTGGGCCGGCGAGCCGCAGGCCGCGGGTCGGGTCGCCAAGGCCTGGGTGGCCCAGCGCCCCGACAACCTGGAGGCCCGCCACCTCGCCGACGCCGCCCTGGGCCGCAAGGTCGCGCGGCAGCCCGCCGCCCTGGTGGCGCAGCATTTCGACGGCCTGGCCGAGGACTTCGAGGCCAAGCTGGTGGGCCGTCTGGGCTATCAGGGTCCCGACCGCCTGCAGGCCCTGATCGCCTCCAGGATCCCGGCCGACGGCGCCCTTGAGGTGCTGGACGCCGGCTGCGGCACGGGCCTCTGCGGTCCGGTCCTGCGGCCCTTCGCCCACACCCTGGCCGGGGTGGACCTGTCGCCCGGCATGCTGGCCAAGGCGCAGGCGAGGGGGCTCTACGACGCCCTGGAGGTGGCCGACCTCACCGACATGCTGCGCCAGACGCCCGGCCATTGGGACCTGATCGCCGCGGCCGACGCCTTGCCCTATCTCGGGGCCCTGGACGAGGTCTTCGAGGCCGCCGCCGGCGCCCTGAAGCCCGGCGGCTGGTTCGTCTTCTCCACCGAGGGCGGCGACGGCGGCAGCTTCTCCCTGCGCCTCAACGGCCGTTACACCCACGCCCGGGGCTATATCTCGGGCCTGGCGGCGGGTCTGTTCGAGATCGTCGACCAGTCCACCGGCGTGCTGCGCCAGGAGGCCGGAGCGCCGGTGCGGGGCGACTACTTCTTGTTGCGCCGAACCCCCTTGCCAGCCGACCACGGCATGGGGCAGCTTCGGGGCTGACCTCCACAGCAAAGACCTTCCCTTGCCCGCGACCTCCGCGATCGATCCGCTCACCGAGTTGATGCCGAGGATCGCCGCGGGCGACCGCGCGGCCCTGCGGCAACTTTACCAGGCCACGTCTTCGAAGCTTTTCGGGGTCTGCCTTCGTATCCTCTCCAACCGGGATGAGAGCGAAGACGTGCTGCAAGAGGTCTACATCACGATCTGGCGTCGCGCCGACCGCTTCGAGGCGGGCCGGGCCAGCGTCATGACGTGGATTTCCACTATCGCGCGCAACCGCGCCATCGACCGGCTGCGCGCCCGCGGGCCGCTGGCCTATGCCGAGCCGGTGGACGAGCTGGAGATCGAGGACGGGGCGCCGCGCGCCGAGGCCCTGCTGGAGGCCGCCCAGTCCAGCGAGGCCCTTGGCAAGTGCCTGTCCGAGCTCGACGAACGCACCGAGAAGGTGATCCGCACGGCCTTCTTCGACGGCGTCACCTATGAGGCCCTGGCCGCGCGGATGGAGACGCCGCTGGGCACCGTGAAGAGCTGGATCCGCCGAGGCCTGGCCAAGCTCAAGGGGTGCCTTGAGTCATGAGCGAGCCCCTGACCCCCGACCTGCCCGAGGACGAGGCCCTGGCCGCCGAGCACGCGCTGGGCGTGCTGACCGCCGCCGAGCGCGCCGCAGCCGAGCTGCGCATGGCCCGCGACCCGGCCTTCGCCGCCCACGTGGACGCCTGGCGCGAGCGCCTGGCCCCCATGCTGGCCGCCCTGCCGTCGGTCTCGGCGCCCGTGGGCCTGTGGCCGCGGATTGAGCGCGCCCTGCCGGCCAACGACAACGCTGGCGCCAGCGTGAAGCTGTGGCGCGGCCTGGCCATGGGCGGGATAAGCGTGGCGGCCGCCAGTCTGGTGGCGGTGATCGTGCTCGCGGTGCGGCCGCCGCAGGTGGTGACCCCGCCGCAGCCTGATTTCGCCCAACTTCTCAACGCCCGGCTGGACACCAGCGGCGGCCAGCACCTGTTCGTCGCGGCCTATGACCCGGTGCGCAAGAAGCTGATCGTCACCTCCCTGGTGACCCCGGGCGCCGACCCGGCGCACGTGCACGAGCTGTGGCTGATCCCGGCCGACGGCAAGGCGCGCTCCCTCGGCCTGATCGAGCCGGGGACCTCCAAGACCCTACCGGTGCCCGCGGGCCTCTCGGCCCTGGCCAAGGAGGGCGCGTCCATCGCCGTCTCCGTCGAGCCGCCGGGCGGCTCGAAGGCGGACGGCCCCTCGGGCCCGGTGGCGGCCATCGGCAAGCTGGCCAGAATCTAGCCTGCCGCCAGGTTGAACCCGTAGTCGGCCTCCACGCGGGCGATGCGGGTGATGGTGGGGCCGAACCAGGCCGACTTGGCGAGGTGCTTGGCCTGTCCGTGGAGCGGGTGGTTCCGCCAGAGTTCGATCGCCTCCAGGCTCGCCCAATAGGAGACCGCGATGGAGGCGCCGCCCTCGAAGAAGGCTTCAAGTCCCAGGAAGCCCGGAATCTCTTGGGCCTTGCGGTAGAGGCGCGCGCCGAGACTGAAATAGGCCTGCTCGTCGAAGGCGGCGGAGAGCTGCGTCGTGGTGGTCACCGCGTAGTAGGGCGGTGGGGGCGTGGCGGCCACGCGGTTCATGGCGTGGCTCATCCCTGAACCCTCGTCTTCGCGAAGATGGCGTTGAGGTCGGGGCCGGATATTTCGCCCTCCGTGAAGGCGACGCTGCCGGTGTCTCGCAACAGTTCCGCGGACCGCCGAAGGAAGCCAAGGGCGGAGCGGGCCAAGGCCCCGCCGACGCTGATCCGTTGGACCCCGGCCGCCATGAGATCGCCGGCGTTGCCTTGTGAATTCCCGAGCCCGAGAACGAGGTTGATGGGACCCGCGACCTCCCGGACCAAGATCCTGACCGTCTCAGGCTCGATCACCCCCGGAATGAAGACGCAGTCGGCCCCGGCCTCCAGGTACAGGTTGGCGCGTTGGATGCTGGCCGCAAGCGGGTCGGCGCCGCGAACCAGCCAGGCGTCGGTCCGCGCGTTGAGGACCAGGTCAGCGCCTTGAGCCTCCAGCGCCTGCCGAGCCGCGGCGATGCGCTCGGCCGCGAGCATGGGATCATGAAGGCGCTCCTCCAGAGCCGGTTTGTCCTCGATATTGCAGCCGGCCAAGCCGATCTCCACGGCCTGAAGCACGCAGTCGGCGACATGCTGAGGGCTGTCGCCATAGCCGGCCTCCAGGTCGCCGTTTACCGGCAGGGCGACGGCGTCGACGATCTGGCGGGCCCGGCTGAACATCTCGTCGCGGGTGACCGCCAGGCGCGGGTCGCTGACCCGGTAGTCCTGCTTGCCCAGCGAGAAGGCGATCCCGGCGCTGGTGGTTCCGATGGCCTGGAAGCCCGCCGCGGCCAGGATCAGGGCGCTGCCCGCGTCCCAGGCGTTGGGCATGATGAAGCCGTGCGGCGCCTGGTGGAGCGCCTTGAAGGCCCGGGCGGCTTCGCCTTGAGGTGGTGTCATGCAGTCCCCCTTCCTGTTTGGCGCGAGGGGTATCCAGGCTGGTGACATCCGACAAATGCATTTATCAATAGACATAGATCAGGAATTTGCATGATGGACACCGAAGCCCTCAGAACCTTCGTCGCCATCGAGCGGGCGGGCGGGTTCTCCGGCGCCGCCGAGGCGCTGGGGCGGTCCCAGCCGGCCATCAGCCGCCGCATCGCCCTGCTGGAGGCGGAACTCGGGGCGCCGCTGTTCGAGCGGCTTCCAGGCGGTGTGGTGCTCAGCCAGGCTGGTAGGGTGCTGATGCCCTATGCCGAGCGCGTCCTGGCCGCGACGCAGGACGCGGCGGAGGCCATGCGGGCGCTGCGGGCCGGGGACTCCGGCCCGGTCGCCATCGCCGCCGTGGGCACCCTGGCAGGCGGCGGTCTGACCGCGGCCCTGAAACGCTTCGCAGCCGACTTTCCCAGGGCGAAGGTTTCGCTGCGCACGGCTACCAGCGCCCAGGTCAGCGACCTTGTGCGTCGCGGCGAGGTGACCCTCGGCCTGCGCTATTTCGACGATCCCTCGCCGGACCTGGCGTGCCGGGCCCTGGCGCCCGAGGCCCTGGTGGTCGTGTGCGCGCCGGAGCATCGGCTGGCTGGCGGACGCACGGCCTCCCTTCGGGACCTGAAGGCCGAGGCCTGGCTGGGATTTCCGCCGCCGGCGGAGGGCGGCGAGATCTCAGCCGGCGCCTTGCCGGCGCTGTTTCGCGTGCGCGGAGTCGCCGAGATCGCGCTGACCGCCGTCGACAGCCTGACGGCCCAGAAACGGCTGGCGGAGGCCGGCTTCGGGATCGCGCTCCTGCCGGTGAACAGCGTGGCCGAGGAGCGGGCGCGCGGCAGCTTGGCCGTCATCGCCGTCGGCGATCTCGAGGCGGCCAATCCGGTTAGCCTCGTCACCCGCCGCTCAGGCTATGTCAGCCCGGCGGCCTGGGCCCTGATCGCCCGGCTGGCGTCGGCTAGCTAGCCCTTCTTGGCGTCCATCAGGTCGGCGAAGCGCTGGAAGAGGTAGAGGGAATCCGTGGGGCCGGGGGAGGCCTCCGGGTGGTGCTGCACCGAGAAGACCGGGCGACCCTGGAGCTCAAGGCCCGCATTGGTGCCGTCGAACAGGGAGACGTGGCTCTCCTTCACCGGCTCGGGCAGGGAGTCGCGGTCGACAGTGAATCCGTGGTTCATGGAAACGATCTCCACCTTGCCGGTGGTGAGGTCCTTCACCGGATGGTTGGCCCCGTGGTGACCCTGTTCCATCTTCACCGTCCTGGCGCCCAGGGCGAGCGCCATCATCTGGTGGCCCAGGCAGATGCCGAACACCGGCACGCCGCTCTCCACCAGCTTGCGGATCTCGGGCACGGCGTACTCGCCGGTGGCCGCCGGGTCGCCGGGGCCGTTGGACAGCAGGACGCCGTCGGGCTTGCGGGCTAGGACCTCCTCGGCGGTGGTGGAAGCGGGCACCACGGTGACGCGGGCGCCGATGGAGACCAGCGAGCGCAGGATGTTGCGCTTCACGCCGTAGTCCATGACCACCACGTCGTACTTGGGCGTTTCGGCCGGCTTGGCGTAGCCCTCGGGCCAGGAATACAGGCCCTCCTCATAGACGAAGGGCTGCAGGCAGGAGGCGTCCTTGGCCAGGTCCAGACCCTCGATGCCGCCCCAGGCCCTGGCCTTGGCCTTCAGGGCCTCCAGGTCGAACTTGCCGTCGGGGGCGTAGGCGATGACCGCGTTGGGCATGCCCTTTTCGCGGATCGCGCGGGTCAGGGCCCGGGTGTCGACCCCGGCCAGGCCGATGACACCACGGCGGGCCATCCAGCCCTGCAGGTCGCTGTCGGCGCGCCAATTGGCCGGGGCGGTGGGGACGTCGCGGAAGATCGCGCCGCGGGCCGCCGTGCTGGCGCTGCCCGACATCTGCTCCAGGTCTTCGACATTGGTCCCGACATTGCCCATGTGCGGGAAGGTGAAGGCGACGATCTGGGCCATGTAGGACGGGTCGGTCAGGATTTCCTGATAGCCCGTCATGGCGGTGTTGAAGCAGACCTCGCCGACCGCCGCGCCGGTCGCCCCGACCCCGATCCCCTGCAGGATCGTGCCATCGGCCAGCGCCAGAACGCCGGTGACGCCGGGGAGCAGGGTCTGCGTCATGGGATCGGTTCCTGGCGGATGGACAAACGGGCGCGTTGGTAGTGAGTCGGACCCCTCGGGTCAAATCCAAACGCGCTGTCTCACGAAGCGCTGCGGACCGCACCATGAAACATGCTTCACTTGCCGAGTTGTGGACCGGCCGTCATAGGGCCGACAACTGGTCCCGGAGAATCCCATGGTCCGCCTTGCCGCCCTGGCCTGCCTGATCGCTCTCGTCGCCGCGCCCGCGCGCGCTGCGGAACCAACCCTGCCGGAAGTCCTCGCCCAGGCGATGGACGGCAAGGCCGTGCCGGCGATGGGCGTGCTGGTGATCCGCGATGGCCAGGTCGCCGACCAGGCGGTGCGCGGCCTGCGCCGGATTGACGAGGCGGGGTCGGTCGCGCCCGCTGATCGCTGGAACATTGGCTCCGACGGCAAGGCGATGACCGCGACCATGGTCGCGCGCCTGGTCGAGCGGGGCCTGCTGCGATGGGATACGCCGCTGTCGCGGATGCTGCCCGATCTCGCCGCCGTCATGCGGCCGGAATATCGCGACGTGACGCTGCTGGAGCTGCTGTCGCACCGAGCGGGCCTGCCCGAGAACAGCGGCGACATGACCTTCTTCCAGACCTTCTATGGCGACACACGACCATTGTCGGAGCAGCGGCTCGCCTACCTGAGACAGGCGCTGACCGAGGCTCCGATCGGCCCGGCGCGCGGCGAGGCGAGCTATTCCAATACTGGCCTGATCCTCGCGGGCGTTGTCGCCGAGCGGGTTACGGGCAAGCCCTTCGAACAGCTGATGCGCGAAGAGGTCTTCATGCCGCTGGGCATGACCTCGGCAGTCTACGACCAGGCGCCGGGCGCCGGAGAGCTGTTCGGCCATATCGACGGCCGGGTCTCCACGACCGCCGATGCCAATCCGCAGATGATCATGCCGGGCGGGGGGGTGCGGCTGTCGCTGGAAGACTGGGCCAGGTTCTGCATCGACCAGCTGGCCGGCGAGCAGGGCCGCGGAAAACTGCTCAAGGCCGACACATACCGTCTGCTGCACGCGCCCCAGGGCGAGACCATCTACGCTCTTGGCTGGGGCGTTCCTCCGTCCATCGCCGG
>NZ_JAUSLW010000033.1 GCF_030645195.1 Phenylobacterium sp. | reverse complement strand
GAGGCGACGCCGGCCCGCGCCATGGCCTTGGCGATGCGTTCGCCGCCTTGACCTTGGGGGTCGTCCTGGGTGTCTTGGGGATCGTGGACCATGATTTTCGCACCATGCGCATCGCGCTCGAAGCCGCGCAAGCCGCAGCCGACCGTGGCGAGACCCCGGTGGGCGCCGTGGTGGTCCATCCGGCTACCGGCGAGGTGATCGCCGTGGGCGCCAATGGGCCCATCGGCGCGCACGATCCCACGGCCCACGCCGAGATCGTGGCCCTGCGGGAGGCCGCCCGGAAGCTCGGCAACTACCGGCTCACGGGACTCACCCTGGTGGTGACGCTGGAGCCCTGCGCCATGTGCGCGGGGGCCATCAGCCATGCCCGCATAGGCCGGGTGGTGTTCGGCGCGCAGGATCCCAAGGGCGGGGCGGTGGTGCATGGGCCTAGGTTCTTCGAGCTGCCCACCTGCCACTGGCGGCCCACCGTGACCGGCGGGGTGCTGGCCGACGAGAGCTCGGACATGCTGAAGGGCTTCTTCCGGGCCCTGCGGAAAAAGGGAGAGACGACATGATCCTGGCCCTGCTCGCCGCGGCGGTCATCGCCGCGCCCGCCGACCTCACCTGGATGGCCGGGTCCTGGCGCCACGAGGCCGACGGCGTCGTCACGCGGGAGACCTGGCTGGCGCCCGAGGGCGGGACCCTGACCGGGGCGGGCCAGGTCAATGCGCCGGGCAAGCCGGCCCGCAGCGAGTTCATGACCATCACGCTCGGACCGGCGGGCCTGACCTTCACCGCCTATGTGGACGGCCAGCCCCCGATCCCCTTCGTGGCCGTCCCCAGCGACCCGGGCAGCGCGGTGTTCGAGAACCTGGCCCACGACTTCCCGCGGCGGGTCATGTACCGCCGCTGCGGCGAGAACCTCTGCGCGGGGATCGAGGGGACGGTCGCCGGCCAGGTGCGGCGCGAGCACTGGACCTACGTGCCGGCGAAGTAGCCTTCACCCCCGGAACAGGTCCAGGAAGGCCGCGAGGTCGGCGGGGGAGCCCTTGTCCAGCTTGAGCTTGCCCGAGGCGAGCGCGGCTTGCATCGCGCTCGGCGAGGCCATGGCCGCCACCAGGTCGGCCTTGGAGCCCGCCAGCACCACGGCGGCGTCCGGAGCGGCCCCCTGGGCGGTCTCGGCGACGCCGGTCCGAACCTTGATGGTCCAGTCGCCGTCCGCTCCCAGCTTCAGGGCCAGGCTGGCGTTGGTCTGAGCGGCTTTCTCGGCGTTGAGGCGGACCGGGAAGGTGGCGACGATGGCGCTGGCCGGCAGGCCCTGGGCCTGGGCCCCGCCCTGGCGGGCGCCGACGATGGTCTTCCAGTTCGGAGCCTTGCCCGACAGCTCGGCGGCCTGCTCCAGGTAGTAGTTGCGGCCGTTGGGGGAGACGCTGTCGAAACCGAGCTGGCGCAGGGACCTGGCCTCCAGCGCGTCGGCCTGGGGCTTCAGAGCCGGGTCGGCGCGGCCGACATAGGCGGCCAGCTCCGCCGACCACTTCCACTTTCCGGCCGTGTAGGCGGCGTCGGCCTTGGCGAGCGCGGCTGCGGGACCGCCGGCCAGGTCGGTGATCTCCCGGGCGCGCAGGTCCGGCGCGTCCCTGGACAGTTCGGCGGCGTCGCCGCTGAACCAGCCCATGTATCCGGCGAAGATCGAGCGCACCGACCACTCCACCGTGCCGTAGTGCTCGAAGAGGAAGGGATTGGCGGCCAGCCGGGCCGGCAGCTTCACCCTCTCGACGATCTCGTCCGGCGTCAGGCCCTGGTTCATCCAGCGGACCGTCTGGTCGTGGGTGAAGGAAATGGCGTCGCGGTAGTCGGTGAGGGTCGCGGCGATGGCCTGCGCGCCCAAGATGGGCCGGGTGTGGGAGGGGACCAGCACATCGGCGTGCAGGGCGCGCATGCGGTCCAGTGAGGCCACCCACTGGACCGGGTCGCGGTAGCTGGTGCCGCGGATCGTGTAGAGGTTGGGGAAGGCCTTGTAGATGTTGTCGCCGGGGAACAGCACGCGGCGGTGGGGCATCCAGACGAAGAGCTGGTCCTCGGTCTCGCC
>NZ_JAUSLW010000032.1 GCF_030645195.1 Phenylobacterium sp. | reverse complement strand
GATGGTGCGGTCGCAGGCGTCGCGCACCCACAGGCGGAAGTCGACGGCCACCTGATCGTTGCGCGAGCGGGCGGTGTGCAGGCGGCCGGCCACCGGCCCGATCAGCTCCCGCAGCCGGGCCTCCACGTTCATGTGGATGTCCTCGAACTCGTCGCGGAAGGGGAAGGTCCCGGCGGCGATCTCGGCCTCGATGGCCTGCAGCCCGCCCTGGATGGCCTGCTCGTCGGCGCTTGTAATGACGCCTTGCTTGCGCAACATCGCCGCGTGCGCGCGGGACCCCGCCAGGTCCTGCGGCGCCAGGCGCTTGTCGAACCCGATGGAGACGTTGATCGCCTGCATCAGTTCGGCCGGTTTGGCGCTGAACCTTCCGCCCCACATGGCCTGGCCAGATGCGGGCTTGTCAGAACCGTGAGTGGAGTCGTCGGACATATGAGCCAAGCACCCGAGGAGACGGCGAAGCCCAGATCGGGCCTCCTGAAAGGCGCGCTCTGGGGCGTCGCCCTGCTGGGCGTCGCGGCGGTTGTCTACATCATGGCGCAGGCATCCATAAACCCCCGCCAGACAACCAGCCTCAAGAGCCTGGCCAAGGGCGAGATGGCCAAGCTGGTCTTCCCGGCCGAGGCCGGCCCCGCGCCGGCCACCAGCTTCCAGGGCGCGAAGGGCGAGACGCTCCGCCTGGCCGACTTCAAGGGCAAGGTCGTGGTGGTCAATATGTGGGCCACCTGGTGCGGCCCCTGCGTGATCGAGATGCCCACCCTGGCCAAGCTCGCGGCCGAGTATCAGGGCCAGCCCCTGGCCGTGGTGGCGGTCAGCGTCGATGGCGACCGCGACGCCGACAAGGCCCGGGCCTTCATCGCCCAGCATGCGCCGCTGGTCTTCTATCGCGACCCCAAGCTGAAGCTGCCCTACGACTTCAAGCCCGCCGCCACCGGCATGCCCACAACCGTCATCTTCGGCAAGGACGGGGTCGAGCGCGCGCGCCTGGCCGGCGGCGCCGACTGGTCGGGGCCCGAGGCCAAGGCGGTGATCGACAAGGTGCTGGCCGAAAGCTGACCGCCATTTTGGGTTGACCGTTTCACCGGGGCGTTGAACAAATTCTCCCGCAATCGCGGATTTGGGCCTGCAGACGTTCTTTCCCCGCCCTCGGCGGACCCGAACAAGCGCCGTTCCCAGACCATCAGGATTGTTATCCGGGCGAGCTTGCGCAGCGCCCACCTGAAACGGCTTGTCAGGGAGCGACACGACATGGCCACCGGTTCGGTCAAGTGGTTCAACACCACCAAGGGCTACGGCTTCATCCAACCCGACGACGGCGGCAAGGACGTCTTCGTCCATATCTCCGCGGTCGAACGCGCGGGGCTTCGCGCCCTCAACGAGGGTCAGAAGGTGAGCTACCAGGAGAAGGAAGAGCGCGGGAAGATCGCCGCGGTCGACCTGAAGGCGGAGTAGGGCTCAAGGCCCGATCCCGAACTTTTCGACGCACGCCTTCTCTCCGCGGCGGCGTGCGTTCATGACTTGGGGCCCACTGGGCCGCCGCCAGGGCCAAACCTGTGGCGCGGCGTCCCAATTCCCCCGCTCGGCGCGAGGCCGCGGCGCCGTTCCAGCTCCCCCCCGGGACCGCTAGGCCATTTCCTTCTGCTTGCTGCGCAGAGCGCCCTCCGGTCCGGTCAGGGCCCGCATGAAGCTCACCAGCGAGGCGCGCGCGTCCTGGGGCAGCTTTTCGAAGGCGGCGAGGAGCTCAAGGGCTCCGGGCGTGCGCATGCGCGACAGCAGGTCCAGGTCGCCGACGGCGTCATGGCCAGGCGTGTCCAGCACGTCCATCAGGTCGACGACGCGGCAGCGCAGGGCGCGCGCGATCTGGACCAGGCGCGAGAAGGAGATGCGGTTGGCCCCATTCTCGTACTTCTGAATCTGCTGGAAGCTGACCCCGCATTGTTCCGCGAGAGCTTCCTGCGACATCCCGATGGTGCGCCTGCGAATCCGCACCGCCGCGCCCAGCGCGACGTCCATCGGATCGGGGGTCTTGTTGGATAGCTCCGCCACGGTGTTTTTCTCCTGGGCCTTTCGGCGCGCACGATCGGGGGAAACCAGCGCGTCACTGCAAGATTCGGTGAGTAAAGGCGAATATTACAACTTTGCAAAGCGGCATGACGGTCGCAGCCCGACAATGCGGCGGCGGAGGCGGTCAAAAGCTCCGAAAGCCGTGTGTTCTCGGGGTTTATACTTGAAAATCAGTCTTAATGGCAGATGGTCTGGCCATTCCAGATGCCCTTCGGACGCGGATTCCGCGGCCTTGGCGCGGCGCCACCGGTGTCCTGAATCCGGGGCTATACTCATATTGGGTAGAAATCGCTCAGCGAACTTGAGTTTTGAATTTCACCAGATCGGGTAGTGCAACCGACGCGAGTTCTTAAAACTGAGCGCGGGAGGGGCCCGCCGTGTCGCCGTGGCGTGTCGCCCGGCGAATACCGGACGGCGACTTTTCGGCGGTCGCAAAGGGGAGAATCGGTTGCTCGGGCGCCCGGCGGGGTGGAAATCAGGCCCCGTGGGCCCAGAGCGTGACAGCCCGAAGCCTATGCCTGTTCAGGCGCCCGAGACGCTCTGAACATGAGCCGACGAGCCTGTTTGGCGGACAGGCTCTATGGCCGCTCGAGGCTGTTCAGGTAGGCGGCGACGTCGCTGGCCTCGTCGGAGTGGACCGCGAAGGGCGGCATCTCATAGTGGCCGGTCTCGCTGATCTCGGTCAGCCGGCGCTGCAGGGTCAGGGGGACGAAGCGGCCGGCGAGCGCGCGAAACGGCGGGGCCTTCCGGCGCGGGCTCGCTCCCGTCGGGCCGACGGCGTGGCAGGCCGCGCAGTTGCGTTCGGCGAAGGCGCGGCCGCGGGATACGGCGGCCGCGACCGGATCGGCGGCGGCCTGGGCCGCGCCCGCCGCGGTAAACACCACGGCGGCGAAGATCGCGCAGGCGACGGGGCGGGGCATCAGCGGGCTCGCGGGGCCTTGGCGGCGACCCGGACCTGGCGCTGTTCGACGGCGCGCCACAGGCTCAGGGCGGCCAGCGCCAGCAGGGGGGCTGTGTAGCAGGCCCAGCAATGGGCGTCCCCGGCCTGGTCGAGGCCGCAGATCACCCCGCGTTGCGAGGTCGTCCAGATGTGGGCCAGCGCCACGCCGGCGGTTCCCGCAGCGGCGGCGGCCAGGGCCGCGACGGCGGCGAACAGGGCGGACACCGCTGGGTCCGCCGGTTGAGAACGAGGCATGAGGTTCCTGCTCCACGCCGAATATCCGGCCTGAACACTTGTGTCGCGCAACGTCTCAAGCGGCGTTGATCTACGTCAAGGCCCTACGCCGGGATACCCGGCATCCCCCGACGACATTCGCTAAGCGGGTTGGGGATTCATGACACAGATTTCGATCCGGCAGGACGAGGGCGCGCCACTAGACGCAGTCCTGCTCTACATATTCACAGGCGTCGGGGCCTTCGCGGCCCTGCTCGCCGCGGCGTTCACCCAGGATCCGCTGTTCCGGTTCCACGCCTATGTCTTCCTGGCCGCCTTCGTGATGGGCGCTGCGGGCATGACGGCCGGCGTGGCCTATGGAAGGTTCAAGCCTGATCCGGGACGCTATTCGGACGGCGTGATCCGCGCCGGGGTGATCGCCACCATGTTCTGGGCGGTGGTCGCCATGCTGGTGGGGGTGGTCATCGCCGCCCAGCTGTCCTGGCCCAACCTCCTCTACTTCCCCGAGGCCGGCTGGCTGAACTTCGGCCGCCTGCGCCCCCTGCATACCTCCGGCGTGATCTTCGCCTTCGGCGGCAACGCCCTGATCGCCACCTCCTTCTGGGTGGTGCAGCGGACCTGCCGCGCGCGGCTGGCGGGCGGCGTGGCCCCCTGGTTCGTCTTCTGGGGCTATCAGTTGTTCATCGTCCTGGCGGCCACCGGCTACCTGGCCGGGATCACCCAATCGAAGGAATACGCCGAGCCCGAGTGGTACGTGGACCTGTGGCTGGCCGTGGTCTGGGTCGCCTATCTGCTGGTCTTCCTGGGCACCATCTGGAAGCGCAAGGAACCCCACATCTACGTGGCCAACTGGTTCTACCTGGCCTTCATCATCACCATCGCCATCCTGCACATCGTCAACAACATGGCCCTGCCCGTGGGCCTGCTGAACCATCGCAGCTATTCGGTCTACGCGGGGGTGCAGGACGCCCTGGTGCAGTGGTGGTACGGCCACAACGCCGTAGGCTTCTTCCTCACCGCCGGCTTCCTGGGGATGATGTACTACTTCGTGCCCAAGCGGGCCGAGCGGCCGGTCTATTCGTACCGCCTGTCCATCGTCCACTTCTGGTCGCTGATCTTCATCTACATCTGGGCAGGCCCGCACCACCTGCACTACACGGCTCTGCCGCAGTGGACCCAGACGCTCGGGGCCACCTTCTCGATCATGCTCTGGATGCCCTCCTGGGGCGGCATGATCAACGGCCTGATGACGCTCTCGGGGGCCTGGGACAAGCTGCGCACCGACCCGGTCATCCGGATGATGGTGGTGGCGCTGGCCTTCTACGGCATGTCCACCTTCGAAGGTCCGCTGATGAGCCTGCGGGAGGTCAACGCGCTCTCCCACTACACCGACTGGACCATCGGCCACGTGCACTCCGGCGCGCTCGGCTGGGTCGGCTTCATCAGCTTCGGCGCCGTCTACTGCATGGTTCCGTGGCTGTGGAAGAAGGACAGGCTCTACTCAAACCAGCTGGTGGAGTGGCACTTCTGGATCGCGACGACGGGCATCCTGCTCTACATCGCCGCGATGTGGGTCTCCGGCATCATGGAGGGCCTGATGTGGCGCGAGTACACGCCGCAAGGCTTCCTGGCCAACAGCTTCGTCGAGACTGTCGCGGCCAAGCATATCGAGAACATCATCCGTACTCTTGGAGGTCTCATGTACCTCTCGGGCGCCGTGATCATGTCCTACAACCTGTGGCGGACGGTTCGGATGCCGGGTCATGAGGCCCAGCCTCAAGGCGCCAGCTCCCTCCCCGCCTTCGTCGCGGCTGAGTAGGGGGCCAGACCATGTGGAAGAAACACGCCAACTTCGAGCGTCACTCGCTCTGGATGATCATCGGGATCGTCATCGTCGTCTCCATCGGCGGCCTGGTGGAGATCTCGCCGCTCTTCTATCTGGAGAGCACGATCGAGAAGGTGGAAGGGGTGCGCCCCTACACCCCCCTGGAGCTCGAGGGCCGGGACATCTATGTCCGCGAGGGCTGCTATGTCTGCCACTCGCAGATGATCCGCCCCCTGCGCGACGAGGTCGAACGCTACGGCCACTACAGCCTCGCCGCCGAGAGCATGTACGACCACCCGTTCCAGTGGGGCTCCAAGCGCACCGGGCCTGATCTGGCGCGGGTCGGGGGCAAGTACTCCGACGGCTGGCACCGTGACCACCTGACCGATCCCCGGTCGGTGGTGCCGGAATCGGTCATGCCGCCCTACGCCTTCCTGCGGGACAAAGACCTCGACTACCGCGACATGCAGGCCAAGCTCACGGCCATGACGCGGGTGGGGGTGCCCTACACCCAGGATCAGATCGATCACGCGGTCGATGACCTGGAGGCCCAGGCTGATCCGTTCGACTCCCGAGCCACGGCCCTGAAGAAGCGCTACGGCGCCAAGATCGCCCAGCGCGACTTCGACGGGGACCCGGGCCGGCTGACCGAGATGGACGCCCTGATCGCCTATCTGCAGATGCTGGGCGGCTTGGTGGACTTCCGCACCTATCACGCGGAAAGCCCGGAGAATCAGCGATGAGCGACCTTTCCTACGAGGCCCTCGCGCGCTTCGCCCAGCAGGGCGGCACCCTCTACTTCGGGCTGCTGTTCTTCGCCGGCTTGATCTACGCCCTGTGGCCGCGTCACGCCGAAGATTTCAAACGCCTCGCGGCCCTGCCGCTGGAGGACAGTGAGGACGACCATGTCCCATCGTGAAACCGACGAACATTCCGGCGTCGAAACCACCGGCCACGAGTGGGACGGCATCCGGGAACTCGACAATCCGCTGCCGCGCTGGTGGCTGTACATCTTCTACGGCTGCATCGTCATCGCGGCGATCTACTGGGTGCTGATGCCCTCCTGGCCGGGCGTCAACAGCTACGCCAAGGGGGTCCTTCACCAGTCCGATCGCGTCGAGGTGGCCAAGCAGTTGGCTGAACTTCAGCACCTGCGCGGCGCCGAGGGGGCCATGCTCCGGACCGCGTCGCTGGAGACCATCGAGAAGGATCCCAAGCTCCAGGCCTACGCCCTGGCGGTGGGCCAGTCGGTGTTCGGCGACAACTGCGCCACCTGCCACGGCGTCGGCGGCACCGGCGCCAAGGGCTACGCCAACCTTCGCGACGACGTCTGGCTCTGGGGCGGGTCGCTGGAGGACATCCAGCGGACCATCCAGGTGGGGATTCGTTCGGACAATCCGCACGCCCGCCAGTCGCAGATGCCGGCCTTCGGTCGGGATCAGATCCTGCGGCCGGCCCAGGTCGACGACCTGACCGAGTTCGTGGTCGCCCTCTCGCGGCGGCCGGCCAATGTGGCGGCCATCAAGCGCGCCGCCCCGGTCTTCATCGAACAGTGCTCCGCCTGCCACGGCCCCCAGGGCAAGGGCGACATCAAGCAGGGCGCCCCGGACCTGACCGACGCCGACTGGCTCTACGGGCCGGAACGTGCGGATATCCGCAACCAGATCTGGAACGGCCAGGGCGGCGTCATGCCCACCTGGGAAGCCCGCTTCAGTCCCGAAACCATCAAGGCCCTGGCGGTCTACATCCACGCCAACGCCGGCGGCCAGTAGAGCGTACCCCCATGACCGTCGTCATCGATCGGACCAAGCCCACGCCGCCCCCGCCTGGAGAGGGCTCCGGCCCCATCTCGGCGGCGGCCAAGGCGCGGGCCAAGGGTTTCACCCTGGGCCTCTACAAGCCCCGGACCCCGATCTATCCCAAGCTGGTTCATGGCCAGTGGCGGCGGATCAAGTGGATCCTGCTGATCGTCATGCTGACGATCTACTACGTCACCCCCTGGATCCGGTGGGAGCGCCCCGGCGCCCTTCCGGACCAGGCGGTGCTCGTCGATTTCGCCGGCGGCCGGTTCTACTTCTTCTGGATTCAGCTCTGGCCGCAGGAAGTCTATTTCATCACCGGCCTGCTGGTGATCTCGGCGCTGGCCCTGTTCCTGGTGACGGCCATGTTCGGCCGGCTCTGGTGCGGCTACGCCTGCCCGCAGACTGTTTGGACCGACCTCTTCATCTATGTGGAGCGGGCCTTCGAGGGCGACCGCAACGCTCGCATGAAGCTGGACGCCGATCCCTGGTCCTTCAACAAGGCCTGGCGCAAGATCGGCAAGCACGCGGTCTGGCTGGGCATCGGCTTCGGCACCGGCGGGGCCTGGATCTTCTACTTCCACGACGCCCCGACCCTGATCCGCCACTTCTGGATCGGCCAGGCGCCGGCCACCGCCTACATCTTCTGCGCCCTGCTGACGGTCACCACCTACGCCTTCGCGGGCTTCATGCGCGAACAGGTCTGCACCTATCTCTGCCCCTGGCCCCGCATCCAGGGGGCGATGCTGGACGAGCATTCCCTGCAGGTCACCTACCGGCGCGACCGCGGCGAAACCCGCGGCCCCCACAAGAAGGGCGCGACCTGGGAGGGCCGCGGCGACTGCATCGACTGCAACGCCTGCGTGGTGGTCTGCCCCGCCGGCATCGACATCCGCGACGGCTCCCAGCTGGAGTGTATCAACTGTGGCCTGTGCATCGACGCCTGTGACGAGATCATGGAGAAGGTCGGCCGACCCAAGGGCCTGATCGCCTACGACACCGACGCCGCCGTGGCCGCGCGTGTGGCCCGCCAGACCCCGATCTATCGCCTGCTGCGCCCCCGGACCGCCTATTACGCCGTGGCGCTCACCCTGGTCAGCGCCCTGATGATCTGGGGCATGACCCATCGCAGCGCCCTGGATGTCCACGTCCTGCGCGACCGCAATCCGATGTTCGTGCGCCTGCACGACGGCGCCATCCGCGACGGCTACACCCTGAAGATCGCCAATCGCGGCTTCTACCCGAAGGATGTGGCGATCGCCTTCACCGGGCCTCCGGGCGCCCGCCTGCGGACGCCGGGCGCGGCGACCGACGGCGAGGCCCTGCGGGTCCGCGTCGAGCCCAATGAGGTCCGCGCCGTGCGGGTCTTCGTCACCGTCCCCGCCGCCGCCATCGACGCCCCCAACATGCCCGCCGCCTTCGCCCTGCGGGCCGACGGGGACGCCATGACCGTCAAGACCAACTTCCTCTCGGGAGCCGCGAACGCGCGATGAGCCAGACCGAATCCCCAACCGGTTTCCAGCTGCGCGGCCTTCACGTCCTGGCCATGATCGTCGGCTTCTTCCTGGTGGTGATCGCCGTGGACACCGGCTTCACCATCATGGCCATCCGCACCTTCCCCGGCGAGGTCTCGGTGACCCCCTACGAGGACGGCGTGGCCTACAACAAGAAGCTCGCCCAGCTGGCCGCCCAGGACCGCCTCGGCTGGCGCGCCATCGCCGCGGCCGGCGCAGGCGGCGCCGTCACGGTGTCCTTCCGCGACCGCGCCGGGGTCCCGGTCACCGGGCTCGCCGTCCAGGCCAAGCTGGAGCGCCCGGCCACCGAGTCCGGCGCCAAGACCGCCAAGTTCGCCGAGACCGCGCCGGGGACCTATGTCGCCCGCGTCGCCGGCCTGACCGGCGCCTGGGACCTCAGCCTGGTGGCCCACGACCGCGCCGGCGCCCGTTTCGAGGCCGAGCGGAGGCTGACATGGCGGTGACCTATGACGCGGCGCCCGACTATTCGGCCTTTCTGAAATCCGACAAGGACGGCGGCGCCACCCTGGACCTGCTGGTGAAGGGCGCCCGCTGCGCCGCCTGCCTGTCAAAGATCGAGACGGCGGTGGGCGCCATGCCCGGCGTCGAGCGCGCCCGCCTGAACCTCACCTCCGGCAAGTTCACCGTCACCTTCGCCGATCGCACCGGCGACCCCGCTCGGGTGATGAGCATCCTGGAGCGGCTGGGCTATCCCTCCGCCCCCTACGATCCGGGCCTCGCGACCGCGGCCCATGACAAGGAGGGCCGCCGCCTGGCCCTGGCGCTCGGCGTCGCCGCCTTCGGCGCCGGCAACGCCATGATGTTCTCGGTGCCCCTGTGGGCCGGCCTGTTCGGCCAGGAGCTGGGGCCCTCAACCCGCACCATGATGCAGGTTCTCAGCGGCCTGATCGGCGCCCCCTGCGCCCTCTATGCCGGCATGCCCTTCTTCGAATCGGCCTGGCGGTCCCTGAGAGTCGGCCGCGCCAACATGGACGTGCCGATCTCCCTGGGCGTCCTGCTGACCCTGGGGATCAGCTTCGTCGAGACCCTCCTGCACGGCCGCGACACCTATTTCGACGCCGCCGTCTCCCTGCTCTTCCTGCTGCTGATCGGCCGCTGGATGGATCACAAGCTGCGCAGCCGCGCCCGCAGCGCCGCCGCCGACCTGCTGGCCATGCAGGCCCCCAGCGCCACCGTCCTCGACGCCGCCGGCGCCCAGCACCGCAAGCCCCTCAGCGAGGTCGCCGTCGGCGACCTGATCCTGGTGCGCCCCGGCGAACGCATCCCCGTCGACGCCCATGTGGAGTCCGGCCGCTCGGAGCTCGACAACGCCCTTCTGACCGGCGAAACGCGCCCCATCGCCGTGCGCCCCGGCCAGGTCTGCCGCGCCGGGGGCCTCAACCTCTGGGGGACGCTCACCCTCCAGGCCCTGGCCCGCTCCGACGACTCCGCGGTGGCCGCCATCGCCCGGCTGGTGGACGCCGGCGCCCAGAGCAAGTCCCTCTATGTCCGCTTGGCCGACCGCGCCGCGGCCATCTACGTCCCCGTCGTCCACAGCGCCGCTGCCCTGACCTTCGTCCTGGGTTGGGCGCTCGGCCTTGGCCCCCGCGAGGCCCTGCTGCGGGCCGTCGCGGTCCTGATCATCACCTGCCCCTGCGCGCTGGGCCTGGCTGTGCCCGCCGTGCAGATCACCGCCTCGGCGCGGCTGTTCCGCAAGGGGGTGCTGGTGAAGTCCGGCGCCGCCCTGGAGCGCCTGGCCGAGATCACCCACGTGGTCTTTGACAAGACCGGCGTGCTCACCCTGGGGCGGCCGACCCTGGTGGACCCGGTTCCCGCGGCCATCGCCCTGGCCGCGCCCCTGGCGCGGGCCTCGGCCCATCCCCTGGCCCGGGCGCTCGCCGACGAGGATCCGGGCGAGACCCTGGCCCAGGACGTGGTGGAGACCCCCGGCCAGGGGGTCGAGGGCGTGATCGGCGGCCGCCGCGCGCGCCTGGGCCGCGCCGCCTTCGTCGGCGTCGCCGAACCCTCGGCTGACGAGAGCGAGTTCTGGTTCGCCTTCGAGGGCGACACCAAGATTCGCTTCGCCTTCCACGACGCCATCCGCCCCGACGCGCGGGCGGCCATCGAGGATTTGAAGGCCCGCGGCCTGACGGTGGAGATCCTCTCCGGCGACCATGCCGGTCCGGTGGCGGCGGTGGCCCGCGAGCTGGGGGTCGATCAATGGCGCGCCGGCCTGACCCCCTTCGAGAAGTCCGAGGCTGTCGAGGCCCTGTCCCTGGCGGGCCAGAAGGTCTTGATGGTGGGCGACGGCCTCAATGACGCCGCAGCCCTCTCCAAGGCCCACGCCGCCATGGCGCCGGGCACGGCGCTCGACGCCAGCCAGAACGCCGCCGACCTGGTGTTCTCCGGCGAGGCCCTGGGGGCGGTGGTCACCGCCTTCGACGTCGCCCGCACGGCGCGCCGGCGGGCCCTGGAGAACTTCGGCTTCTCCGCCCTCTACAATCTGATCGCCGCGCCGGCGGCCATGCTGGGCCTGATCAATCCCTTCCTGGCGGCGCTGGCCATGTCGGGCTCCTCCCTGGCGGTGACCCTCAACGCCCTGCGCATGAACCGGGCGGGCCGATGAACATCTTCTTCCTGCTGGCCCCCTTCTCGGTCCTGCTGGCCCTCATCGGCCTGGGCGCATTCTGGTGGACGGTCCGCAACGGCCAGTACGAAGACCCCGACGGCGACGCCGCCCGCATCCTCATCGACGACCCCCAGGACGCGCCGCTCCCCCGGGTTTGATCCAGGTCAGGGCGTGTGGGGTCTGTTGAGTCTCAATGGAGCGAACACCGTTCCGGAGACCGCCGCCTTGTCGACCCCGCCCTCTGTCCTGCACGCCCCCAAGCCGGTCACCCTGGCGATGGACGAACTGATCGCCAAGTATGACGGTCGCGCCCCGCGCTATACGAGCTATCCCACCGCGGTCCAGTTCTCTCCCGAGGTCGACGCGGCCACCTACCGCCGCTGGCTCGCCGAGCTGCCGTCCACCGATCCGGTGTCGCTCTATCTGCACATCCCCTTCTGCGCCCAGCTCTGCTGGTACTGTGGCTGCAACACCCGGGCGGTGAACCGCCACGAGCCGGTTCGTGACTACGTCAATCACCTGGTCACCGAGATGGACCTGCTGGAGCAGGCCCTGCCGCACCGCTTGGCGGCCAACGCGATCCACCTCGGGGGCGGCACCCCCAACATGCTGTCGCCGGAGGAGATGACCGCCATCTTCGGTCGGCTGCGCGAGATCTTCGACGTGACCGCCGACGCCGAGGTGGCCGCCGAGCTCGACCCGGGGGTCCTGACCCGCGACTGGGTGCAGGCCGCGGCCTCCCATGGCCTGTCGCGGGCGAGCCTGGGGGTGCAGAACCTGACGCCCGCCGTCCAGACCGCCGTGAACCGAGAGGTCAGCTTCGAGCAGATCGCCGCCTGCGTCGGCTGGCTGCGGGAGGCCGGGGTCGGATCCATCAACCTGGACCTGATGTACGGCCTGCCCAAGCAGACCACGGTCAACACGCTCAGCACGGTGGACAAGATTCTCACCCTGCGGCCCGAGCGTCTGGCCCTGTTCGGCTACGCCCATGTGCCCTGGATGAAGACCCACCAGCAACTCATCGACGAGGCCGCCCTGCCGGGCGCCGCCGAGCGCCTGGACCAGAGCGAGGCCGCCGCCGAGCACCTGATGGCCGCGGGCTATGTTCGCATCGGCCTGGATCACTTCGCCCTGCCCACCGACGACCTGGCCCGCGCTCAGACCGAGGGCCGCCTGCGCCGCAACTTCCAGGGCTACACCACCGACAGCGCCCAGACCCTGCTGGGCCTCGGCGCCTCGGCCATCGGCAGCCTGCCCCAGGGCCTGGTGCAGAACGTCGCCCAGGAACTGGGCTGGCGCGCCGCCATCGCCGCCGGCGACCTGCCCATCGCCCGCGGCGTCGTGGTCACGGCCGAGGACCGATTCCGCGGCGAGATCATCGAACGTCTGATGTGCGACCTGCAGGTGGATCTTGGCGCCGTCTGCGCCCGCCATGGCCGCGCCCTGGCCGACCTGAACGACGCGTTCGCCGATCTCAAGGACTTCGTCGACGACGGACTCGTGGTGCTGCAGGGCGACCGACTGACCGTCACCGAACTCGGCCGCCTGGTGGTGAGGACCGTCTGCGCGGTCTTCGACGCCTATTTCGCCCCCGAAGCCGGGCGTCACGCCAAGGCGCTCTGATGGCCCGCAAGATCGTCGTCATCAACGGCCACCCCGACCCCTCCGGGACGCGGTTCGCCGCGGCCTTGGCCGACGCCTATGTCCGGGGCGCCAGCGAGGCCGGCCACATGATCCGCCGCATCGACGTGGGCGCGCTGGACTTCCCGATGATCCATTCGAAACAGGACTTCGAGGACACTCCGCCGCCGGCGGTGATCGCCAGCGCCCAGACCGCCATCGCCTGGGCCGACCACGTCGTGATGATCTTCCCGCTCTGGCTGGGGGGCGCGCCCGCCCAGCTGAAGGCCTTCCTGGAGCAGGTGTTCCGCTACGGCTTCGCCCTGCGCAAGGACGGCGGCGGCCTTGGCGGCCTGCTGAAGGGGCGTTCGGCCCGGATGATCGTCACCATGGGCATGCCGGCGCCGGTGTTTCGCTGGGTGTTCGACGCCGCCGGTCTGCGGGCCCTGGAGCGCGGCATTCTCTGGATCTCCGGCGTCAGCCCGATCCGGCACTCGATCCTCGGCGACGTCGAGGGCAAACCCGCCCGGCGCGAGGCCTGGCTCCGCGCCGTCGGCCGTCTCGGCGCGGCGGCGGCCTAGACCCTTCTTGCCGTTTCAGACGGACCCGTCTGAAACGGCAAGAAGGGTCTAGATTCAAAAGTTTAGAGCGCGTCGGGCGGCGGAACCGGAATCCACTTCCGCCTGACGTGCTCTAGATTTTCTCCACGCGCCAGTCCTCGACGATTCGCATCAGGTCCCGGCGGCCGGGCGGGACGGCGTAGTCGGTCAGGGCCACGATCTCCGGATCGGCCTGCAGCACCGCCACGGCGGGGGACAGGGGATGAGGCGAGAAGGCCCTCGCCTGGGCGCGCGCCCAGATGACCTTGTTGATCTGCTCGATGCGGCGCGGCTCGGTCACCTCATGGACCTGGGCCGACATGGACAGGCCCCGGGCCGAACCCCCGCCGATGGCCAGGGACACCCGGGGGTCGCGGACGATGTTGGCGAACTTCTGGCTGTCGCGCGCCACCACGAAGCAGAGGGCATGTCCCTCCCGCAGATAGTTGACCAGGGTCACCTGGGGCCAGCCGTCGCTGCGGTTGGTGGCGACGCTCATCAGGTGGTTCTCGTCCAGAATCTCGACGACCCGTCGCCGCAGCTCCGCCTCCGGCGGGGCGGCGGAATCGGGCGACGGGACGTCACCTTTCGGGCGCACGGCGGAATCTCCCTTCAAGTCGCCGGCCATCTGGCTCGGAGCCGCGCCCGGTCGCCTTGACGGGGGTCAACTTGGCCGTGGGGTCTCGGGAACCGCCTTGCGGATCGCGGCCTGCCGCTTCAACGCCGCGTCGATCTCCGAGAGCAGGGCGTCCCCCAGGAGAGGCTTCTCCACGATCACCGCGCCCAGGGCCGCGGCCGCGTCTCGGACGCTCTGGCGGGGATGACTGGTGATCAGCAGGGCCGGCAGGTCGATGGCACGCGAACGGAGCTGGGCGAGGGAATCGAGGCCGGTGAGGCCGCCCATGTTCTGGTCCAGCACCAGGCAGGCCGGGGCGTCTGGGAGGGTGCAGTTGAGAAGGTCCTCGCCGCTGCCCAGGGCGGTCACCACGAAGCCATCCAGCTCCAGGGTGAAGGTCAGGGCGGTGCGCAGGGCGATGTCGTCATCCACGAGAACGATGTTTGGTGGGCGGTTCGACACGCAGTCCAGTCTCCAGTCTGAGCTGGAAACCCTAGGGGAAGCCGGGGCGGGCGTATTTGATACAGCGCAATCTCGGAGTCAGGCGAACCCGGCCAGCAGGGCCATGCGGATCAGCTCCGACAGGCTGGCGGCGCCGGTCTTGGTCATGACGTTGGCGCGGTAGACCTCCACGGTGCGGGGGCTGATCCCCAGCTCGAAGGCGATGATCTTGTTGGCCTTGCCCTCGACGACGCCGCGCAGGACCTCGGTCTCGC